>NZ_JBIVOO010000007.1:0-204391 GCF_044754165.1 Arthrobacter sp. NPDC093139
CAGCGCTGCATGGCGATCTCCGTGGCGGTCGCCGTCGGGGATGCCGCTGACCTGCTGGTGAAGAAGGTCCAGGAGCGTGCCCTGGCCGTGAAGGTTGACAACGGCACGGCCCCCGGCGCCGAGATGGGTCCGGTCATCACTCCGGAATCCAGGGAACGCATCGTGCGGATCGTCACTGAGGCCGAACAGGCCGGCGCTGCCATGGTGGTGGACGGCCGCGATCTCGTGGTCCCCGGCCACGAGGAAGGGTTCTGGGTCGGCCCTACCGTGATCGACCACGTGACGACCCAGATGACGGCCTACACCGAGGAAATCTTCGGACCCGTCCTCGTGGTGGTCCGTGTGGAGGACCTGGACGCCGGGATCAGGCTGATCAACTCCAACCCCTACGGCAACGGCACCGCCATCTTCACCTCCTCCGGCGCTTCCGCGCGGAAGTTCCAGCGCTCCGTGAGCGTGGGCATGGTCGGCATCAACGTGCCGCTGCCCGTCCCGGTGGCGTACCACTCCTTCGGCGGCTGGAAGGCCTCGCTCTTCGGCGACAAGCACATCTACGGCCCCGAAGGCGTCTCCTTCTACACCCGCGGCAAGGTCGTCACCTCCCGCTGGCCCGAAGCTGACCAATTCTCCGGCGCCTCCTACAACTTCCCCTCCAACTAACCGCCGCTGGTCTCCCGGTTTCCCCTGCCGCCGCAGCCTCCACGAAGGAAGGTTCACGGCCGGCAGGGGTTCGGGGCTAGCCGAGGAGGTACGGCAGGGACGTGGCAGCAAGATGCAGGTCCGCCGCCCGAGGCGCCGGCCTCGTCACCGTGTGCAGCAGGGGCGTGCCGGAGGCACCACTCACGGTCAGCGTCACCGGCGAGTCCATGACGGGCAGCGGGACCGCCATGATTCCTTGCCTGCCGGAGAGTTCCAGCACGCCGGCGTCGATGATCACCCGGAGTCCGGCCCCCGCGTCCGCCGGCAGAAACGCGTCGGCGAAATCGGCGTTCCCGGCAGCCGTCACGCGGATGCCTTTCCCGTCGTGCCGCATGGTGGCCAGGGGACCGTCCAGGGTGGCGAGGCGGATGGCCGTCCCGGCGGTGACGGTGCACCGCAGGTCCCCGCCGCCGTCGAGCACGGTCTCGAAAACCGTGGCGCCCATCTGCTCCAGGTGCCCCGGCTGGGAATACTGCGCGAGGTCGGGGTGCGGGGTGGCCACCAGCGTGTCACCGTCGAGGGTCAGCGTGTGCGGAATGCTCAGCGCGCTGGCCCACTGTCCGTCGGGGCTGACTACGCCGCGGATCCAGAAAATCAGCGACGGGGCACCGTCCTTGTCCCGGAAGAACGACGGCGCGTAGTAGCTCTTGCCGAAGCTGAGCTGACCCCAGGAACGGGCGGTGAACTTCCCGTCGGAGTAGGTTCCCACACCGTAGGCCACGTAATGCAGCACGTCGTCCTCCCAGACGGAGGTGACCAGGACGTGGGAGCCGCCGATCTCAAACAGTTGGGGGCATTCCCACATGGTGCCGGTCCAAACAGGGTCCGTCTCCGTGCCGGTGCGCTGTGCGGCGATGCCGTCCAGCGTCCACTGCGCCAGGTCCGGGGAACTGTAGGAAATAGCCGCTGCGGTTCCGCCCTCCAGCCCGGCGCCCACGAACATCCGCCACTGCCCGCCATCGCGGAAAACGAACGGGTCCCGGTAAGCCACCACGCCAAGATCCGGCGCGGTCATCAGCTTCGCACCCTTGGTCCACGAGGTCCAAGAGGCGTCGTCCGGAGTTGCAGTGCGGACGGTGCCGACGCCAATGTCCGGCTCGGTGACCGACGTGTAGAACATGGTCACGGCACCTTCCTCGCCGGTGACAATGGAACCCGACCAGACGCCGTCGTCCCCGTCCCCGGGCGCCACGGCGACGCCCTGCTCGGTCCACGCGATCATGTCCGGGGAGGTGGCGTGGCCCCAGTGGCAGTTGGAGGCCCACGTGGTGCGGCCCGGAACGTACTGGTAGAAGAGGTGGTACTGGCCGTCCTTCCAGGTCATTCCAAGGGGATCGTTGATCCACCCTTCGGCGGCTGTGAAGTGGAAGGCGGGCCGCGGTTCCTGCATGTTCATGCTGATCCTTTTCTGCTTTTCGGGGATTGTGGGGTTACTGGGCCAGGACGCTGTTGGCGGCCAGGAAGCGTTGCCGGACTTCCCGCGCCTGCTCGGCGTTGGCCTTCTCCCATGCGTCGATTTCTGCCCTGCGCTCGTTCCGGACCGCGTCCCGCGTTTCGGTGAACTGCTTCATCCGCGCAGCCGAGGCATCGCGGGCGGCCTGCTGGGCCGGCGTCAGGTCCGGGAGGGGGCGCTCTTCCACCTGCTCACGCGGCCGCAGCGGCAGGCGTTCCTCCACGGGGTCGATGTCCAGAACGGGGGAGGGGAGTGTCTGGTACCAGTAGGCGGTGGAGGACCAGTCGTCGGAGAGGTGGTTGGCGTGGCCGTGCTCGAACGTGACCTTGATGCGCTTCTGGAACCTGATGGGATCCGTCATGTGGAAGCGGTAGCTGTGGTGGAAGCCGGGCACGTTTTCTTCGTGGACCATGGTGCCGTTCATCAGGAAGGCGTTGTGCTGCATGCCCCAGGCGTGGCCGAAGTAGTCCTCCATGCCCGTGCCGTGCAGGCTGGGCGGCCAGGTGTCGTCGTCGATGAAGATCATGTCGTCGCCCTCGCCCCACCAGGAGCCCTGGAAGTGGCGCACGGCCAGGTTGCACCCCACGTAGTGTCCCTGTCCTTCGGTTTCCAGGACAACATAGTTGTCGTCCCCCGAGAGGTTGGGGATGGCCACCTCGATGCTGTTGGTCTGCAGGTCCGGGCCCCAGCCGGCGTTGGGCTTCTGCCGGCGCCAGTGGGCGTGGAAGTAGGCGGTGTCCTCTGGCAGGGGCTCGGTGTAGAGCTCGTAGTCGATGTAGAAGTACTGCAGGTAGGGGATGTCGTTCTGGTTTTCGACGACGATCCTTGCCCGGGAGTTGAACGGCATCTCGAAGTAGCTGTTGAACGCCGCGCTGCCGCCGAAGGTGTTCAGCTCCCCTTCCTTCGCGGAGACGGAGAGAGGCAGCGAGTCGTAGGAGCCGGACAGGGAGTTCAGCAGGCCGAAGAAGTCACCCAGAGGTGCGATGACGCTCGGCGTCTCCTGGTCATCCCAGTACATTTTGAGGACGATCTTGCGGTAGTAGTCCGGGTCCACCACTTCCCAGCTGACGCCCAGGGCGTTGTGGATTTCGAGCATGGGTACGCCCACGAGTTCCGGGGAGATCTGGCCGGGGCCGGGCTGGATCCGGCAGGACTGGGTCATCCAGATGTGGGTGATGGCGCCCGGCCCCTCGATGTCTGCAAGGACACGCTCCTCGCCGGGCATGACGATCCAGTTGTCGCGGTTCCGGCCGGACTGGTCCCAGCTGGAGGCGCGGGCCGTGCGGGCGGTGGAGAGCTTTGTCAGGCTCGAGAGCAGGCCGGAGCGGGGCGATGATGCCATGGGAGTGGTGCCTTTCGTAAGAGAGGTGGTGGTTAGCCCTTGACGGCTGATTGGGTGAGGCTGGCGATGATCCATCGCTGGGCCACGAGGAAGACGATGAGCGCGGGGGCGATGGCGATGGTGGTTGCGGCCATCACCTGGGCCACGTTCCCGGCACCATAAGGGCCGAGCATCAGGACCAGGCCCAGCGGCAGGGTGGCGGTGTCCGTGCTGTTGAGGAAGATCGACGGCGCGAAGTAGGCGTTCCAGCTGCCCAGGAAAGTGATGACGCCCAGAGTGCTCACGGCGTTCTTGGCCAGCGGCAGCGCGATCAGCCGGTACGTCTGCCAGGCGGTGGCTCCGTCCATGCGGGCAGCGTCGATGATTTCCTGTGGCAGCCCCAGGAAGAACTGCCGCAGCAGGAAGACGCCAAGCGCGCCGGTGATCCCCGGCAGGATCAGGCTAAGAGGGTTATCCAGCAGACCGAAGGTCCGCATCAGCAGGAACAGCGGAATGATGGTCACCTGTGCCGGAACCATCAGCGAGGACAGCAGGCCCACGAAGATGGAGTTGCGGCCGGGGAACTCCAGCTTGGCGAAGGCATAGCCGGCCATCGGCGCCGTGATGATCATGCCGATGCTGACGGCGATGGCGATGACGGCGCTGTTGAGCATGTTCCGCAGGATGGGCACTGGCCCGCTGACTGCCGCGGCGTAGTTGGACCAGTCCCATTCGGTGGGCAGCCACTGCGGCGGCAGGTCGTACGCGTGGCTGGCGTCCCGAAGCGACGTGGTGAACATCCAGAGGAACGGGGCGATCATCCCCACCGCACCGATGACCAGCAGCGCAACTGAAACGGACTTCCCGACGCCGGGCCGCCGTCGTACGGCTTTTTCGTTGCTTTTGCGGGAGGGGAGGACCGGGACGTTGAGGTTACTCATTGTTCACCCATGACTTTCGAAGGCGGAACTGCAGCAGCGTCACCAGCATGATGATGAGGAACAGTGTTACCGCGATGGCTGAGGCGTAGCCCATATCGAACTTGTTGAAGGCCACTTCGGCGATGTACATCACCACGCTGCGGCTGGCGTCACCCGGGCCTCCCCGGGTGAGCACAATGATCGATTCGTAGATCTGGAACGCGCCGATGATGGTGATGGTGATGTTGAAGAACGTGGCCTGGCTGATCATCGGCAGGACGATCCGGCGGAAGACCTGCCACTCATTGGCACCGTCCATGCGGGCGGCCTCCACCATGTCCTTGGGGACTTCCTGCAGGGCCGCCACGAAAATCAGCATGGCGAACCCCACGTTCCGCCAGGTGTCCACGATGATCACGGATGCCTTGGAGAACTCGGAGCTGTTGAGCCAGTCGATCCGTTCCCCGCCCATGGCGGTGAGGTAGTAGTTCAGGATGCCGGTGTCCTTCTGGAACAGCGCCTGCCAGATGATGGACACGTAGACCAGGGCAACCAGGTACGGGAAGAAGTACGCCGAGCGGAAGACGTATGTCAGGGCCCGGGGGAGCCGCTGGTTGATCAGGACGGCGAACAGGAGCGCGAAACCGTTGATGAGGACGACGGCGGCACCCACGTAGATGACCGTGTTGCCGTACGTTGTGGCCAGGCGTTCGTCCCGGAACATGCGGATGTAGTTGTCGAGGCCGACGAACTTGGGTGCCGTCAGGATGTTGTACTTGGTGAGGCTCAGGTAGAGGGCAGCCACCAGGGGTCCCAGGACGAAAACCAGGAACCCGATGACGGTGGGTGCCGTGAACGCGTACCCGGTGAGGGCTTCCCGGCGGCGGGCCGCGCTGCGGTGCCCGGGGCGGCCCCCGTGCCCTGTTGGGGGCGCAGGGGGCAGCTGGGTTGTGGGGGCGGTCAGTGTCATTGCTGCAGTGCCTCCTCAACGTCCTTTTGGGCCTTCTCCAGTGAGGAGCCGATGTCCTGGCCGGACATGATCTCGTCCATGGCCCGCATGAACGCCGGATCCAGCACGTTGTAGGCGCGGGGGGCGGCTACCGGCTTGGCGTAGGAGAGGGAGTTGTAAAACTCCGCAGCGTGCTTGGGGGAGGCCAGGAACTCCGGTGATGAAGCGGCAGTCTTGGTGGACGGCACGGCGGCGCCGGCGTCGGCCCATTTTTTCTGCGTCTGCTGGTCGGTCAGCATCTTGATGAACTCCCAGGACAGCTCCGGGTTCTTGGAGGTCTTGGAGACGGCGAATGCTCCGGCGCCGAATACCGTGGACTTGGTGGTTCCCTTCGGCCACGGGAGGATGTCGTAGTCTTCGAAGCCTGCCTTTTCGAACCCGCCGGTGACGAAGTGCCCGGCGCCGGTCATGGCTGCCTTGCCGGCAGGGAACAGCTGGTACGGGTCAGATCCCTTGGGCTGCGGCGACACTCCGTGCTCCGTGACAAGGTCGCGGACCCAGCCCACCGTTTCCTTGACCTTTTCGTCGGTCAGCTGGGCGGTTTGCAGGTCCTCGCTCATCATCGACGTGTCGTTGGAGTACAGCCACGGGGTGATGCCGAAGGAGTAGTACGGCATGGCGAAGCCGTAGACCTTGTTGGCGCCTGAACCGGTGGTCAGCTTCTTGGCGATCGCCAGGAAGTCGTCCCAGGTCCAGTCATCGCTGGGCCGCTCGATTCCTGCCGCCTCGAACATCTTGGTGTTGTAGTAGATCACCATGGTGTTGAACGTGTTGGGCATCAGGTAGGTGGAGCCGTCCTTGCTGAACCCTTCGAGCAGCTTCGGGTCGATGTCCTTGCGCAGGGATGCGGCTTCGGGGTCGTTCTTGAGGAAGCCGTCCAGGGGTGTGAACAGCTCGTTGGCCAGGCCGAGCTCCACACCTTCGGTGGCGATGTTGATGACGTCCGGGGCCTGCCCGGCGGCGGCCTGCGTGACGAGCTTGTTCACGTATTCGGTCCAGGTGGTGATGGGGGTGAAGTTGTTGTTCACCGTCACGTGGGGGTACTTCTCCTTGAAGCGTTCGGCGACGCCGTCGTACACGGCTTTGTCTCCCGGGTCGCCCCAGTTCGAAACGGAGATGGTGGCGGTGATGTCCTTCGCGGGGGCGGAGTAGGGGCCGTCTGCCGCCGGTGCGGCGGAATCCGTGGCGCTTCCGCAGGCGGTGAGGGCCAGCAGGGCCGCGGCTGCCGCCGAGGCGATGGTGGTGCGGACTGTTTTTCTCATGTGATGCTCCTTTGCATGCGGCGCGGATGCGCTGATGGGATGCGATGGGGTTTGTAGAGCAGTTACTGGTGGAGGTGTTGTTCGGTGGAGCTGCGGAACTCGATCTCGGATTCGAGCCGCAGGATCTTAGTGGGGGCGGAGGGGTCCTCGAGGCGCCGCATCAGTAGACCCACGGCGTTCTCGCCGAGCTGGAAAGCCGGTTGGCGTACCGTGGTGATCTGGGGCTGGAACAGGTCCGGGTAGGTAAAGCCGTCGAACGTGGCGAAGGCCATGGTCCCGGGTACTTTCAGCCCTTGGTGCTGGACTGCACGGAGGGCTCCCGCCGCCAACACGGTGCTGCAGGCCAGGATCGCCGTCGGACCCGCGGCGGCGGAGCCGTCAAGCAGCGGCCGGACCCGGTCAAAGGTCGTCTGGGCTGTGACCGTTCCTTCGCACAGCAGGCTGGCCGGTACCTCCAGGCCGCGTTTGGCCATGGCGGCGCGGAAACCGTCATGGCGCTCGCGGAGCGATGAGACCCGCAGATCGCCCGAGATGAGCATGATCCGTTCGTGGCCGCGGTCGGTGAGGTGGTCAACCAGGGCTGCCATGGCGGCCTGGTTGTTCACCCCCACCTGGTCCACTTCCAGGTCCGCGAGCCGGTCCAGCAGCACCAGGGGCTTCTTTTCGTTCCGGATCCGCTCAAGCAGCCCGGCTTGTGAGCCGGCTGCCCGCGCGATGATCAGGCCGTCCACGCGGCGGTCCAGCAGTGCCTCCACCGCGGCGCGCTCCCTGGCGGGATCTTCCGCCGAGTTCGCCAGCAGCAGGGACAGGCCGAGCTGCGCTGCGGCCTCCTCCACTCCGTGCACCATGTCCGCAAAGGCCGGCTCCCCGGCGTCCGAAACAACGAGGCCGATGGAGTCTGTCCTGGCGCGGCGCATGGAACGGGCCAGCACGTCCCGCCGGTAGCCCGTCGCCTGCACCGCACTCATGACGCGGGCCTTGGTCTCGGGTTCGACGTGCCGGGTTTCGTTGAGGACGTGCGACACAGTGGACGTCGAAACACCGGCAAGTGATGCGACATCGACGATGGTTGCCACTGCGCCTCCTTCAAGAAAAACGTTTGCGCGAACGTTTCGATAGTAGACGCAAACGTTTCGATGTGCAATGGGTCACAGAAAGGGATCTGAGGGTTTCTCAGCTCAGGGGGTTGCGCTGATCCCGGACCCGAGGCGGCGCGCCCCCACTCAGGGGACGCGCCGCCGTCGCGGGTGTTTAGAACCTATGCCGGTGAGTGAAGAGCAACAGAAGCGCGCTCAATTGCGGGGCAGGCGATCTTCACGGCGGAGGCATTCGGTGCGCCGTCCAGGCCCAGCAGCATGCGCACTCCTGCCGCACCGAGTTCGTAATGGGGCAGGGAAACCGTGGACAGCGGGGGGCGAAGGTGAGCGGCGATTACTTCCTGGTTATCGAAACCCACCACGGCGATGTCGTCCGGGATGGAGAGCCCATTTTCCCGCAGGCCGTCGTAAAGTCCCATGGCCATACGGTCGTTGTAGCAGTACACGGCTGTGACGTGGCGCTTGAGCAGTTCGTCGGTAGCGCCGTATCCACCTTCCTGATCCGGATAGGCTTCCATCACCAGGTCGGAGTCGAATGGAATTCCGGCAGCCTCCAGGGCATTCTTGTAGCCCTGTAGCCGGCCGTCCTTGGCAGGTGCGGGGATGGTGGCATTGATGAAAGCGATGCGCCGGTGGCCGCCGCGAAGCAGGATTTCAGTGGCGGAGTGCCCACCCTGTACTTCGTCGGGTACGACGGCGCGGGCCGCCCCAGGCTCTGGAGAGAAGCAGTTGACGAGGACGAAGTCCGCTTCGCGCAAGGTGTCCGGGATGTCGGTTGGCCGATGGAACCAGGTGGAGTAGAGGATTCCGCGCACCTTGTATTCGAGCATCATGGCGATGGCGTCCTTTTCAAGCTCGCGGTTGCCTTCGGTGTTGGCGATAAGAAGGGCGTACCCGTGTTTCCAGGCTTCGTCCTGGGCGCCGTGGATGATCTGGCCGGCGAAGGGGGTGGTGGCCACGCCATCTGCGACCAGCCCGATGAACCGTGACGTGCCGCTGACCAGGGTCTTGGCCAATGCGTTGGGTCGGTAACCGAGCTGCCGGATCGCGTCGTTGACTCGTTGCCGCGTCTCATCCGCAATGCGGGCATTCTTCTTCTTGTTGATGACCAGCGAGACGGTGGCGGTGGACACGCCGGCTGCTTCAGCAACCTCGCGGAGGGTGACTGGATGGGCGGTGCCCGTTCTGACAGGAACGTCGGGGGTGGCCGCTTTGCCTGAATTTTTCTCCTGCGAAATCATGTGCCCTCCATCAGGAGTATATCCGTCTGCCATGGCCGTCATCCCTTCGTCGCCCCACTTTCCAGGCCTTGGATCATTGCTTTGTTCAGCACGAGGAACACCAGCAGCAGGGGCGTGATGGTGACGCAGACGGCCGCGAACGTGGCTGTCCAGTCAGTCTTGCCCATCGCGCCGATATAGTTCTGCAGGCCCAGCGGAATGGTCTTCAGTTCCTCGGAGAGGACGAAGGTGTTGGCGAAAATGAAGTCGTTCCAGATGAAGATGCTGTTGACCAGCACGACTGTCACGACGGTATTCACCGAAAGGGGGAGGGTGATAAGTCCGAAGATGCGGTACGGGCCTGCTCCGTCAAGAGAGGCTGCCTCGTACGTTTCCCGCGGGATGTACTCAAAGAACGAGGAGAAAAGGTAGATCGACATCGGAAGGGCGAAGCCGGCCAGGGGGATGATCATCGATGGGTACGTGTCGAGCAGGTTGATGGTCGAGTAGTCGATGAAGAGCGGCACAAGCGCGATCTGCACAGGCACGATGATGCCGATCAGGAAAAGGCTGCGGATGAATTTGCTGAAGCGGAAGCCGAGGACCTGCAGGGCGTAGGCGGCCATCATGCCCAGGAGCACAATCAGGAGGTTGGCGCCCATCGTGACGATGAAGCTGTTGAGGATGTTCATTCCGAGGTTGCCCGTTTCGAAGGCGCGGGCGTAGTTATCGAAGGTGATCGCCTTGGGGAGCGCGAAAGGGTCGCCGGTCGCGAAGTCATGTTCGGTGCGCAGGCTCGTGATGAAGAGCCAGGCCAGAGGGTAGACCTGCACGATGACGATGAGGGCGATGATCACCTTTGACAGCGTGCTGTGGAGGCTGGGCGGCCGCCGCCTGCGGAGGGGCGGCGGGCTGTCTGATGGGGCCGGGAGGGGCCTTGTAACAGGAGCTGCTGGCGCGGTCATGCGTCCGCCTTTCGTTTGAGCATGAAGAGAATGAGCCCGACGGCGACCAGGCACTCGACGACGATGAAGACGGCGATGGTGCTGGCGTATCCGAAGTCGGTGCTCGTGAAAGCCGTCTTGTACATGTAGGTGGTCAGGAGCTCCGAGGACTGTCCGGGGCCGCCGTTTGTCATGAGGTACGGGATGTCGAATCCGCGCAGGCCGTAAGTGGTTGCCATGATCGTGGTGGTGATCCAGACGGGCATGATGTGCGGGAAGCGGATCTTGGTGAACAGTTGCCACCGCGAGGCGCCGTCGAGGCGGGCGGCTTCCTCCAGTTCCTGCGGGACGGACAGCAGCGCCGCGTAGATGATGAGCATGTAAAGGCCGGTGAACCGCCAGCCTTCCGGGGCCGATACTGCGGTGAGGACGCTGTTGATGTCCGAGAGCCAGGGGCGTTCAAAAGCGCCGAGGCCGATCCAGTGCAGGAGCTGGTTGAGGAGGCCCACCGGTTCGATCGAGTAGATGCGCACGAAGAGGAACGCGATAGCAACTGTGGAGATCACGGCCGGCAGGAGATAGAGAGTTTTGATGAGCTCGCGGCCGCGTCGCATTGAGGTGAGGAGGCTGGCGACGAGCAGGGCGCCGCCGAGCTGCAGGACCAGGCAGATGGCGAGATAACCGAGGGCGTTGAAGAAGGAGCGCCAGAAGATGTCGTCTGCCGTGAGCATCCGCACGTAGTTGGCGAGCCCCACGAACTCCATGTCGCTGATGCCGTTCCAGGAAAAGAAGCTAAGAAACAGCGACTGCATGATGGGGAACAGCACTGCGACGCCGTACAGCAGCAGGGGTGGGAGCAGGAAGACCAGGACAGAGAGTCGTGACCTGTTGGGGAGCATGGCTGGGCCTTTCGGGTGGGGGCCGTAGCCCCCACCGCTGTGATTACTTGAAGAACTTCGGGGCGTTCTGCGCGATGGTGCTGTCCATCGTGCTGGTGAACTGTTCGGGCGTGATGTTGCCTTGGACCAGGAGCACGAGCTCCTGCTGCAGCCTGCCGTTGGTGGTCGGGTCGAGCTGCGTGTCCCACGGCATGGCCTGCTTTACCCCGAGGTCGTTGGCCTTCTCCAAGGCCTTCTTGTACAAGGGCGTGGCGTTGGCCGGTACGGCCGTCTCGACGTTCGTGGTCGGCGACAGTGCACCGGTGGCCGCGTATTCGGACGGGTACTTCGTCAGGGCGAACTTCAGGAAGTCACTCACGAGCGGGTCGTAGGTCTTGGAGTTGACGGCCATGCCGATCCCGGACGGGGAGACGAACTCATTTGCGGCCGTGACGGATCCTGCAGTCGTGGGCAGGGTGAAGAAGTCGATGTCCTTACGCACTTCAGGATTCAGCTTGTCCGTCGCCAGGCTTGGCAGTTCCCAGGTACCGATGTTGTACATTGCTGCCTGTCCCGAGGTGAACTGGTTCTGGGCATCGGAGTAGCCCTGGGATGAGAAGCCGTCCTGGAAACACTTCGCCTTGCCGAGCGAAGCCAGCCATTCGACGCTCTTCTGGCCTGCGGGGTCAGAGAACTTTGCTTCGCCCTTCTTGAGCTTCTGAATGAAGTCCGGCCCGGCTTCACGGAAGGGCTGGTAGGCGATATACCGCTCCAGAGGCCATTGGTCCTGGCCGTCGATGGCAATAGGTGTGATGCCGGCCGCGCGCAGGGCGGTGCACATGGCGGGGATGTCATCGAGGGACTTCGGCACGGAGACCCCGGCCTTCTGCAGCAGGGCCTTGTTGTACCAGATGAACTCCAGCTCGAACTGGAACGGAATCATATTCAGGGACCCGTCGTCGAACCGTTGATAGTCCAGCGCGCTGGGCCGGTAGTCGTCGTAGACGTCCAGGGACTTCAGCAACTTTTCGACGTCGACCATTTTCCCTTGTTTGGCCAGCTGTTGGGCGAAAGGCGTGGCATCGGTGTCGAAGAGCTCGGGGAGTTTGTTGGCTGCGGCCAGCGTCTCAAGCTTTTGGATGTAAGAGGGCCGGTCGGGTGTGGTGACGAGGTTCAGCGCGAAGCCCGGGTGGTCTTTGGCGTACTCGTCCGCGAGCTTCTTCATGATGTTGATGACGGCGCCGTCAGCCGGCCGGGAAAGCAGCCACGAGATTTCACGGGCTTTGATCTCCCCGGTGGGGCTGACGTTGGAAGGGTCACTGGTCCCTCCGCCGCCGCAGGCTGTCAATGCCAAGGCTGCGACGGCGGCGACGGCGGCAGCACGGATTAGTTTTTTCATTGCGGCAATCTCCCTTGATTGAACAGAGGTTGGGGTGGGGATATTCAGGTGTCGGTGCGCTTACGGATCTCAAGTTCGGTGATCGTGACGGATCCTTCGCCGGTGAAAAGGCCGATCCGTCCCGCGGGCAGGTCGTAGACCCGGGTGCTGAGAGCTACCTGCCGGTCGACGACGGCGACGCACAGGTCGCCGTCGACGATGACCTCCAGGGTGTGCTCGCCCGGAGCAAGGTCGCACGGGCGCTCCAGCTCGATGTCGAACGGAACGTCCCCGGACACGTGCCATTGGGCCTCTCCTGTGATGGCCCGTGGCCAGCGGTCGAAGACGAGCCGGCCACGTTTCGGTTCCAAGCGCAGAATGTAGGACTGGTCCCCGTCCTGGCTGGAGCGCAGCAACAGCCCGCATTCGGTGGTGTTAGGGGCGATGTCCAACACTGCCTTGGTGTAAAACTGGCTGGGCAGTTCTTCGTCGGATATGACAGCGGCATACCCGTCCGGTACGCCCAGCCGTGTCGGCAGGTCGTTGGTCAGGGATACCGGGATGTCCTCCCAGAAGCTGCCCACGAGTTCATCGGCGAAGGAAAATCCCAGGGTTCCGTCCGGATTTTGGCGGGCTTCCAGCACGGCCATCGTGCCGGCCCACTGCCAAGGTCCCTGATCGGTGTCGCCTTCCTTGCTGGCGATCCAGCCGAAGAAGAAGCGGCGCCCCTCGCGCTCTGCTGTCTTGGAGGCGTAGAACGCGCGGCCGTCGATGCTGTCCAGGTTCGGTACGGTCCAGGGCCCGTCGGGGCTCTTGGCCATGCGGTACCGGGTAGTGAACGATTCCGAGAATTCGGAGTACACCATGTACCACCAGTCGCCCCAAGCGAAGACGTCGGGGCATTCATGCGTAATGTAGCGGCGTGGATCCCAGAAGGGCTCGGTGTGCTGCCAGGTCATCAGGTCACCGGACACGCACTGGGCAATGACACCCCGGCGCCGTTCTGGCCCGTCGGAATGCCGTGCCGCCAACAGCATCCGCCACTGGTGCCTGCTTTCATCGCGGAACACGAAGGGATCCCGCCAGTCCCCGGACTCATACCCCTCCGGAGCGCCAAACGTGAGTTCCGGGTGCTTCACCCACGTCTGCATGCCATCCGTGCTCGAGGCGTGCATGACCAGCTGCAGGGGCAGACCGTCAGGGCCGAGATTCCGGGGGTTCTGGCCTGTGTAGAACAGGTGGTGGATGCCGGTATCGTCGACGACGATACTGCCCGTGTAGGCATTAAAGTCCAGATCGGTTTCGCTGCCGTGATGCAAGGAAACGCCATGGTCCTCAAACTGCGTGAGGTCCTTAGTGGTGACGAGGTTCCATGAGGTCCCGGGTTTCGGATCCGAGCGGTCTTCGTGAAGGTAGAAGAGCCAGAACTCTCCATCCTTCTCGAAGGGGATAAGGTCCCCAACCCATCCGTGGTTGGGCTGGAAGAAGACTGAGCGTTTCATCTGCGCTGATGTCCATTCTGCTAAAGCGTTTGATCACTAGGAAGGTAGCGTTAATGCGTGTGGTGATCAAGCGTTTTAGCAAACTTTCTCTTTTGCTTCCGGCGCTCCCAGCCCAGGAGGACCATTAATACACCGAGCCGTCCTGAGAAAGTGACAACCTGGTGATTAAACGCTTGACCACGGCCTCCGGATCGGACTATCGTCCTGCGTAACCGGTGAGTCCCACGCCCGTCGCCAACTAACGGACGGCAGTTTCAGGGACACCGGTCGACGTTTCTCACTCCGAAGAGCGCGCACTGCTGCCCGGGACCTTCCCATGTCCCACACCCCTATGCGCCTCCGCTACCACCACGTTCAGCTGGCTATGGCGCCCGCCGAACCTTGAGAGGAAACCAATTTATGAGGCACGAAACCTCACGACGCACTGTCCTGCAGGGTGCAGGCGTCGGGGCACTTACCCTTTTCGCTGGCAGCGCCCTACCGGCAGCGCACGCCCAGTCATCCCTGCGGGCGGTCTATCACATGACTCCGCCCTCGGGCTGGCTGTGCGACCCGCAACGCCCCGTGTATACCAACGGCGGTTATCAGCTCTACTACCTGCACTCCGGGCAGAATAATGGCCCGGGCGGATGGGACCACGCCACGACCAGTGATGGCGTGTCTTTCACCCACCACGGCGTGGTGATGCCCTTGCAGCCCGATTTCCCGGTGTGGTCGGGATCGGCCGTCGTCGACGCCGCCAACACCGCCGGCTTCGGCGCCGGGGCGGTGATCGCACTCGCGACACAGCCCACCGACGGGATCCGCAAGTATCAGGAGCAGTACCTCTACTGGTCCACCGACGGCGGCTACACCTTCACCGCCCTCCCCGACCCGGTGATCGCCAACACCGACGGCCGCACTGCCGCGACACCAGCCGAGATCGAAAACGCAGAGTGGTTTCGCGACCCCAAGATCCATTGGGACGAGATGCGCAGCGAATGGGTGTGCGTGATCGGACGGGCACGCTACGCGGCCTTTTACACCTCGCCGAACCTGCGGAATTGGCAGTGGAAATCCAACTTCGACTACCCGAACCATGCGCTCGGCGGGATCGAGTGCCCCGATCTGTTCGAGATGACCGCTGGCGACGGCACACGGCATTGGGTGCTCGGCGCGAGCATGGATGCCTACAGCATCGGCCTACCGATGACCTATGCGTATTGGACTGGCGCCTGGAACGGCACGGCGTTTATTGCCGGCAACCTCACACCGCAGTGGCTCGACTGGGGCTGGGACTGGTACGCAGCTGTCACGTGGCCATCGGTTGAGGCGCCCGAGACAAAACGCCTTGCAATCGCCTGGATGAACAACTGGAAGTACGCGGCCCGGGACGTACCCACCGATGCATCCGACGGGTACAACGGGCAGAACTCGATCGTGCGGGAACTGCGGCTCGAGCACCAATCGGGCAGCTGGTACAGCCTGCTCAGCGCCCCCGTTGAGGCGCTCTCGGGCTACGCCACCGCGACCACCACGTTCCCTGATCGCACGGTCAACGGCAGTTCCGTGCTGCCGTGGAGTGGGCGCGCCTACGAGCTCGAGCTCGACATCTCATGGGACGCGGCTACGAACGTTGGGGTCTCTGTAGGCCGCTCACTAGACGGATTGCGTCATACGAACGTTGGCAAGTACGGCGACGAGCTCTACGTCGACCGTGCGCCCTCGGACCAGAACGGCTACTCGCTCGCGCCTTACTCGCGTGCTGCCGCGCCTATTGACGCCAACGCGAGATCGGTGCACCTGCGCATCTTCGTCGATACACAGAGCGTCGAAGTGTTCGTGAACGCCGGGCACACGGTGCTGTCGCAGCAAGTGCATTTCGCCGACGTCGACACCGGTATCTCGTTTTACGCCGACGGCGGCCCGGCGGACTTCACCGGAATTAGAATCCGCGAGTTCGGCAGCCCCATCTAGCAACTGGGATCAGCGGGCCCGGCGTCTTTAGAGGCCTGGCCCGTGCTTTTAGGCGGCCGGGGCAGGGCCGGTCGAGGCCCGGTATTCGATGGTTGGCGCCAGCCGGACAACGGAGGTCTCGGCCAACTTGTCAGCGATGCGCTTGGTCAGCAGTTGGGCGGCGGTGGCACCTACCTGGAATGCCGGCTGGCGGACGGTGGTGAGCTGGGGCTCGAACAGATCCGCGTAGGCGAAGCCGTCGAAGGCGGCGAAGGCGATGTCCTCGGGCATCCGAAGTCCCCGCTGCTGGATGCGCCGCAGCGCGGCCGCGGCCAGCACGGTGCTGCAGGCGATGACTGCGGTGGGCGGGGCGGCTGCTGACAGTGCTTCCTCTATCCCGGCGTCGGCCCCTTCCTGGCCGGCGGCGGTGACGGTGAGCTGGTCTGACGGCGGGATGCCGGCTGCCGTCATGGCGTCCTGGAAGGCGCTGTGCCGTTCCCGCAATGTGGACACGCGGGTGTCCCCGGCCACCAGCAGTATCCGGTCGTGGCCCTGTGACGTGAGATGGTCGACCAGTTCCTTGATGGGCGCCGTGTTTTCCACGCCCACTTGGTCGAAGGGGTCCTCGGACAGCCGGTCCATCAGCACCAGCGGCGTGTCCTGGTTGGCGAACTCGGCCAGGGCCTCCGGGCCGGAACCGGCGGAGCGGGCCAGGATGAGGCCGTCCACCCTGCGCTCCAGGAGGGCCCGGACGGCGCGGCCCTCGCGTTCAGGGTCTTCGGCGGAATTGGCAAGGAGGAGGGTGATGCCCTGGTTGGCGGCGGTTTCTTCCACACCGCGGATCATTTCAGCGAAAGCCGGCTCGCCGCCGTCGGAAACTATCAGGCCGATGCTGTCGGTCCGGGAGCGCCGCATGGCGCGGGCCAGCGCATCCTGGCGGTAGGAGGTTTCCTCGATGGCTTTGAGGACGCGCTGCCGGGTCTCGTCGCCAACGTGCCTGGTGCCGTTCAGGACGTGCGAAACGGTGGAGATGGACACGCCGGCCAGTTGGGCCACTTTTACCATCGTCGTCATCGTCGCCCGCCCTCGGAGAATCGTTTACGCGAACGTTTCGCGCCGCCTCCGCCAGTTTACAGACGGGCGTCCGATGCGGTCCTCGCCGGGCCCCAGGAACTGAGGGCGGCCAGCCCGCAGCCGCCGCGGCGCTGAGCACCACCGCCCCCAGCCAGAGGGATGGCGGCCAGCGGATCGCATCCGTCACCGCGAAAGCGACGAGCTGGCCCGTCCACAGGAGCGCAGCGATCCCTGCCGTGACCGCGGGCAGCCGCCTGCTCAGCCAGTCGTCGGGGAGCCGGAGCAGCAGTAGGTCGGCCACCAATGCCGCCAGAGTGGCGCCGGCTGCTCCGGCGATCGCGTACGGCTGCAGGCCCACCATCACGACGGGCAGCCAGGCCGCTGCCGCCACCAGCATGGTGACAATCCCGCTGGTCGGGCGCCGGGCTGCGGAGAGCGTGAAGAGGAAGGGCGCAATGATCAGGGCCGTGGTCACGAGGTAGCTCGCCAGGCTGACGACCACCGGCAGTTCCGCCTGGATGCGGCCGGGCGTGCCCACCGGCATAGGCGTGAAGAGGGCCGTCGGCCCTGGCCGGACGAAAGCTGAGCAGTAGATGAGGAAGAACGCTCCCAGCCCGGTCAGCAGGACGACGGCGAACAGCGCCGCCGGGGTCCACGCAAAGTTCCGGGCGGGCCCGGCCGCGCGGGCGCTCCGCACCGCGGTGCCCAGGATGAGGAAGAGGCTGAAGCCGAGCAGCAGGTGGGTGGGGCTGACCAGGGCATCCAGCGACACTTCGAGGCCCAGCAGCTCGTGCCACAGCAGGTCCAAGGCGCCGGCGGTGGCGAAGAGAATGACCCCGGCCGTTGTTCCGCGATAGCCGGGTGGAATGGCCTGCCGCAATGTCTGCCCGGGCGCCCGGTTCCGCCAGATCACGACGGCGGTCCACGCCGCCGTAGCCAGCATGCCGGCGTAAAGGGCCGCGTGCCATGGCGTGAAAAACGTTTCGAGGCTGGGGACGTTCAGGTGCGCCCAGCCGTCTAGGAAGACGGCCAGCAGCAGCCACAGGCCGAGGAGCTCTGTGACCAGGTCGCGGAGCCCGCCGGCCCTTGTGTTGCGCGCAGTGTCGAGCATCGGTGCCCACTTCCACGGAGCCATCAGGTGAGGGGATGCTACTGCCGTGGCCGGGTGCTCACAAGGGAATTTTCCCTGCCGCCATCACACTCGGGAGTGGCTGTGACGGCGGCAGGGAAAGGCTCCGCTATTCACAACCGATTCCGTGTCAGGTTGTTACTTCGACCGGCGTGGTTTCAAGCGAGAAGCTTTGCGTAGACCACGTAGTTGTCGTCGAACAGACCTGTTTCCGGGTCATAACCATCACACGTGATAAGCCGCAGTTCGGGGCCTTCGGTATTTCCGTAGACCGCCTTTGTAGGGAACGCGTCTTTGGGGTACTGGTCGCCATGATCGAATGTGAATTCGCTCGTGGTGCCATCCTGCCGGGTAACCCTGATGAGATCGCCCGTCTTGAGATCGCGGAGTTTGGCGAAGACGCCTGGTCCTCCGTCGGTTGCATTCACATGTCCAAGAAGGACTGCAGGTCCGGGGTCGCCAGGTGTGGGGGATCCGTTGTACCACGCAGCGGGGGCCCCCGGCCCATCCGGCGGCACTTCCAGCGAGCCATCCTCCCTCAGGCCGAGACTCAGGAGTTCGGATTGAGTGCCAACGGATGGAATGCTTATAGATACCGGGGCGGAGGCGGCCATGACGTCCTGTGATGGGGACGCAGGCGCTGAAGCCACTGCTGAGTCGCTGGGCGACGCCGGCACTGAAGCCCTTGCCGTCGCATTGACAGACGCAGGTGTGCCGATGCTTTGCGACGGAGTGCTGGTTCCGCAGCCTGTGAAAAGTAGCAAAGCGACCGCCGCAGACGCCAGCTGGCATCTGCGACGGGCGCTCGTTGAGCTAGTCATACGAAGCTCTGTTTCCGATCCCGGGTCTTTACGCCTGGATGGCTGTGCGGCGGCGCACGATCATCGTTGCGCCTGCTGCTGCCACGGCGAGGCCCCCAAGTGCAAGGAAGCCCATGCCGTTGCCCGTTTCCTGAGCAACACCGGTGTCAGCGCCACCAACAGGCACCTGGCGCACCTGGGCAGGAGCCGGGGCGACAGCGTCGGGAGCCGGAGCGACGTCGGTGGTTCCGCCGGCGGTGGCGCTTTCGCAGGCAATGCCATCCTTGTCCCGGTCGAGGTGCGGACCGTAACCGGGTGCCCCCACCGGGATGTTGAAGGCGCCTGCCGCTGCCGCTGCATCGCAGTTAGGGTACGCGCCGATTGTTGCACTAGCGGGGGTTGCCGTCAGCGCTGACAGTCCAACCACGGCCGCTACTGCCAGTACGGCGGTGCTCTTTTTCATTTTGTTCCCCATTCATTTTTGTGTGCCAAGTCAGGGCGAGCGCATGACCATCCCATGAAGGAAGCCTGCGAGGGCCCTGCTGGCGAATAAAAAGTGGCATTTGCCTTGCAACTTATATCAGCGTCGATGGTTGAAACGTCAATGTGACGCGCAGCGCAATTGCGGGTTTGGGAATGAGCATCGTTGGCCCCAGAATCAGTAGGATTCGGTGGAAATGACGTCAACGGCGTCGTGGCCATTGGCTTGCAGCCTGGTGACACAGCCATAGTGGCATCCACTGCATAAGCCGTTCGAGGACGCTGCAGACCGGCGGGCGTTCGATGCCGGAGGGCTGAACGTCACTCAGTTGGGGAGGAGGCCGATCTGTACGGAAGACTGTTGCCGTGAGCAACTCTCCCCGCACCGGCCTCGCCGTGGCCGGCCTCAGCCTGGGCACGTCGCTGAACCCGCTGAATTCGTCGATGATCGCCGTTGCCTTGGTGGTGCTGCGCGAGGATTTCAGGCTCGACGTCGCCACCGTCACCTGGGTGATCACCGCTTTCTACATCACCTCGGCTGCGGGCCAGCCGTTGATGGGGCGGCTGGCTGACAGGTTCGGGCCGCGGCGGCTCTTCATGCTGGGCATGGCGCTGGTGGCGGTGACCTGCGCGCTGGCTCCTTTCTCGCCCAACTTCGTGTTCGTCTGCATCGCCCGCGCGCTCATGGCCCTGGGGACCGCGACGGCGTACCCGAGCGCCGTCGTCATGGTCGGTGAACTGGCCAGGCAGGCGGACGTGTCAACGACGCGGCCGCTGGGCCGCATCCAGATGGCCAACACGTCCGGCGCGGCGGTCGGCCCGGTAGTTGGCGGGCTGCTGGTGAGCCTGGTCGGCTGGGAGGCGCTGTTCCTGATCAACGTGCCGCTGGCCCTCGCCGCCCTGCTCCTGGTGCGGAAGTTCGCGCCGGATGACCACGCGCGGGAGCAGGGCAGCCTCGCCAGCCTGCTGCGTGACTCCGATATTCCCGGCATCCTCGCCTTCACGGGCGGCATGGTGCTGCTGCTCATGGGACTGCTGGACGCGCTGCCCGGTTTCCGCTGGTGGCTGCTGGGCGGTGCCATGGTGCTGGCCGTGCTGTTCGCCTGGCGGGAGCTGAGCTTCAAACGCCCGTTCCTGGACCTCCGGCTGCTGGGCCGGAACCGGCCGCTGCTGCTGGTGTACCTGGGCTTCACGGTGTTCAGCGGCGTCTACTACTTCGCGTTCTTCGGCCTGCCCCAGCTGCTGCAGGAAGCCGGTGGCTATGACCCCGGCGTGGTGGGCCTGCTGATGCTGCCGCTGGCGGCGATGTCCGTCATCGTCACGCCGCTCGCCGCGCGCGCAATCGACCGGTTCAGCGTGCGGCGGGTGCTGATCGCCGCCGTTGTACTGCTTACTGTGGCGGCAGCGGCGCTGTGGCTGCTGACGGCGTCGTTCGCCGTCCTGCTGGTGCTGGCGCTGACCGCCCTCATGGGCGTGCCGTACGGGGCGGTCGCCATCGCCTCCAACCAAGGCCTGTACGTGTCGGCAGCGCCGGGGGACAGGGGAGTGGCCGCCGGGATCTACCAGACCTGCCGGTACGTCGGCGCCATCGGCGCCACCGTGATGATCGGCATCTTCTACGGCACCGGCGTGAACCAGGAAAACTGGGGCCGCATGGTGCTGGTGATGCTGGGCCTCTGCGCGGTGACGTTCGTGGTGTCGCTGCTGTGGCGGGAGCGGAAGGCGGCGTAGCGCCGCTACTGGCCAGCGCCGCTACTGGGCCAAACGCCGGTTGCGTGCCTGGCGCGCCAGCCGGCTGAAGGCATACACGAAGACGGCCTCGATCATCACCATCAGTCCGACTAATAGCCACTGCCCCTGGCTGATGAACACGATCACGCCCGCGAGGACCAGCAGGGTTCCGAGGACCAGCGCGTACACGGCGAACCCGAACGCCACCCTTGCACTGCGCACGCCGGTGCGGAAGCCAAAGCCCAGAGGCTGACCTCCGGGTATCCCCTCGACGCGGTCGGGGACCGCGGGTGGGAGCCTGTCGAACTCTTCCCACGGATCCCGGTGGTGATCCTGATCCGTCATGCTTCCATTATCCCGCGCGCCCGGGCGCCCGCCCCGGTTTCGCGCCCAATTGCGGGCGAGGCCACGCTGTGGCGGGAGGCCGCCTACCGCGCCGGCGTCGTACTTTACGCCATCGTCATCGGGCTTCTTGCACGGTGCGGGCGAGCAGACAGAACTCGTTGCCTTCGGGATCACTGAGAACAACCCACGTTGCGTCGGACCCTTGGCCCACGTCTGTGTGTAGCGCGCCCAGGCCCAGGAGTCGCTCAAGCTCGTCGGCCGTCGATGTGCCGTCGGCGCGGAGGTCGAGATGCAGCCGGTTCTTGACGGACTTGCTCTCTGGCACTGGCACCACGTCGATTGTGGGCCATGAGCCATCTGGTGGCGAGATGCTGATGACGCCGTCGTCCGCGTCGACCACGTGCCAGCCGAGGACGTTGCACCAGAAGTCGGCCACCACGCGCGGCTGTACGGCGTCGATCACGATGGCCGCTAACCGACTGGACATGGCACCCATCTTAGGCAGACCCTGGGCTGGCCGTGGACGTGACCCGCGGGTCTGAACTTCAACGGCTAGATGCGGGCAGGGGCCGCCGCTGGGGAACCGTCGCCGTCGGCGGCGTCCCGGCAGGGGAGGGAACGACGAAGGCGGGTGCCAGGGCCGGTTCCGTCAACAGGAAACTCAGTGCCGCAGCACCCACGCGGCGTTGTCCGGCTGCAGCCAGCCCTCACGTTCCAGCGGAGCGGCACTGGCCAGCACGGTCCCGCCCGGTAGCCGCACCGGCTCCGTTCCCATCGCGACGGCGACGAGGAACCTCGGGCTGCGCTCGCAGAGCAGCAGGTTCCCGGCCTCCACCCGCCAGGTGCCGCCGTCGTCCGCGGTGAACACGCCCTGTTCCCACAACCGACGGCGGAGTCCGACGGCGGCAGTCACCAGGGCGAGCATGGAGCCCGGGTCCTGGCGCTGGGTTTCGACCGCGTGGCTGCCCCAGCCGTCGGGCTGCGGCAGCCACGGCGGGGAAGGAGGGCCCGACGGCGAGCCGGCCCGCTCACCGGCGGAACCCAGCGTGAAGCCGTGGTTTCGTGCCGGGTCCTCGGTCCAGGGCAGCGGGACGCGGGCGCCGTCGCGGGTGATCCCGCCGCGGACCCACATGGGGTCCACGCGGGCATCCACCGGGACGTCGACTTCGGGCAGGCCGAGTTCCTGGCCCTGGTACAGGTACGCTGCGCCGGGCAGGCCGAGCAGCGCCAGCACCGCAGCCCGGGCACGCCGGGCGCCGAGAGCCCCGCCCCCAAACCGCGTCACCGAACGGACGATGTCGTGGTTCTCCAGCGCCCAGCTGGGCGCGGCGCCGTGCAGCTGCCGGGCCGCCTCCAGCTCCGCTCCCACCGAAGCCCATGCCGCCGGGTCCCAGCCGAGCTTCACGAAGGCGAAGGCGAACGCCTGGTGCATCTCGTCGGCCCGGGTGTAGCGGGCGGCGCGGGCCGGTTCCAGGTTGACCTCGCCCACGAGCAGGCGGTGCGGCTGGTACTTCTCAGCGAGGGTCCGCCAGCGGCGGTACACCTCGTGGACCTCTTCCTGGTCCGAGACCAGGGGATTGGACCGGAGCCCGTCCACCACGGCGGTGTCGGCAGGCGCGTCCGGCAGGCCGTCCGCCTTGAACAGCGCATGCGCAACGTCGATCCGGATGCCATCCACGCCCTTGTCGAACCAGAAGCGGAGCACGCCTTCGAAGTAATCCCCGACGGCGGGATTCCGCCAGTTCCAGTCGGGCTGTCCGGACGAGAACAGGTGCAGGTACCACTCCGTGTCGGCCCTCGGGCTGTCGCCTTCCGAGTCCGGGTTCGCGCGGCTCCAGGCCCGGCCGCCGAAGACGCTTTGCCAGTTGTTGGGCGGCAGGTCGCCGGGGGAGTCCGGGCCGGAACTGCGGCCCTGGACGAAGTGGAACAGTTCCCGTTCCGGCGAGCCAGGGCCGGCCGCGAGGGCCTGCCGGAACAGCGGGTGGGCCGAGGAGCAGTGGTTCGGGACGACGTCGAGCAGGATCCGCAGGCCCAGTGAGTGGGCGAGGTCCAGCAGCCGGTCGAACTCGGCCATGGTGCCGAAGAGCGGGTCCACGCCGCAGTAGTCGCTCACGTCGTAGCCCTGGTCCACCTGCGGGGAGGGCTGGAACGGGGTCATCCAGATGCCGTCCACGCCCAGTGAGGCGATGTACGGCAGGCGGGCGGCGAGCCCGGCGAGGTCGCCCACGCCGTCGCCGTTGCCGTCCGCGAAGGAGCGCGGATACACCTGGTAGATGACCGCGGACTGCCACCACGCGGCGTCGTGCGCTTCTTCGGAAGCGGCACCCAAAGGCGCCCCGGCGGCAGAACCGGAATCATTCATTTGCCGGCCCCTGCGGTGAGGCCTTCCACGATCCGGCGCTGGAAGATCAGCACCATGATCACCAGCGGAACGGTGACGATCACGCCGGCGGCCATCTGTTCGCCGAACGGTGCCTGGAACTCGGTGGCGCCGGTGAACTTGGAGATGGCGACGGTGGCGGTCTGGATTTGGGGGTCGTTGATCATCGAGAGGGCAATGATGAACTCGTTCCAGCTGTGGATGAACGTCAGGATGGCGGTGGTGAACACGCCGGGTGCGGCCAGCGGGAGCAGTACCTTCCGGAAGGCCTGCCACTTGCTGCAGCCGTCGATCATTGCCGCTTCTTCGAGGTCGAACGGCAGCTGTTTCATGAACGTGGTCAGATTCCAGACGGCGAGCGGAATGGCGAAGGACAGGTTGGGGATGATCATGGCCTGGTAGGTGTTGATCCAGCCAAGGTCCGTGAAGAACCTCAGCAGGGGCACCACCACCGAGATGCCGGGGAACATCGACGTCGCAATGATAACGCCGAGGATCACGGACTTGAACCGGAAGTTCAGCCGGGAGATGGCGTAGGCGGCGAACACGCCCATTACCAGGGCTAGCACCGTGGTGGTGCCGGCCACGATCAGGCTGTTGAGCAGGGCCTGGCCGAACATGGTGGAGCCGTCGAACACCTTCACGTAGTTCTCAAGGGAGAACGGCGCGGGCAGGAGGGTGTTGTCGAAGATGTCCGCGGTGCGGCGGAGGCTGGAGACGATCATCCAGTAGAACGGCGCCAGGCAGTAGGCGAAGATCAGCACCAGCCCGGCGTACACGGAGTAGGAGCGCCAGGTGCGCTTCTTCGGTGCGGGAGAAGCGTCCGACGGCGATGCGCCGGCTTTGCGGGCGCCTTTCCCGCCGTGCTGCTTGCCTTCGCGCTTGCTGTCGGTGCCGAGGCTGTTGGGTTCGGTGATGGTCATCGGGTGGCCTCGGCCTTCTGTGAACGGGTTGCCTTGCGCTTCTTGAGGCCCAGCTGCTTTCCTCCGGTGATGTCCGCGCCCAGCACCTTCACGAACACGATGGCGACGACGGCGACGTACAGGAAGAGGACCACGGCGAACGCGGAGGCGGAGCCGTAGCGGAGCTGGTTGGATTCGTCCCAGGCGAGCATGGAGAGGGTTTCCACGGATTCCTTGCCGGGACCGATGAGGACGAACGGGAGATCGAACATCCGCAGGGCGTCGAGCATGCGGAACAGCACGGCCACCAGGAGCGTGGGCTTGACCAGCGGGAGGGTGATGGAGCCGAGCTGGCGCCACCAGCCGGCGCCGTCGATCCTCGCGGCCTCGTACACTTCCTCGGGGATGATCTGCAGGCCGGCCAGGACCAGCAGGCCGATGAACGGTGCGGTCTTCCACACCTCGGCCACGATGATGGCCACCTTCGAGGCGGTGCCTTCGGCGGTCCACAGGATTTCGCTGCCCAGCAGGCTGTTGGCGATGCCGTCCGACTGGAAGATCCAGCGCCACAGCAGGCCGGAGACGGCGGTAGGCACAGCCCACGGCACCAGGATGCTGGCGCGGAGGAAGGACCGGCCGCGGAAGGCCCGGTTCATGGCCAGCGCCAGGCACAGGCCTAGGACAGTTTCCAGCAGCACGGTGGTGACGGTGAAGAATGTGGTGTTGGAGAAGGCGTTGAGGAAGCGCTGGCCGGACTCGCCCACGAACAGGTCCGCGTAGTTGGCCAGGCCCACGAAGGCCTCGCCTTCGGTGACGAACCCGTCCGCGTCCAGGCCGGACTCGGCCCGGTAGAGGGACTGGTGGATGGCCGAAAGCAGGGGATACACGATCACCAGCGCTAGGACCAGGAGGGTGGGGGAGAGCAGCATGGCGGCCATGCGGCCCTCGCCGGGCGTGCGGTTTTTCGTGCTCCGGGTTGGCGGGTTTTTCCGGTTCTGCGGGGCGGGGGCGGTAACGGTGGCTGTCATTTGGCGGTGATCTCTTCGAGCTTTGCCTGCATGTCCGCCAGGGCGGTGTCCGTGTCCTTCGCGCCGGTCAGGGCGGCGTACGCCTCTTCCTGGATGGCTTTGGTGGTGGCGCCGTACTGGACAACCTTGGGGCGGGGTTGGGCGCTGGTCAGGGATTCGAGCAGCGTGGGAAAGAACGGGCGCTTGGCCACGATCGCCGGGTCTTCGTAGAGCGCGGCGTAGGCGGGGGCGCGGGAGCTGAGGGCCAGACGCTTCTGGGCCTGTTCCTGGCTGGTGAAGAACTTGATGAACTCCAGGGCCGTGGCCTTGTTCGGGGTGAACGGGGAGACTGCCAGGTTGCGTCCGCCGAGGGTGGAGACGCCGGTGCCCGTGGTTCCCGGGATGGACGTGATGCCGAACTTGCCCGCCACCGCGCTGGAGCCGTCCGTGGCGCTCAACGATGAGTAGAGGAACGGCCAGTTGCGCAGGAACACCACCTTGCCGTCCTGGAAGGCCCGGCGGCCCTGTTCCTCGAGGTAGGTGATGGCGTCGCTGGGGAAGAGCCCGTCCTTGAAGCCGTCCACCAGCAGCGAGAGGCCCTGCTTGGCTTCGGGGGTGTTGACCGTCGGCTTGCCTTCGGCGTCCACGATGCTGCCGCCGGCCGAGGCCACCGCTTCGGAGAAGTTGACGGTGAGGCCCTCGTTCTTGTCGAACTGGCCGGCGTAGCAGGACATGCCCTTGGCTGCGGGGAGTGCCAGCACCTTCTCGCAGGCGGCCTTCATCTCGTCCCAGGTCTTGGGCGGGGCGGCCACGCCGGCGGCCTTGAGGAGGTCGGTGCGGTAGTAGAACAGTGCGCCGTCGGTGTAGTACGGGGCGCCGTAGAGGGTGTCCCGGTACTTCGCGGCGTTCACGGTGGCGGGGATCATGCGGTCCGTGGGGATGGCGTCCGCGGGGAGCGGGAGGACCCACTTGTTGGCCGCGAATTCAGAGTTCCACACGACGTCCAGGTTGAGCACGCTGAACGTGTCCGACTTGATCTGCGCGTTCTGGACGAGCTGCTGGCGCTGCTGGTCGGCAGAGTCCGGGAGTTCGATGAACGTGACCTTCTCGTCCGGGTGCGCCGCGTTCCATTCGTCGATGCTCTTCTGCGCGGCACCGGAGGCGTCGCGGGAGGAGACGTAGTTGATGGGGCCCTTGCCTTCGAACGCCGCGGCGGCGCTGGCTCCGGCCTTGGGTTCCGTGGCGGATCCGCCGCAGGCCGTGAGCGAGACGGCCGCGGCCGTCACGAGTGCGGTGGTGGTGAGAAGAGTCTGCCAGGTCCGGCGGCGCTGCCTCATGTGTTGCTCCTTCAAGGGGTTCTGTCTGTTGTGGCACTTGGTTTTGGGCATGGGGGAGTACGACGACGGCGGCACGCGTCGGTGCCGGCTGTTGCCGTTGGGAAGGGGGTTGGGGTTGTGCTAAGTGGTAGCGGGAGGCGCGGTGGAGCCGCGGTCGATCAGCCGGTGTGGCATGATCTTCGGCCCCAGGTCGCGGGAGCGAAGCAGTTTCTTCACGGCCATCCGGCCCATCTCCTCGAGCGGCTGGGCCATGGTGCTCAACGGCGGGTGGACGTGCAGGGCAGTGGAGGTGTTGTCGAAGCCGAGGACGGAGACGTCTTCCGGGACCCGTCGGCCCCGTTTCTGCAGTTCGTTCACCACGGCTGCGCCCATCTCGTCACTCATGGCGAAGATCGCCGTGAGCTCCGGTTCCTGGGCCAGGAGGTCATCCAGGCCGGGGGCGCCGCTTTCGTAGAAGAAGCTGCCGGTGGCGGTGACGGGAGTGCACTTGGCCTCGGCCATGGCGCGGAGGTAGCCGCGTTCCCTGGGCTGGGCCACGAAGATCGAGGCGGGATCGCCGGTGAGCAGGCCGATGCGGCGGTGGCCGAGCTTCAGCAGGTGACGGGTTGCGTCGTACGCTGCCTGCTCGTCGTCGATGGCCACGCTGGGTGAGCCGGACCTGTCGCTGATGGCCACGGAGATGATGGGGATGTTCGGCCCCAGCAGCTGCCGCGTTTCGGACGTGATGACGGCGGAGATGAGGATGACGCCGGCCGCCCGGTAGGTGCGGAGTGTGCGCAGGTAGCCGGCAATATAGGCCGACTTGGCTCCGGTGCGGCCCAGCATTACGGCGTAGCCGCGCTCCTGGGCCTCGGCTTCGACGCCCTGCATCACCTGGGAGGCGAGGGCGTCCGACACCATGGGTGCCAGCAGCCCGATCACGGAGGTCTGCCGGGTTTTCAGGCCGCGGGCCAGGTAGTCCGTTTCGTAGCTGAGACTGCGGACCGCATCCTCCACGCGCTCGCGGGTTTCGGCGGAGTAGCCCACCAGCCCGTTGACCACCCGCGAGACGGTGGCGGGAGATACGCCGGCGTGCCTGGCGACGTCCCTGATGGTTACCACTGTTTCTCCTCGGCCGGTGCTGGCTGGTTCCTGTGCAGAACACGGCTACGTAAACGGTTTACGTAATCGGTTTCGTGATCTGCTGCACCAACACTAAACGGAGGGGAACGGGATTGTTGTACGTTTCGTAAACGGGGGCTTCATCGGCGATGGAGGCAGGTCCACCGGACGTTAAGGCTCTTCGGCGTCAGTCCGGGCGGCCATCAGTGTCCTCGTCCTCCGCAGGGAGTGCCGTATCGGCGGAATTCCCTGACGAGATCTGCCGCTTGACCTGCTCAAGCTCATCTTTGAGGAGGTCAACGGTGGCACAGTATTCGTCGAACTCCGCCGTTCGGCGCCGAGCCATGGAGTAACTGATGCCGGCGGCGAGAATGGCAAGCGGGAACGACACCAGCAGGGCCCAGCCCGACGCGGCAAGGAAGTCCAGCGCTACGGGAAGTGCCTGCTTGAATGCCAGGAACTCGTTCACCCCGCCGACCACACCGTTCAGAGCAGAGTCCAGGGGGCCCAGAAACTGCCCCACGAGAGGCGTCCCGGAAAGCGACGGAGCGCTCAGCGGCGGATCGCCCCCTGCAGACCAGCGCGGATCACTGAAATGGTTCAGGACGTAGATCGCGGCACCCGCGTTGAGGGCCGCGAAGAGCAGGACGGAACCGAGCAGAGTCCAATGAAGCCTGCGCGGACGCCAGACGCCGGCCGCCAGCGCGAAAACGGTGGCGGCAACCCAAGAAAAGATGCGGAGTTCGTCGCGGCTCATGCCGCCCAGTAGATCCAAGGAATTCCCCGCCCCTTACAGTTGGAGCCCATGCTGGTCCCGTCCCAAGTGAGCCTATCCGAGTCACCCCCGGGCATGCCGCGGCAGTTGCGGGAGGCGGGCTAGGCGTCGGAGGCACTCATGTCCCGGGTGCGTTTTCCGGGGAACGCGGTCCGGAGCTGTGCCCGGAACGTGAGCGGGCTGCGCCGGCTGACCGCGATGACGGAGAGCAGGCCGGTCAGCAGCACGACGGCGCCGCCGCCGGCCACCGACCAGCGCGCGCCGAATTCCGTGCCGATCCACCCCATGAGCGGCGCCCCCACCGCGGTGCCGCCCTGCAGGACGCCCAGGTAGAGCGCCAGCACACGCCCCCGGAACTGCGGCTCCACGGAGAGCTGGATGCTGGTGTTGCAGCTGTTGAGGAAGGTTATGGAGGCCAGACCCACCGGGATCAGCACGGCCGCGTAGAGCCAGAACGACGGCGACACGCTGCCCACCAGCGTGAAGAACCCGAGTCCGAGCGCCCCGCCCAGCAGGAACCGCAGCCGGGGGCCGGACCGGCGGGCGGCGAGCAGGGCACCGGCCAGGGTCCCGACGGCCATGATGGAACCCAGCAGCCCGAATTCACCCGGCCCCACTCCGAACTCCGCGGTGGACATCAGCGCGTTGGTGATGGGGAAATTCATGCCGAAGGCACCAAGGACCCCCACCATGACCAGGATGAGTGTCAGGTCCGGCCGGCCCCGCACGTAGCGCAGGCCCTCGGCCACCTGGTGCTTGCCGCGGACCGCCGGCGTGGCCGGGGTCAGCTCGGAGGTGCGGATGCGGAACAGCGAGATGATAACGGCGGCGAAACTGGCTGCGTTGAGCAGGAAGACCGGTCCGGTGCCCACCCAGGCGATCAGGACGCCGGCGATGGCAGGACCGGTGAGCCTCGCGGTGTTGAAGGAAGCGGAGTTCAGCGCCACCGCATTGGCCACCTTGTCCTGCCCCACCAGTTCGGAGACGAAGGTCTGGCGGGCCGGAGCGTCAATGGCGCTGGCCAGCCCAAGGCACAGTGCAGCCAGGTAGGCATGCCACAGCTGGGCGGTGCCCGTGACCACCAGGAGTCCGATGGCCAGCCCGCACAGTCCCATCGCCAGCTGCGTCCACAGCAGGATCAGGCGTTTGCGGTGCCGGTCTGCCAGGACACCGCCGTAGGGGCCAAGCAGCAGCATTGGCAGGAACTGAAGGCCCGTGGTGATGCCGACGGCTGTGCCGGAATGGTCGGTGAGGACGGTCAGTACCAGCCAGTCCTGCGCAATCCGCTGCATCCAGGTGCCGATATTGGAGACGAGCGCCCCGCCCGCCCAGATGCGGTAGTTGGGGTTCTCCAGTGCCCGGAACATCGCGCTCATTTGGCGCTCAATTGCTGCATGATGGCGGCGGCGCGGCTGAGGGTCTGGCGGTCCTCGTCGCTGAGTCCGGCGACGCGTTGAGCCAGCCAGGCCGTCCGCTGTACGCGGGCCTCTGCCAAAACGTCCATCCCGGCCGGGGTGATTCCTACCTGGACCTGGCGGCCGTCCGCGGGGTGGGCCGTCCGCGTAACAAAGCCCTGCTCCGTGAGGGCGTTGACGATCCGCGTCATGGACGGCGCCTGCACGTGCTCGCGTTCGGCCAGTGCCCGGAGGGTCTGCGGTCCGTTGACGTGCAGCTGGGCCAGGACCGTGTACTGGCCGGGAGTGATGACGTCCCCGGTTGCCTCCACGCGGAGCCTGCGGGAGGTGCGCATCACCGCTGTCCGAAGGTCGATGGCGAGAACATCCGGCGTGATGCTGTCCCTGGGCTCCCGGTCCGTTTCCGTCACTTGCGCTGCGCCTCCTGCGAATTTCCTTAGCAATGCTAATTAGCCCCGCTAACCATTATGCTCCTGTGGGGTGCAGGGGGCAAGTGCGGGGGTTGTAGGTCCGGTTCGCGCTGCTGGTCAGCCGTGGAGGATCTGCTCGCGCAGGATGTCAGCATGCCCGCAGTGCTGGGCGAGCTCGCGCAGCATGTGCAGGTACACCCAGCGCAGCGGGAGCGGACCCCGCCGGTTGCCGTGGACCAGGTCGTCCAGCCCCAGGGAGGTCGTCGCACGGCGCGACGCCTCGCACGCCTCGCGGTGTGCCCGCTGGACGCTGGCGATGGAATCGCCGTCGCCGAGGATGAACGATTCGTCGGGCGTGGCCGGGATGCCGATCTCGGCGCGCGGACGGCAGCTGATTGCCTCGTCGAACCACACCTTCTCGACGACGGTCGCATGCTTCACCAGGCCCAGCAGCGTGGTCCGCGAGGGCACCAGTGAGCGGCGCACCTGTTCCTCGGTCAGCCCGTTCAGGCAGTCGTTGAGCGCCGCCCGGTGCTCGTCGAGAAAGGCCTCGAGCAGGGCCTGGGGCGGCTGGCTGATGACGTCCTTGCCGAACACTGCTGGTGGGGTAGGCATGAGTGCAGTATGCCAGCCGAGGCGGCCCGGCGCCTCGCAAGGCTGGGCGGGTGTCGCCGTCGGTTGCTCAAGCCGACTTCGCGGCCCGATGGCGGCCGGAGGCTGGTCCAGGTGGCTTGGAAAAGGCCGGTCGGTTGATCAGATTGGGTCGGCCGTCGCTTGGAAGGGGAAACCACGCACCCGGAAGGGGAGGCAGCGAAAGCGTCGGCATCCTGATTTGCGGCACCAAGAATGACCGCAGGGTCCGCTACAGTCTCGGCCGCCCATTACATGTTGGGGTTCAGCGACTCCCGCAGTTGTTGCAGTGCGTCACGAACGACGGGCTCGGATCGATGGATCTCCCTCACATTCATCCCGGTAAACTCTTTCACTGCACGGCGCATGCTTTGCACATTGGTGAATCCGCACGATGTCGCTATTTCTGAGTAAGTGATCCTTTGGGCGCCGGCCTGAAGGAGGAGCTCGAGGGCTTTGCGCGTTCTCAAGGCGCGTATACGCTCACCCAAGTGAAGTTCTTCATTCTCGAAAAAGTAGAACAGAGAGCGACGGGAGAGGTTGAACCTCTCGGCGATCATTGCCACGTCCAGATCGGGGTTTTCATAGCTGGCATCAAGGTATTTCTTCACAGCCCGGCTTAGAGCCGGTTTCTGCGCCTCATCGTCGATCGGGGTTTCGAGCAGGGAGCCCACCAAGGTGGCCATGACTGATCGGAGGATGTCTGCGGTTCCCGATGCCTCCCGGTCGATGCCCGGCCGCTTCCAGCTCATCAGCGCGGGGATTATGAAAGTGCCCACAATTGGGTGCTTTGCGAGGTCAGGCAGGCGAAGCAGGGAGCCTAGCGCGGATTCGCTCACATTCAGGCTGCTGCGGTCGATGTTGAGCTGCAAGGCATGAAAGCCTTCGGGCGCATCGAAACTGCCGCCCAGCGAAGTATCGATGAACCTGACAGATCCCTGTGATACTGGCTCAGGCACGCCGTTGAGAGCGAGGGTTAAGCCCGGCGCTTTGCGGAAGTAGGCCAGGCGCAGATCCTTGGTGTCGGGATTCGGCGCCCACGAGCCCACTGCGGGACCGTTGAACATTTCTATGAGGCTAAAGCCCGGCCCGGCAAGATTAATGGCTGAAGGATTGAAGGACACAGGAGTCTGGCGTGCCGACTTTTCCAGCCGCATTGGAGTCTCGACAGCACTGCCATACCACGCGCGCCAATGTTCGAACCTTTGTTCGGGATTGAGCCCCTCCGGCACTGTATATTGTCGCAGTCGGCCGCTGTTCCCGCTAGCGGATTGAGGCATGCCATCCTCCTTTTCACCAGCTGAAGCTTCATGGCGGCTATGGGAGCGGCCGCTACGTCTTGAGGAAGCGGTTGCGGTGGCTCATAAGGCTGGCCAGAAAGGACCTCGGCTCTTATGCCTATTTTACCTGTACTGACCTTTGATCAGGGCGTTGATGGCCTTAGTGCCCACACCCCCACGACGGTATGGTCGCCGTTGGTGTGGGTGAGCGTGCGGTGGATAGCCACATGTTCCCCTTTCCGCAGATCGTCGGTCTTTTCGTGTCCGCCGAAATGCAGCATGGTTGCGAGGTCATTGACTCGGTGAGGGGCGAGGGCATATTCGACGGCCAAGATGCTGGCCCCAACCACTCCAGCTTCCGGCCCGGTTTCGGATTGGGTGATATTCAAGTGCTGGGTAGCTAACGGCGTTGAGCGTGCATAGACCGTTTCACGGATACCGGCGATCAAATGTTCTCCTGATTGTGCAAGCGATCCGCCCACGACAATTAGGGAGGGGTTGATGAAGCTCACACACATGTTGAGCATTTCCCCGATGTCGCGGCCAGCCTGCCGAACGGCCTGAATGGCGGCCAAATCGCCCGAACGGACGAGCGAGACCACGTCGCTGCCTGTGGTGGCTTCGCGTCCATTTTCGCGGAGCTGGGCGGCGACGGCCGGAGCGCCTGCAATGGCCTCCAAGCAGGCGGTCTTGCCACAGCGGCATTGAATTCCTGCCGCCCGGGAAACAGCAATATGGCCAACGTCTCCAGCGACTCCTGCCGCGCCTCGCTGCAATATTCCTCCACTAACAACCCCTGAGCCGATACCTGTGGCGACTTTGAGGAAGATCATGTTGTCCTCATTGGGCCAGCGGGTCGCCCGCTCCCCGAGCGCCATGAGATTGACATCGTTATCGACGAGTACGGGAACGTCAAAGGTCTGCTGAACGTAAGCGGGGACATCGAATCCATCCCATCCCGGCATGATCGGCGGACTGGTCGGCTTTCCCGTGGAGTGTTCTACCGGACCGGGTAGCCCAATGCCGACAGCGATGATATCCATTGCTGGACGCTTCATCGCTTTCAAATGGCCCGTCAGCGTCATCGTTAGCCAATCCAGAACAGCTTCCGGTCCACACGAAATCTCAAGTCGTTCAGTGGTTTCCACGAGTACCCTTCCGGACAGGTCCGCAAGAGCCACGGTCGCGTGTGTGGCACCGACGTCAGCGGCAGCGGCCACCTTTGCACCGGGGTTGAAGGCCAGGCGCGCCGATGGGCGGCCACCGGTGGAAGCCGCATCTGACACGGGTACAACGAGCCCCAGCTTTAGGAGCGGCTCAAGGCGTGAACTGATGGCAGCTCGACCCAGGCCCGTTATTCCGGCAAGGTCTGCCCTGGTTCGCGGGCGTCCGTCCCGCAGGATGCGCAAGAGTTCGCCGGGGCCGCCGTTGTCCATGTCTCTCCATTTCGGGGGCTCGAAAGAGGTGAATGGTGAGCTTGAGATCTGAAACATCAGGCTCACAGGGCCCCGAGGGGCCTCGTCTCCACTCAGTGTCAAGGTGCCCACTCGTTCCCGTCCACTCGTCGAAGCCGCCAGCATCAAAAAGTGCAGCTTCGGTGTGCATTCCACGGCCAAGAGCGTCAAAAGGTGCAGACTTTTGCTGGGTGACTGACTAAAGCCACGTGGTGCGTGTCACTGTTTCGGCATGGAAAACAACAGAACCACGACAGCCCCCTCCCGGTTACGGGCCGGCTTCGTCGGTGCCGGGTTCATGGCTGAGGTGCACAGCAGAGCCGCCCGTGCTGCCGGCGCGGAAGTCGCCGGCATCGCGTCCTCGAGCCCTGCCAGTGCCGCCCGCGCCAAAGACCGCTTGGGCGTCGAGCGGGCTTACGCCTCGGTCCAGGACCTCATCGAGGACGACACGATCGACGTCATCCACGTCTGCACCCCGAACGCCACCCACGTCGCGCTAGCGGAGGCCGCGCTGAAGGCAGGCAAGCACGTTGTCTGCGAGAAGCCGCTGGCTACCGCTGTGAAGGATGCCACCCATCTGGTGGAGCTCGCGGCTACGGCCGGAACGGTCGCGACCGTTCCCTTCGTCTACCGCTTCCACCCCATGGTGCGGGAAGCCCGGGAACGTATTGCATCCGGCCAGACGGGACTGATCTCCACCATCCAGGCGTCCTATCTTCAGGACTGGCTGCTGTCCCGAGACGACGACAACTGGCGGGTGGACGCCGGTATCGGTGGCCCTTCGCGGGCGTTCGCCGACATTGGGTCCCACCTCTGCGATCTCCTCGAATTCGTGAGCGGGGACCGGATAAAACGGGTGAGCGCTCTGAGCCGCACTCTCTTCTCGGGCCGGGCAACCCACAAGGACGTCCAGACCGAGGACCTCGTCGCGGCTGTATTCGCGACTGAGACCGGCACCGTGGGAAACCTCCTGGTCAGCCAGGTAGCACCTGGGCGGAAGAACCGCCTGATGATCGAAATTTCAGGTTCTGAGAGCACCGTCCAGTTCGACCAGGAAGCCCCGGAGACGTTGTGGCTTGGCAAACGGGCCGGTTCACAGCTGCTTCTCCGCGACCCGCATGCGCTTAGCCCCGAAGCGGCACGCCTCAGTGTCCTGCCGGCAGGGCATCCGCAGGGTTATCAGGATGCCTTCAACTCATTTGTCGCCGATACCTACGCCGCAATCGACGGAGACATCCGGGATGGCCTGCCCACGTTCCGGGACGGCCTCAGGTCAGCCGTTCTCACCGAAAGCATCATCGAATCCAGCAAGGGCGGCGAGTGGGTCGACGTCCCCGGTGCGAAACAACTAGAAGGAGTGCAGTAATGAAAATTATCCAGGTAGGCCTCGGCGCGTGGGGCGCTTCATGGCTGAACGTGATTCATCAGAGCAAAACCTGGGAGCTGGCCGGCGTTGTCGACGTCAACCCCGACGCCGCACGGGCTGCAGGTGAACAGTACGGAATCCCCGCCTACCCCACGATCCAAGAAGCGTTAAACCACAAGGAAACGTTCGACGCTGTCCTGGTCATCGTTCCGCCCGAATACCATGCAGCCGTGGCCATCCCGGCCCTTGAAGCCGGCGTGCACACACTGATTGAGAAGCCCCTCGCCCATAACCTCGAGGACGGCATCCGCATCATCGAAGCGGCAGAGAAGTCCGGCAAGCAGGCCATGGTGTCCCAGAACTACCGTTTCAAGCGCGCCGCGCGGACCGTTCAGCGCCTCATCCGCGAAGGGGTCATCGGAGACCTCGAGCACGTCTTCATCGACTACAAGAAGAACCCGCCGTTCGAGGGCTTCCGGCTCGAAATGGATGAGCCCCTCATCGTGGACGCCATGATCCATCACCTCGACCAGCTCCGCGGCATCATCGGTGTCGAACCCACCGCCGTGCGTGCACGGTCCTGGAACACTGGCACCTCAAGGTTCAAGGGCAACGCCTCCGCGGTCGTGCAGTTCGACTGCGACAACGGTGCCCGCGTCGTATACACCGGTTCATGGAGCTCCTACGGCCCGCAGACCAGCTGGGACGGCGACTGGGAAATCCAGGGCAGCAGGGGCGCCATCACTTGGAAGAACAACGAGGTCACCATCAACTTCGCCTCACTGTTCGACACCGTATTCCTCGCCGGCGCGGTGGAACGCTCCGGCGTCATGCACGTCGACCTGGACCCGTTGCCGGTCGAGGAGCGTCTGGGAACCCTCGCAGCCTTCCGCGACGCCATCGAAACGGGGCAGAAGGCTGAGACGGACGTCACCGACAACATCCAGAGCCTGCAGCTGGTCATGGCCACCGCCGACTCCGCTCGCCAGGATGGTGCGCCCATTCCCTTGAAGACCAACGCCGAACTCTTCGGCAGCCACTCGCACTTCTGACCCGAAGAAGTGTCGAAATGACTGGAGATACAACCATGCAGCCACAAACAACCACTGGCTCCGCCCGTGCAGTTTCCGGGAAGGCTGGTCCCGGAAAATCCCAAAACGAGTCCCGTTCACGGCTTTCCGGCGTCGGCGACTTCATCGGAGCGCAGGGCCTGCTCGTCGTCGTCCTGCTCTTCGGTGTACTGCTGACGTTCCTAAGCCCGGTATTCCTGACCACGGTCAATCTGGTGAACCTGCTGTACCAGTGCACTATCCTCGGTGTGTTCGCCATCGGCATGACCTTCGTGATCCTTACCGGCGGCATCGATGTCTCGGTAGGATCCACGGCTGCCCTGTCGTCCGTGCTGTCCATGGGCGTCATCGTCAACATGGACATGCCGCCGGCTATCGGGCTCCTGACCGGCCTCCTGGTTGGCGCCGGAGTCGGCGCGGTCAACGGGCTGATGGTCACGAAGCTGGGCATATCCCCGCTGATCGCGACCCTGGCAACACTCTCCGCCGGCTCGGGCATCGCCTTTGCCTACTCCGACGGCGGCAACATCACCCCCGTTCCGAAGGTGCTCACCGACATGGTCAGCGCGAAAATCGCAGGGATCCCCCTGCTTATACCGGCCGTTCTGGTGCTCGCTTTCCTGGCCCACCTGGCCCTGACCCGTACCACCTATGGACGCTCCATCTACGCCGTCGGCGGCAACAAGGAAGCAGCTCTGCTGGCAGGCATCCGCGTCGACCGGGTCACGATGAACGCCTACATCATCGCCGGTCTCTCCGCGGGAATGGCAGGCCTCCTGCTCACGGGCCGGCTGGCCTCCGGAAGCCCCCGTGCCGGCGACGGCATTGAACTGACCGTCATCGCCGCCGTGGTCATCGGCGGAACCAGCCTCTTCGGCGGCCAGGGAAACATCAAGGGCACCTTGCTCGGCGTGCTGTTGATCGCCATGGTCTCGAACGCCGTAAACCTGCTCGGCATCCCCTCGTCCTACGACCGGATCGTTCAAGGCGTCGTCATCTTCGCTGCCGCCGCCCTGGACGTGTACCGCTACAAGTACGTCCAAAAGAACCTGTCGCGGAAACGCAAGATCGGGCCGCCGCCGGCGATAGACCCGAAGACGGCCGGCACCACAAGCGCCGGAGCCGTCACAGCGCACACGACCGGAACACCGGCCTAACACCTCACCCGCTTACAGCCCGGCCCGGCCGGCACATCTAAGCACTCAACAGAAAGAGTAAGTCAATGAAGACCTCACCCAAACTGGCGGTCCTTGCGGCAATCTCCGCCGCTACCATCGCCCTGACCGGCTGCGGTACACCCAGCGCCGCCCAGGAAGCAAGCGACGGAAAGAAGACAAAAAAAATCGCCGTCCTGCTCTACAGCCAGAGCTTTGAGTTCATGGTTGCCCTCGGACAGGGCGTGAAGAATAAGGCGAAGGAACTCGGCGTCGAGGTGACACTCCTTGATGCCAAAGGCGACTCCAGCACCCAGATCAGCCAGATCCAGGACCAGCTCGCTCAGGGCGTAGACGGCATCGTCCTTAGCCCCAATAACTCCGCTGAACTCGTCCCCGGAGTCCAGATGATCCACGATGCCGGAAAGACCGTCACCACCGTCGACTCCGTGATCCCGGGCGACATCGCCGACGCAGCCGTCGCCTTCGACAACGAAAAGGCCGGCAAACTCGGCGCTGAAGCCGTGGCCAAACTGATGGGAAACAAGGGAACCGTCCTTGAATACCAAGGAGCCAAGGGCGCCTACCACGCGATTCTGCGCGGCAAGGGCTTCACCGACGGCATCAAGCAGTTCCCCGATATTAAGGTCATCGGCCGTGACGCGCAGTGGACTGCAGACAACGCCCTGTCCCTGACCGTCGATAACTTCACCGCCGACTCAAGCATCAACGGCCTCTTCAGCCACAACGACGAAATGGTGCGTGGCATCGTCTCCGGCCTCTCCCAGATCAACAAGGACGCCCCGGTCGGAGCCGCAAACCACATCCCGCTCGTCGGAGTCGACGGCACACCCCTCGCCTTGGACCGCATCCGCAAGGGTATCCAGGACGCCACCATGGACCAGAACCCCTTCGAAATGGGAGCACTGGCCCTTCAGGCCCAAGTTGACCTGCTGGACGGCAAGCAGGTCCCCAAGATGCAGCTGACCGACACCAAGCTCATCACCAAAGAGAACGTTGATGACCCCAAGCTCTGGGGCAACATCTTCAAGGACTAGGGCCCCAAACGCCCTAACGGCCGGGCCCCGCTACGTGGCCCGGCAGAACAAACCAATTCCAACTCAAGGAGAAACATGTCCCGCTTCAAGTATTCCTACAACGCCATCGTCTACTACCAGGAAGACATCGCCAAAGGCATCGACCGCGTCGCCCGCTATGGCTACGACGCCATCGAACTCGTAGGAGAACCGGCAACGCACAACGTCGAAGAAATCAACCAGCTCACCAAGGACGCAGGCATTGACGTCAGCTCCATCTGCAGCATCTGGTTCGGCGAGGAACGCGACCTGATCAACCCCAGCGCCGCCAACCGGCAGAAGGCCCTCGACTACGGCAAGTCGGTAGCCGATTTCGCCGCCGCCGTCGGAGCTCCGACCATCATCGTCGGACCTTCCCCGGTGGGTAAGACCGAAGCCCTGGCCAGCGACGAACAGGAATGGGAATGGGCTGTGGAGAACGTCCGCACGCTTGGCGAATATGCGGCCGGCGTCGGCATCAACATCACCCTCGAACCATGGAACCGGTACGAGACACATTTCCTGAACCGGCTCGACCGCGCCGTTGAACTTCTGGACGCTACCGGCCTGAAGAACGCCGGCGTGCATGGTGACCTCTTCCACATGAACATCGAAGAAGACACCATTCACGGCGCCTTCGCCCGTGCCGGCAGCAAGGTCAACCATGTCCACCTGGCCGATTCAAACCGTGCAGCCCCCGGCGTAGGACACATCGACTTCCGTCCGACACTGCAGACGCTGAAGGACATCAACTTCGACGGCTACCTGACATTCGAGCTCCTGCCCGCCGCGTCAAACCCCTTTGCCATGATGGCACGCGGCGGCCACCTGGAGTTCCTTGACCCCTACACCGAAAAAGCCATCAACGAAATGAAGAAGCTGGAACAGGAGCTGTGGCCCAATGAGTAAATACCAATTCGGAGTCAGCACCTTCATCCTGGTCTCCCCATTCACCGATGAGGACGTCGATCAGTTCGATGTCGCTAAAGAAATGGGCTACGACCTGATCGAAGTCTGCATTGAAGACCCTGCGGTGGTCAGCGCGGAAGCACTGAAGAAAGCCTCGGAACGGACCGGACTGCCCGTGTCCATCTGCGGCGCATTCGGACCGGACCGTGACGTCTCGCACGAGGACCCGCAGAAGCGGCGGCAGGGCATTGACTACCTGAAACTCTGCATTGACATCGCGCAAGCCGTCGGATCACCCCATGTGGCCGGCCCTATGTACTCGGCCACCGGCAAAGCCCGGCTGCTTTCCCCCGGGGAACGCCAGCAGCAGCGCCAGTGGGCGGCCGACAGTCTGCGCGAAGTGGCCGACTACGCCTCCGAACGTGGAGTCACGCTGGCCATCGAACCGCTCAACCGCTTCGAAACCGACCTGGTCAACACTGTCCAGCAAGGTCTGGAATTGTGCCAACTGATCGGCCGGGACAACGTGGGCCTCATGCTCGACACGTTCCACATGAACATTGAAGAGAAGAACATCGGTGAGGCCATCACTTCTGCCGGTGACAAGGTTTTCCACTTCCAAGTGTCGGAAAACGACCGCGGAACGCCCGGCAGCGGACACGTCCCGTGGTCCGAGACCTTTGACGCGCTGAAAACGATCGATTACCAGGGTTCCATTGTTGTCGAATCGTTCCTTCCCACGGTCGAGGAAATCGCCAAGGCCGTTTCGCTCTGGCGGCCGGTGGCACCGTCCATGGACGCGCTGGCCAGGGACGGACTCACCTTCCTGAGGAGGGAACTGCCATGACCGTGACGCCCGGACGCGCTCCAGCAATCGTTGAAGCACGCAATCTCGTAAAACTGTTTCCGGGCGTCGTCGCCCTCTCCGGCATGAACTTTGAGCTTCATGCCGGAGAGGTGCACTGCGTCTGCGGTGAAAACGGGGCCGGTAAATCAACGCTGATCAAGACACTCAGCGGGTTCTACACTCCGGACGAAGGCGGCGTGTACGTGGACGGCGAGCTCATGCCTTCCAGCACAGTGGCCTCCAAGGCCGCCGGCATCGCCACCATCTACCAGGAGCACAACCTGGTCCCGGACCTGTCCGTGGCCGAGAATGTTCTTCTGGGAAACTGGGGCGGACACAACGGCATCCTCTCCCGCCGCGAGATCCGTAAGCGCGCACGCAAGGCCCTCGACCAGGTCGCGCCCCACCTCAACCTCGACACCCCTGCCATGGCGCTCTCAACGGTGGACGGTCAAATGGTGGAAATCGCGCGGGCCATAGCCCAGGACGCGAGAGTCATCATCATGGATGAGCCCACCACCGCCCTGACCGAGCAGGACGTTGAGAAACTGTACAAGCTGGTTAACGAGCTGCGGGGCAAAGGCCTGGCGATCATGTACGTTTCGCACAAACTGGAGGAAGTCTTCACACTGGCCGACCGGATAACCGTCATCCGCGAAGGCAAAACGGTGGCCTCATCCGTCCCGGCAGATGAACTTGATGCCCGTTCCGTTGTGCAGCTGATGGTGGGCAAGGACGTTGACCTCTACGAGCACATTCCCCGCGAACGCGGTGAACTTGTTCTCGAGGCGCGGGGTCTAAGCCTGGCAGGTGCGTTTGAGGACGTGAACCTCCAGCTGCATGCAGGGGAGATCGTTGGACTCGCAGGACTCGTCGGTGCAGGCCGGACCGAGGTCGCCCGATGCATATACGGGGCAGACAAAGCCGACGCCGGAACCGTAGAGGTAAACGGCCGGAAACTGAGTCTCCATGGTGCCTCGGCCGGCATCGCTGCCGGCATTGCCCTCGTCCCGGAGGAGCGCAAGCTGCAGGCCATCATTCCAATGCTGTCCATTCGCGAAAACACCACGCTGACCCTCCTGAAACAGGTCAGTAAATGGGGCGTGCTGCGGCGGGGCCTCGAAAAGAAGATGGTCGGCGACTACATCAAGGAACTCGATGTCAGGACCCCGTCTGCGGAAACGCCGATACAGTCCCTGTCCGGCGGCAACCAGCAAAAGGTCATCATCGCCCGTTGCCTGGCAAGCAATCCCAAGGTCCTCATCCTGGACGAGCCAACAAAGGGCATCGACATCGGTGCGAAGGCCGAGATCCACCGTCTGATCGAACAGCTGGCCCGCAGAGGCGTAGCCGTACTCGTGATCTCCAGCGAGCTCCCCGAGCTGCTCGAGCTCTCCGACAGAGTGATGGTCATGCGGGCCGGCCGAGTAGTGGCCGAACTGGATAAAGCCCAAGCAACGAAAGAAAACGTCATCGCTTACGCCGCGGCGTAGGCGATCCTCCCGGAACGGAAATAGCTATGACCAATCAACAGACCCGCCCGTTCACCCTGTTCACCGGCCAGTGGGCCGACCTGCCCTTCGAGGAAGTCGCGCGGCTCGCGTCCGGCTGGGGCTACGACGGCCTCGAGATCGCCGTGTCCGGGGACCATCTGGACGCCTGGCGCTGGGACGAGCCCGGCTACGTCGAATCCAAACTCGCCGTGCTGGAAAAATACAACCTCAAAGTCTGGGCCATCTCGAACCACCTCAAGGGCCAGGCCGTCTGCGATGACCCGATCGACTTCCGCCACGAAGCGATCGTCGGCGCCAGGGTCTGGGGCGACGGGAACCCCGAAGGCGTCCGCCAGCGCGCCGCCGAGGAAATGAAACACACCGCCCGGCTCGCCAAGGCCCTGGGCGTGGACACCGTCGTCGGCTTCACCGGTTCCTCCATCTGGCAGTACGTCGCGATGTTCCCGCCCGTGCCGGAAAAGGTCATCGACGCCGGGTACCAGGACTTCGCGGACCGCTGGAACCCCATCCTGGACGTCTTTGACGAATGCGGCGTCCGCTTCGCCCACGAAGTCCACCCGAGTGAGATCGCCTACGACTACTGGACCACCGTCCGGACCCTGGAAGCCATCGGCCACCGGGAGGCGTTCGGCCTGAACTGGGACCCCTCCCACATGATGTGGCAGGGCATCGACCCCGTCTCCTTCATCTGGGACTTCAAGGACCGGATCTACCACGTGGACTGCAAGGACACCAAGCTGCGCATGACGGGCCGGAACACCGTCATGGGCTCGCACCTGCCCTGGGGCGACCCCCGCCGCGGCTGGGACTTCGTCTCCGCCGGACGCGGCGATGTCCCCTGGGAATCCTCCTTCCGCGCCCTCACCGCCATCGGCTACACCGGCCCCATCAGCATCGAATGGGAAGACGCCCGCATGGACCGCCTCCACGGCGCCCCCGAAGCCCTCGCCGCGCTCAAGAAGTTCGACTTCCCGGCCTCGCAGACCAGCTTCGACGCCGCCTTCAGCAGCAAGGATTAATTGTCGGGCATCAGAAAGACCACCATTGGGTCCCGTGTATGAGGAGTCGCCATGTGTACTCACGCCTATGACCAAGTTTGCCTTCAGGCGCCCCGGCTAGTCAGGGCAGCTGTCTCGCGAACCGATCGTGACTGCGTTCTCGAGTTTGAGTACAGCGGAGAGCTTCCATGCACGGGAACTTTCATCATGGGGATAGAGATGGTCCTCGGCGATCGCAGGGACGTGCGGCACTGCTGTATCGAATTCAGGGATGGCGCGCCAGCCGGAACCCTGACATACGATTTCAGCGCGCATTGGCAGGCGAACCACGGCCCGGCAAGTCCGGCGATGAGGCCAAACGTTGTACGAGGCCGATTTCCGTCCTGGTCTTTTCAGGATTGGACGCCGGGTGGGGCCAGCACCGCGTTCGCCGTTCAGAACGGGGCGACGACTGACTGCGGTGTGCCCGTAGATGAGGGCCTGTTAATCGTTGACGAGGGGTCAGACCGTCTCCACACGGAGGCCTGCTGAACGCAGCGACTTCAGCATCTGGGGGTTGATGCCGGTATCAGTGATAAGGAGGTCGATGTCGCCCAGATCTGCGTGTTTGCAGTTGCTGACCTTCCCGAACTTACTGTGATCGGCGAGAAGAATCCGGCGACGGGCGCTGGCGTGCATGAGCCGCTTGACGGCCGCTTCGGCCGCATCCTGAGTTGTGAGGCCCCGCTCGAGGGAGACGGCTGTGGTTCCGAGGAACGCTACGTCCACGTTGATTTCAGCAAGTGCCCGGGCTGCCCAGTCATCGACTTCCGCGGAGGTGACCGGGCGGACGCGTCCGCCAAGTGTGTAAACCGTCAGCAACGGCGCATCCATGAGGGTGATGGCGATTGACAGCGTGTTGGTGTAGACCCTCAGCGCACGGTCCCGCGGCAGGATTTCGGCCAGCTTCGCGGTCGTGGACCCCCCATCGATGAGTACTGAGCCGTCGGCGGGCAAGTGCTGGAGGGCCGCCCGGGCGATGAGCTCCTTCTCCTCGGAGAGGGCTGTTCTCGTTGCCAGGGGAGGTTCATAGGTCAGGCGCCCCACGGGGATCGCCCCACCGTGGACGCGGCGGAGCAATCCGAGTTGCTCGAGGGCTACAAAGTCCTTGCGGACGGTTTCGTTCGTGACCCCGAGTTCCAGAGCCATGTCGGCGGCATCGGCGCGGCCGTTCGTTCGGAGTGTGGCAAGGATGAATTCTCTTCTCTGGTCCGCGTAGGGCACGCGCGTGTCCGGACGCCCGTTGGCCTGTTCTGCGGCTGGGGTCATGGCTACCTCCTGTAAAGCGGCTTAGCTGGCCGGTTGACTCCTCCTAACGGTGTCATGAAATTCCTGCTGACGAGAATCTGGAATTACCGGGGCACGGTGACGTCGGCCAGCACGCCGGAATGCCTCCGTCAGATTCCGGTATGGGACCTGGCGGAGGCATTCACGGTGTTTGGGAAGGTAGGCGGTTATCCCAATTCCCCGGAACCGGCGGCGCGGGCCAGCGGGATCAGTTCGTCCCACAGCTCGGCCGGAATGTCCCACTCGGCGAGTTCGGCTGTCTGGGCAACGCGGCGGGGTTCGGACATCCCTACAATCGTGGACGCGACACGTGGGTCCCGGGTGGAGAACTGCAGCGCCGCGGCGGCCAGGGGCACATCGTGCGCCTTGCACAGCTGTTCCATTTTCCGGACCCGCTCCACGATCGCCGGGCTCGCCGGGCGGTAGCAGTAGTTCGGGACTGCGTCCGGACCTTTGACCAGCATGCCGCCGCCGAATGGGGCGGCATTGACGAATGCCACGCGGCGGGCCGCCGCGTCCTGGATCAGCGGCTCCGCCGTCTGGTCCACGAGGGTGTAGCGGTTGTGGCTGATGACGACGTCGAAGGCGTCGGTCGCCAGGTACTTCAGTTCGAGGTCGATGGGGCCGCCTGCAACACCCAGGTGTTCGATAACGCCTTGGTTCTTCAGGTCAATGAGGGCCTCTAGGGGACCTCCAGGCGCCGTTCCTTCTTCGAAGGTGATCTTTTCGGGGTCGTGAAAATAGACGAGTTGCAGTCTGTCCAGTCCGAGCCGTTCGAGGCTTTCCTCCACGGACTTGCGGACCCGGTCGCCGGAGAAGTCCGTGGTGCCGACGACGGGGTCGACTTTCGTGGCGAGGACAATGCCTGCCGGCAGGCCGCCCGCTTCTTTGATGGCTTCGCCAATCCGGCGTTCGCTGTCGCCGCCGTGCCCGTATTCATTGGAGGTGTCGACGAAGTTGAACGGTCCGTCGAACACTCGGCGGATGGTGGCTACCGCCGTCTCGTGGCTGACTTCATAGCCGTATTGTGTGGGGTGGCTGCCCAGGGCACTTGTTCCCACGCAGACTGGGGAGACGGATAGCCCGGTGCGTCCCAGGGTTCGCTTCTGCATATTGTCGTTCCTTCGAATCGGTTGTTATTTGGTTGGTTCCAGGCCGGTGACGGCACGCGCTGGTGTGAGCTGGTGGCCCGATGAGGTGTGGAGGCTCGGAACGGCCTGCCATGGTTGTGGCGTCGAGTTGAGGCTCCCTCCTGACCCAGCGGCTTCATGAATGAGGAGGGAGAGATAGTGGTCCTGGCAGGCGTCGGCCAGGGAGTAGCCCTGGGTGCGGTTTTCCGGCAGCGTGTTGTTGAGGCAGGTGGCCATGGCGATCTCCTCGTCTGAGAGCCGGGCGCCGCGGAAAGGGTTCACGTAGAGGATTTCCCCTGCGGCGCTGAGTGTGTCCAGATCGGCGCCTTCGAGGTTGCCGTTGATGCCGAGTTGGCGTCGTTCGATCGGTGCGCTGATGGGGTCGCCGTCGTCGTTTAACCAGGTGAGCCGGTTGCCGGTGAGTTCGGCGTGGCTGCCGCGGAGCTGGAAATGCCGTCCGCGCAGGGGATTGAACCACTGGGTCTCGGTGAAGTCGTAGAGCCCTGTTTTGGAGCCCGAACTTAGGAGCGCGAGTGTGGTGCGGACGTCGTCCAGTTTCTTGTGATCGGGTTTGCCCTGCCGGTCTGGTCCGTTGAGGAGCGGGGACTGCCGGGACATCGCCAGGATGTGTACGCGGTCGTGTCCTATGGCGAGCACCGACCGCAGGATGGCCATGGCGTGATAGTCGTGGGTCCAGGACGCGGTGGCGGAGCTGACTTCCCCGAACTTGCCGGCGTCGAGGAGGCGGCGGACTGCGCGGAAGAAGGGAAGATAGGGGTGCTGCTCGGCCACGTGGACCATGCCCGTGGACCCCACGTCGTGCCACAGCGCGAGCAGTGCGGGAAGGTCAGCGGCGGGCGGCGTTTCCGAAAGGACCGGAATGTTGAGGCCAATGAGTGCACGGACGACCTCCGGGTTGGCGTGCCGGGGGACGCACGTGACGGCGAGGTCCGGGTCCAGGCTCCGGGCTGCCTCTTGGAGGGTCCGGTATGTGGGTATGCCCCACTGCTGCTCCATGTACTCCCCGCCTTCTGATGTTCGCGTGACCGCACCGACGCAGGTGAAGAGGTGGGGAAGGCTTCGGGCTATGCGCAGGTAGAAGTCGGCGCGCCAGCCCCGGCCCACGATGATGAACCGTTGCGGTTCCCGGCCGGCGACGGCACTCATGCGCCGGGCACCAGTACGGCACGGCCATGCAGCTGGCCGTTCTTGAGCCGCTGCAGCACCTGATTGGCCTCGCTGAGCGGGAAGTCTTCATGGACAGCGTGGAGCTTGCCGTCCACTGCGAGGCTTAGTACGTCCGCCATGTCCTGGCGCGTACCCAGCACCGTTCCGACCACAGTTTTTTCGTCGCCGATGTCCATAACGCCCACGGACTGTGCCACGCCGAGCACCACGCGGCCGCCCGGCTTGATGACGCGCAGCGCTTCGGCAACGGCCCGGTCCGACGGGGCGAAGACGATGGCCGCGTCCTGGGACCCGTCCCGAAGCACCAGGCCTGCCTCGCTTCCGGCAGGCACATATGCGCCGTGTGCACCCAGCTGCTCGGCAAGGGTCCGGGCCTTCACGCTCCGGGAGACGGCGTTGACGTGGGCGCCGGTGAGCCCGGCCATCTGCAGCGCCAGGTGGCCGACGCCGCCGACGCCGAACACGGCCACGTTCTGTCCCGGCCGCAGCAGCGCCTTCTTCACCGCGCCGTAGGCGGTGATCCCCGGGCAGAACAGTGGCGCAGCCTCGGTATCGGACAGGGAATCGGGGATCTTGCAGGCGAAGGCGGCGTTCGCGAGCATGACTTCCGCGTAACCGCCGTCGCGTGTCTCTCCGGTGATCTGCCGCCGCCGGCAGCGCTGCTCATGACCGCCGATGCAGTGCCCGCACATGCCGCACGCGGACCAGATGGGCTGGACGCCGATCCGGTCGCCCACCGCGAGGTTGTCCACGCCGGGACCAACGGCCTTCACCCGGCCCACAACCTCATGGCCCGGGATGATAGGCAGCGCGGCGGGGGTGCCGGGCAGCCAGTCACCCTCGATCATGTGCAGGTTGGACCGGCAGACCCCGCAGGCGAGCACGCTGATCGCGACTTCACCGGGTCCGGGTACGGGTTCAGGGACCTCGCTGTAGTCCAGCGGATGGTTCTCGACGGGTCCGGGGGCACGGAGGACGGCGGCGTACATGCGTCTACCTTTCGGGTTTTGCAGGGATTGGTGATGGACTGCGGGCGTCCGGCCTGGGCCGGACGCCCGCAGTGGTTTCCCTCTTGCGGGGAGTTAGTTGCTCGACGGCGCCGTGAGGAGTCCGCGTTCCATGAGCTTTTCGATGTTCATGCCACGGCGCTTCGCCTCACGGGCAAGCCAGCCTTCGGCCGGCAGCTCGTTGAGGTACTGGTTCTTTTCGTAGATGGGCTGTTCGTAGATACCCGCATACATTTCGGTGCGCAGGTCCTTGAACCAGTTGGTCACGCCGTTGGCAGCCCGCGAGCGGCGGAGCGCCTCCAGGTCGATGACGCTGCTGACGAAGGAGTCGCCGGCGCTGACGCCTTCGTTCTTCACCAGGACCCGGCCCTTGTGGTCCACGATCATCGACTGGCCACCGAAGAGGTCGAAGAGGCTGCCGTCGTCGTTGCGCTGCGGGCCCAGGTTCGGAGCGACCACCACGACCTGGTTGAACATGGCGTGGGCGCGGTTCTGCAGCTCCCACATCCCCATGCCCACCTGCGGCTCGATCAGTGTGCCGCGGATGATGAGTTCGGCACCGTTCATCGCCAGGCCGCGGGAGGTCTCCGGGTAGGCGCCCTCGTGGCAGATGATGTAGCCAATGTTGCCGATCTCGGTCTTGGCGACCGGGAAGAAGGCATCCAGGAGGTTGCCGTTGCCGCGCTTCTGAATGAATTCGTCCCAGATGTCGTGCGGGTTGGTGGTGCCCAGGGCGCCGCCCTCGTACGCGTCCGAGGTGGACTTGTAACGCTTGTAGACCACGTCACCGTTGGGGTCGATGATGAAGGCCACGTTGAAGAGGTGGCCCGGGAAGTCGTCGTCGCGGACAAGGTAGAGCTCAGCGGCGATGTAGGTGTTGAGCTCGCGGGCCTTCTGGCCGAGGATCTCGGTCTCCGGTCCGGGGATGGTCATGGCGAAGGCTTCGTGGGCTTCGCGGTTGCCGGCTTTGAAGTCCGGCAGCATGCCCTGAATTGCCATTTCCGGCAGGACAACAAGCTTGACGGGTGCGCCGTCGGTGGCCGCCACCATGACGGCCGGGTCCATGAAGTCGCAGATCCGTTTGGTGTTCTCGATGGCGTCTTCGCGCTTCTTGATGGTGTGGACGGTGTTGGACAATGCCACGATGGCATACGGGTCAACCATTTGTTATTTCTCTTTCTTTATCGCGTCGTCGCCTGGGGTTTCAGGTAGACGAGGTGTTCTTTCGGGGGTTTAGTGTTCCGGTACGGGCCCGGTCAGACCTTGTCGAGGATGCGGTCGGCGCTGAGATACGCCAGCGCCTGCAGGGTCTGGGTCGGGTTGTAGCCGGACAGCGTGGGAAACTGGCCGCCACCGACGACGAACAGGCCCTTGCATTCATGGGACTCGCCGTAGATGTCGACGACGGAATCGGCTGGGTTCTCGCCCATCCGGTGAGTTCCCACCTCGTGCGTGGACAGGTGGTATGCCGGGGGCGTCGGTTCGGACCAGAACTGGGTGGCGCCCATTTCCTCGGCGATGGCGCGCTTGACCTTCTCGAAGTACTTAAGGGCGGCCAGGTCATGCTCGGACCAGTCGTGCGTGATGCGCAGCGCCGGCTGGCCGAACTTGTCCTTCACCACCGGATCGAGGTCGCAGTAGTACTTCCTGGACGGGAAGCTGGGAACCTGGTTGTGGATGCCCATCAGGCGACGGTAGTTCTCGGAGAACCAGTCCTTGAAGCCCTGACCCCAGCGGCGCATGCCGGGCGGGAGGTTGTGGGCGGCTTCAATGGGCTGGAGGTCGCCGGGAATGCTGGTCAGGACGGATCCCCACAGCACCCCTTCGTCGTTGTCCGGCACGCCGTCGCAGTTCAGATCGTCCACGACGCTGGCGGCGACGAGGGGTGCCATGAAGGGATTGCTGAACTCTGGCAGGACCACGCTGCACCAGCCGAAGCTGTGTGTCATGAAGTTCTGGCCCACCTGGCCGCTGGCGTTGATGCCGGAGGCGAGCAGCAGACGGCTGTTCTCCAAGGCGTAGCAGGCCACCACCACGAGGCTGGACTGCACCTCGTGGACGTTGCCGTCGGCGTCGAAGTAGGAGACTCCGGTGATCCGGCGGCCGGAAGGGTCGCGGTCTAGCCGGAAGGCCCGTGAGTTGGAACGGATTTCCAGGTTGCCCGTCTGCAGGGCCGCCTCGACGGAGGTGATGCGGCTGGACTGCTTGGCGTTGACGTGGCACAGGAAGCCGTGGCAGAAACCGCAGTATTCGCAGCCCTTTAGCGACTTGTAGTCTGTGGAAGCCACCGCAGCCGGCTGCTGGAAGGGGCGGTACCCGAGGCGCTGGCAGGCCGCTTTAAACCTGTCGTCGGCCGGCGCCGTGCGCAGCGGGGGCATCGGGAAGCCGCGCTCCCGGGGGGATTCGTAGGGGTTACCCTCCGGGTCCGGCGCGCCCTTGACGTTTCCCGCCCGGCCCGAGACGCCCAGTTCCCATTCGACGCGGTCGTAGTAGGGTTCCAGGTCGCTGTAGCCGATGGGCCAGTCCACCATGGTGGAATCCTCGTCCAGGGCGTCGGCACCGTAGCGCTCCTCGATGAGGGATTTCATGCGGAAGTCGGCGTCGCGGTGGCGCCAGGAAGCACCGCCCCAGTGCAGGGTTCCGCCGCCGGGACCAATGGAGGGCGGCAAGTGCAGGGGTTCGCTGTTCCCGCGTACCCCGGCTGCCCAGGGGAGCAGCCGTGCGGTGGACTTTTCGTCCGGCCGCCAAGTGACGGGGTCGGTTGCCAGCTGGGGGACGAGGGAGCCGCGGGAGTAGTACTTGACTTCGTCCTGCTTGAAGGTGAATTCCTCGGTGGTGTGCACGGGTCCCTTGTCGAGGGCAAGCACCCGGATTCCGGCCTTGGTCAGCTGCTCGGCGATGATGCCTCCGGATGCTCCCAGCCCGACGACGATGGCCTCTGCAGTCTCAGGCATCTGCTCGCCTCAACTCTCTGCGTAGATCTTCAAGTGTCTTGATGGGGATGGTTTTGGAATCGAAGCCGGGCCGCATTTGTTCGGCGTTGTAGCCCCATTGGGCCCCTGGGAAGCCGACCAGCTGCCAGCCCAGGGCCTCGTGATTGCCGCCGTAGTGGGGGTCGCAGAACATGCCTTGGATCGTGTGTTCCCAGACGAGGGCGAAGAACGTGGCCAGGAGGCCCTCATCTTCGGGGCCCTCCGGGGCTCCAGTGGATTCAGCGGCTCCGCTGGCTTCGATGCGTTCCAGCACCTCGTCTTTGCGTTCGTCGGACAGCTCCGCGAACCGTTGGCCGTACAGCTCGGAACTGAGGCCGTTCAGGGCCTCCACTCCGTCTCGGTAGCAGCGGCGCAGGGCCTCGTCCTCGTCCGCCGTCGTCCTGTCGATGTAGGTGATGACCTTGGTTTCCCGGGCGCCGGGTTTTCCGTCGCCGCTGGGAAAGATGCGCGCGCAGATGGCGTCCACGGTTTCGGCTTCCGCCTCCGTGAAGAACCGCCACCGGGTCAGCGTGGCCTCGTTAGTGGCGGACATCCGCTTCCTCCTTGTCCTTTGCCGGTGCAGCGCCGAGCGGCGTCGCTTGAGTAGTGGGCTTGCCCGTGTAGCGCTGCTGGAAGATGAGTTTTCGAAGGGCGCCGGGCAGCTTGTTGCCCACGCCGCTGGTGAACAGGACGGCCAGCAGGATCACGGCCCCTTTGACCACCAGCTGGGGTTGGGCCTGAATGCCGAGAAGGTCCATGATGTTCAGGATCACCGCGATGATCAGGCCTCCCAGGACGGCGCTGACAGGGTCGCCGGTGCCGCCGAAAAGGGACGCCCCGCCCACAACGACGGCGGCAATTGCGTTGAGCTCGTAGCCCTCGCCAATGATCGCGCTGCCCTCGGTCAGCTGTGCGGCGATCATCACCCCGCCCAGGCCGGCCAGGAGGGAGGAGAGGAAGTAGGCGCCGATGATGTCCCGCTTGATGGGGAGTCCGGACAGCCTGGCGGCTTCCGGGTTGCCTCCCAGTGCGAAGAGCCGGCGGCCGAAGCGGGTCTGGGACATGACGACGGCGAAGACGATGGTCACCAGCAGGGCGATCATGACCGGCGCGGGCATGGGACCCACGCTGGCGGTGAAGGCCGCAAGGAAGCCTTGGTCCTCGATCGCGACCTGCCGCCCCGTCTGCAGCATGTATGCCACACCGCGGGCGATGCTCATCATCGCCAGCGTCACGATGAACGGGGTGATGCCGCCGTAGACGATCATCAGGCCGTTGAAGACCCCGATCAGGCCGGCGGTCAGCAGTGCAAGAAGGAGGGCGACGGGCCAGGGCGTGCCCTGCTGAAGGGCCAGCCCCGCTATCACCGACGACACTGCTGCGACGGCCCCTACCGAGAGGTCGATGCCGCCGGTGACGATCACGAGGTACTGTCCGACGGCGAGGACGGACACCACAGAAGCGGTGATCAGGACCGATATGAGGTTTCGTGAGGTCATGAAGTGCTGGGAGAGTGCGCTGCCGACGAGAAGGACGATGGCGCCGACGGCCAGCAGGTATCCCTTGGAGCCGAGCGAAGCGACGAACGTGCGGAGCGAAGTGAGGGCGGACGGCAGGCTTTGGGCAAGCCTTCGTGCCGGCGGTATTGGGGTGGTGTTGGTTGCCACGGGTTTGAACTCCATTGTTTTGGTTATCGGGACGGTCAGTTGAAGCGGTCGAGGATCGCGGCCTCCCCGCGCTGCTCAATCTCGCTGCGGCTCACGGCGCCGGCGGTCCGGCCCCGGCTAAGGATGAGCACCCGGTCGCACATCAGGGCCTCATCGATTTCGGACGTGATCAGGATGATGCTGCCACCCTGGTCCGCGAACGTGCGGATGAGTTCGTAGATCTCAAGTTTTGCCCCCACGTCCACGCCCCGGGTGGGTTCGACGATGATCAGCGTGCTGACGCCGCTGACCAGCCACTTCGCAAGGGCAACCTTTTGCTGGTTGCCGCCGCTGAGGTTTCCCACCGCTTCGCCGACGTGTGCGGTCTTGATGGCAAGGGCGTCACGCATGCGCACTGCTGCCTTCTGTTCTTTGGCCTTGTTCAGGAAATTCCCGGGCGAGAACCGCGGCAGAGAGGCCATGGTGATGTTCCGTGTGATGGACATGGTCAGGATCAGCCCCTGCGTCTTGCGTTCCTCGGGGAGCAAGCCGATACCCAGGGCGATCGAGTGGGCGGGATCCTGCCGACGCCGCTCCCGGCCGTTGACCAGAAACTCCTCGTGCTGGGACTTTTCAGCTCCGAACAAAGCCGCGGCAAGCTGGCTTTGGCCATTGCCGGAAAGGCCGGCTATGCCGAGCACCTCGCCTTTGTGAAGGTCCAGGTCCACCCCGTGCAGGTCGTGGCCATCACGGAGGCCACGGACTGACAGCACCACCTCGCCCTCGGTCCGGCCGGTGCCGAGCCTGGGCATGTCTCCGGGCCCCACCTGAAGCTTTGCTGACCGCTCCGGGCTCACCCCGCCGAGCATGGACTGCAGGATGGCATCGTGCTGCTTTTCGTCGCCGTCGTGAAGCGCCACGCGTTGGCCGTCCCGGAAGACGGAGATTCTGTCACAGATTGCGTACATCTCGTCGAAGTGGTGCGAAATGTAGATGATGGCCAGGCCCAGCTTCTTTAGCTCGTTCAGCAGGTCGAACAGTTGGTTCACGTCGTGACGCGGCAGGGTGGCCGTGGGTTCGTCCAGGATCAGGACCCGGGCGTCCCGGGTCAGGGCCTTGGCGATTTCCACGGCCTGCCGGTGGGCGATCGGCAGCGATGCCACGCTGGCACGGACGTCGATGTCGAACCCGAGGCGTAGCAGCTGTTCACGGGCCTGGGTGCGAACCCTGGACCAATGGATGGTGCCGACGGCGGTGCGCGGCAGTTCTCCAACGTAGATGTTCTCCGCCACAGAGAGGTGCGGGACCAGGCTGAGTTCCTGGTGAACGGTCATGATCCGCGCCCGCTGGGCCGCCTGCGGGTTATCCAGCGTGACGGCCTCACCGTCGATCAGGACTTTGCCGGAATCAGGCCTTTCCACGCCGGAGAGGATTCTCACCAGGGTGGATTTTCCGGCGCCGTTCTGTCCGGCGATGCCGTGGATTTCTCCGGGCATCACTTCCAAATTGATGCCGGCGAGGGCCTGGGTTCCCGGGTATGCCTTGGACACTCCCGATACCGCGATCAGGGGGCGCAGGTCGAGCCCAACGGATGCAGTCATGATGGTCCCGCCTACTCGGCGCCAGCGAAGGCGAGGTCGTCGCTGATGTACTGGCCGGCGTTCTCGGGGGTCACAGCCAGAGCGGGCAGTATCCGGGTTGCCGGGGTGCCCTCACACTCGCCGGTGGGTGTGCCGGTCACGGCGGCGATGGCTTCGTCCACGGCGTAGGCCGCCTGGAGCGCCGGCTGGTTCAGGCCGTCTGCAACCACGGGGGAGGAGGGATCCTTGGCCATGGACTTGATAACCTCCATGCCGCCGTCAAACCCGGCCAGGATGACCTCGGTCTTACCCTTCTGGTCCATGCGGCCCGCGCCCTTGAGTGCCTCAATCACCGCCGGCATTACGACGTCGGTCTGGTTGAAGACGACGTCAAGGTCCGGGTTTCCGGCCAGCACGTTGCGCATCGCGGTCAGGGTCTTGTCCGGCAGGGCTTCGCCGTAGTTGTTGGGGATCCGCTTGGTCTTCACCGTCGGGTGCTGCTCCATGTACTTGTTCCAGCCGGCCATGAACCCGTTTTCACGGCTTTCGGTGACGAGCTCCTGGGGGAACAGCGCCTGGATGTAGAGGTTGATGGTGGAGTTTTTACCCTTCCTGGCGACGGCGGCCGCCGCGGCTTTCGCTCCCACCAGCTCGGCGGTCGCTTCGCCGTCGTCGTGCACGTTGCAGGCGACCTTCTTGGCGAGCTCCTCCGAAACACGGTCGTTGACGACGATGACCGGAATGCCGGCGGCCTTGGCAGCCTCTATGCCGCCGGCGACGTTGCGGTCGCCCACCGGCTCGATGATGATCGCCTTGGCGCCCTTGTTGATGAAGGTCCTCATCTGCTGGATCTGGGTTTGGGCGCTGCCCTGGGCATCGACGGCTTCCATCGTCCAGCCCTTGGCGGTTCCGGACTTGACGGCGCCGTCGGACATGGTGCTCAACCAGGCGTTTCCGGCGATGAACCGCATGGAAATGCCGATCAGCCCTTTGTCCTCTGGAGACGTGGTGGCCGGGGCGGAACCGCCGCAGGCCGTGAGGCCGAGAAGAGTGGCAGCAGAGAGAGACGAGATAAGTGCGAGCCGCGCTGTTCGCTTGGTAACCATGGTTCTCCTTTGAAATTGGGTTGCGTGTAGCCAGGCAAGGGCCTTGGGGCCCGAGGTTGTGGTGGTGCTGGCGGGCGGAGGGGCGGGCTTAGATCAGGCTCCCCGCCGGTTGGCCCGCTGCGGTGCAGGGTTCCTTGAGGGCTCGGTTCCGGTCGAGATCGTCGCGGATGTCCACTTTTATCCGTGGCCCACCACCGCGGTAAAGAGTGCCCTCGTGTTGGACGGCCGCAGCCGCCCACGTCAAGCCCTCCCGGAGGGCGCGGGGTCCGTTTGCGCCGCCGGCGAGGAAGCCGGCAAGCAGTGCATCCCCGGCGCCGACGGCGCTGACGACGCGGTCCACCCGTGCCTGGCCGAAATAGCAGCCGGAATCGTCGAGGAGGATTGCTCCGTCGGATCCGAGGCTTGCCAGGACGGCCCGGGCTCCCCGGTGTCGAAGTTCCTCGGCGGCGTCGACGACGTCCCCCAGGGTCTCCAACGACCGTCCGGTGAGCTCCGCGAGCTCGCCGGCATTGGGCTTGACCAGGTCGGGCCCGTACGGAAGGACGTTCCGCAAGGGTTCCCCCGAAGTGTCGACGGCAACGCGGGCGGTCCGTCCGTGAGCCCCCTCCACCAAGTCGATGTACAGCCGTTCCACCGCTCCATCCGGCAGCGTCCCGCACAGGACAAGCCAGTCATCGGCGCCGACCTGGTCCAAGGCAGCCCGGATCAGCGATGCGGCCTCCGCATCGTCCAAACTGGGACCCACCTCGTTGATCTTGGTGACAGTCGCATTGGGTTCCACCAGGCTGACATTGCTGCGGATCTCCTGTGCGATCGGCACCGCGACATGCGGGACGCCCAGGTCGGACAGCATTCCGGTCATTTGCACCCCGGTAAAGCCGCCGGCGGGCAGGACTGTGACGACGTCGATGGCGTTGGCATGCAGCGCGACGGCGACGTTAACCCCCTTGCCGCTCGGCTCGCTGTAACTCCGGTGGCTGCGGACAATGTCCCCGTGCGGCAGCCGGTCGATGGACATGGTGCGATCCATGCTGGGATTCGGTGAAACGGTCACAATCATGCCAGTTCCACCTCCACCCCTGCCGCCTGGACGGCTTTGAGCTCGCGGCCGTCAAGGCCGGAGTCGGTGATGAGGAGGTCGATGTCGGCAAGGTCGGCGTGTTTGCAGTTGCTCACGCACCCGAATTTGCTGTGATCCGCCAACAGGACGCGCCGCCGGGCGCTTTCCAGCATCAACTTCTTCACTGCGGCTTCCGCCGGATCCGGAGTGGTAAGCCCCCTGTCTACCGAAATCGCGTTCGCTCCGAGGAAGGCAATGTCAACGTTGATCTCGGATAGTGACCGGGATGCCCAGTCGTCCACTTCGGCCTCCGTCAATGGACGGACCCGTCCGCCCAGCGTGTGAACCGTCAGCAACGGCCTGTCCAGGAGGCCAATGGCGATACTGAGTGTGTTCGTGTACACGGTTAACTCCTTGTCATGCGGGAACATCGCGGCCAGCCTGCCTGTGGTGGATCCCGCATCGAGCAGCACCGAACTGCCGGTGGGCAGGTGCCGCAGCGCTGCCTTGGCGATACGGGTCTTTTCGTCAATGAAGCCTGTCCGCATCGAGACGGCTGGCTCGTAGGTCAGGCGACCCACGGGTACGGCTCCGCCGTGAACCCGGCGCAGGAGGCCCAGCTGGTCCAGGGCCATGAGGTCCTTGCGCACGGTTTCACCGGTGACGCCCAGCTCCTCTGCGATCGAGGCCGCGTCGGCGCGGCCTTCGGCGCGGAGGCGCTCAAGGATGAGTCCGCGCCGCTGCTCCGGGAATGGAACCCGGGAATCGGAGCGCGGCTCATTGCGGCCGGGGACGGCGTGCATCACAGGGCCCCTTCCGGTTGGAGGGCGGTATTTGAGGATGGGCGCGGGCCCGCGCCGGAGGGAAAATCTGCAGCAGATCCGTAGATCCCCGCAGCGAGGCCTCCGAAAAAGGCGGCGCCGCGTGCACCCGATTCCTTGGCCGGTGACACCGTGAGGGCGCCGAACACTCTTTCCTTGCTCTGCAGGAGTCCGCTGCTGCGGGACCAGCCGCCGGTCACCACCATCCGGGACGGGGAGCCTGCCGCCCGGGTCATCAGGGAGTGAATTTCCACGGCCTGCCGGGTGACGGCATCCAGCGCGGCCCGCCAGATGTCTGCCTGGCTCGTTGCCCCGGTGACGCCGTGAAGCGAAAGTCCCTGCCCGGCGTCGATCGTGGCATGAAGCGGACCGACGCCGTGGGAGGGATCGGCGTCAAGGCGTGCGATGTCGGCGCTGTCGAGGCCGAGCATTTTCAACGCGTTCTGGAGGACCAGCCCGGCCTGTGTGCCGCCGAGCAGTGCCCATTTGTCCTCAAAGACGGACCAGCCTGCAGTAATTCCGGCGGATGTCAGCTCGAGCAGGGCCGGTTCCGAAAGGGCTGGTTCAATGACGCGCACCAGGGCCTCGGCAGTTCCACAGGAGTCAAGGACATCGCCGGGCAGGTAAGCCCCCGCACCGGCGACCGCCGCCTGGTGGTCATGTCCCGCCACCGTGATGGCGGCCCCGGTGAGGCGGCTTATCCCCGCTTCGGCGCTCACAGCACCCAGGTTGGTCCCGGCCACCACCAGTTCCGGCATGAGGGCCCGGCTGGCCCCCGACCATTCCAGGGGTTCGGTCCACCAGTTGCGGGAAGCGAGGTCCAGCCAGCCGGTACGCGAAGCCAGGGAGAGCTCGGAGACGGGGGCTCCGCCCAGCGAAAAGGCCATCCACTCCGCGATGTTAAGGCGCGCGGTCGCCCCCCGGGTCTCCGGCACATGGGTCAGGAGCCAGCGGTGTTTGGTCAGGGACCACTGTTCCCGCATTGGCAGGCCCGTTCGGACGGAGAACGCGTCCTCGGAAATGGCAGCGCGCAGGCTCTCCAGTTCGGCAAGATCCCGCCGGTCATGCCAGGCGATCACCGGGCCCACGGCTTTGCCGTCCGGGCCGGTCAGCACGCCCGATTCACCCATGCTGGTGATGCCGATGGAAGCCACCGCACCGTCCGGTGCCGTGGCGAGTGCACAGGTGAGGGCGGAGGCCGCGGCCTCGAGAAGCTCGGCGGCCTCCAGCTGAACCCCCAATGGCGAAACAGACCACGGTGTAGCGGCCCGGCCCTCGGCGAGGGCGGCGCCGTGCTCGTCAATGACCACGGCCTTGACCGCCGTCGTGCCGATGTCGAGTCCTACGAGAAGCACCGGTTCACCCCTGCCTGTTGGTTGATTGGAAGATATTGGATATTGTTGTATTTCATTGGAGATGTTGTCAAGCTCACATCTGAAAGCTGCTGATTACAAGGTTGGCGGCTCCAACCAAACGCAACGGAGATTTCATATGACATTGGCACACACGGGGGAGCTCATGCGCGACGCGGTCGGAAGCGGCGTCGGGCTGGCAGCCTTCAACGTCATCAGCCTTGAGCACGGGGAAGCCATCATTGAGGCCGCCGAGCAAACGGAACTGCCTGCCGTGCTGCAGATCAGCGAAAACTGCATCAAGTTCCACCGCGGCCGGCTCAAGCCGCTCGTGAGCGGGCTGGCGGCGCTGGCAGAGTCCTCCCATGCCCGCGTGTCGCTGCACCTGGACCACATCGAGGACGAGCGAATTCTCCGCGAGGCGGCCGGAACTGCCATCACGTCCGTCATGTTTGATGGCTCCCGCCTAGGGTTCCAGGACAACATCGCCGCGACGCGCGGCGCAGCCAGGTGGGCCCATCTGCGCGGATGGCACGTCGAGGCCGAGCTCGGAGAAATCGGCGGAAAGAACGGTGCCCACGCCCCCGGAGTGCGCACCGACCCCGTCGAAGCCGCCAGGTTTGCCGCCGATACCGGGGTGGATTCGTTGGCAGTCGCCGTCGGCAGTTCCCATGCCATGACGGCACAGACGGCCCGGCTGGATCACGACCTCATCGCCCGGATCAAAAATGCAGTGGCCGTGCCACTGGTCCTCCACGGGTCCTCAGGCGTGCCCGACGACGACGTGGTCCTTGCCGTTGCGTCAGGAATGGTGAAGATCAATCTGGGGACCATCCTGAACGTCGCATTCACGGGTGCGGTCCGCTCCGCGCTGGCTGCCCCGGATATCGTTGATCCCCGCGCCTACCTCGCCCCAGCACGGGTGGAAACCGCGGCAGTCGCTGCCAGGTTGTTGCGGGTCGTGGCCACGCGGCCGGTGGCTGCCCCGTGAACGCCGGGGACTACAGAATTTCCGCAGCCGGCTACAGCGCGGCGGTGACGCAAGACGGGGCCGCCGTGCGCATGCTCACCCATGAGGGCCGTGACCTGCTTGTCCCGTTCGCTCCCGGTGAGCCGATTCCTGACTACCGGGGCGCCATCGTCGCGCCCTGGCCCAACCGCATTCCTGACGGCCGCTACATTTTCGGGGGAGTTGAGCTTACGGTTCCCATCAACGAGCCCTCCAGGGCGGCGGCGCTACACGGCCTGGTTTCCCACGTTCCCTGGACCGTTCTCTACCATGAACGATCACGCCTGGGACTGCGGCACGTACTGCGCCCGAGCAAGGGCTACCCCTTCGAGTTGCTGGTCGATGTCAGCTACGTTGTGGACGAGTCAGGTTTTCACACCACCGTCGCCGCCACGAACACCGGGGAACACGCTGCCCCCTACGGGACCTGCCCCCATCCGTACCTCATGGCCGGGCCATCCGCCCTGGATACATGGTCACTGGAACTGGACGCAGGCACCTTCCTCGACGTCACGCCGGACAAACTCATTCCGCTCCAACGTACCTCCGTGGACGGCACACCATTCGATTACCGCCGCCCCCAACGGCTCGGTAAGACGGCAATAGACCACGCCTTCACCGATCTCCGTACCATCCCTGGCGAGGACGAAGTACGCCTACAGCTACGGGATCCCTGCGGTACCGGAGTCGCAATGACTTGGGGACAGGCTTGCCCATGGGTCCAGCTTCACACCGCGGACCATGAGATACCCGAACGGCACCGCATCGGGCTGGCAGTGGAACCCATGACCTGCCCTCCCAACGCGTTCAACACGGGTGAAGACCTCGTGACGTTGCTCCCAGGAACGACCCACAATGCCGGCTGGACCGTTCATGCACTGTGACGCAGCGACCAGCACTCTTCCAGCCAGGACTGGACTCAGATCGACACCAAAGTGAAAGCTATCGAATCGACTCAGGCGGTTATGTTATGAACGAAATCATCAGCCATCAACTATCGGGCAAGACTGCTTTCATCACGGGAGCGAGCGGAGGCATTGGTGCGGCCGTCGCCAATGCCCTGTCCAGGTCGGGAGCCGCTGTCTCCATGGTGTCGCGGTCGGGACTGGGTCCCAGTCTTCCCAACAGCTTGACGGCGGTGGCCGATGTCCGGGACTGCGAGGCGTTGCAGGACGCCGCCGAAAGGACGGCGGAGCACTTTGGTGGCATCGACATCGTCGTCGCTAACGCCGGGGTGGGGTCCTGGGCACCCTTCAGCGAGACCCCCGACAGCGACGTTCAGGAAATGACGGACGTCAACGTGACGGGCCTCTTCAACACGGTGCATGCCACTCTTCCTTACCTGCAAAAAAGAGGCGCAGGGGACATCGTCACTGTTGCATCCGAAGCAGGCCGTCGCGGGCTGCCCGACGAAGCCGTATATGTTGCCACGAAGTTCGCTCAAGTCGGATTCACACGCTCATTGGACCACGAACTCAGGGCCAGCGGCATCCGGTGCACCAATGTCTGCCCGGGAGGGGTTGCGAGTAACTTTGGGATGGGGCGGGGCCTGCGCCTTCCCGGCATGCCGGAACTGGAAAACATGATGACCCCCGACGACGTGGCCGAGGTAGTCCTGTTCGCACTAACCCGCCCGCGGCATCTGAGGATCCTCGAGGTCGCCTTCCGCCACATGTCCGAACAATCCTGGGGATAGCAGGGCTGTGAGCTCCGGTCTAGCGGAAGGAATTGCCGTTCATCTGACCAACCAGGAGGAATATGTGAAGACCCAAAATGGGGACTGCCCCCAGTTTTGTTGACTCCTTGACCCAGCATCTTGTGCTCGTGGAAGGATGTTGACCATGCCACGGCTTATGGGCGCTGTTGGAAATCCAAAACGCTCTGCCTCTGACCTTGTTGTGCTGAAGCTTCGGGCTGATAAACCTGTCGCCTGGTCGTTCGAAAATGGCGCACCGGCCTGGGAACCTGCCGTTGGTTGCCCATTCCCAGCCGCTCCATGCCCAGGGGGCAGTACGGAATCCAATCCGCCATGCCCGGCTAACCGCAGCCCTCAATGTCAGCTGCTCAAAATTCACCCGTCGGCCTGCTGCCGCGAATGCTCTGGCGGCGGCAAGGACCGCCTGTGCTGCGTCTTCGACCTGACCTTCGCCCAGCAGTCGCGCCGGCGGCACGTCGTCCGTTGGGGATTCATGCCTCGGAGCAGCTCACCGGTCAAGGCGGGGCGGCGGAACTTCCCCTGACCCTCTGAGGATCAGTTCACAGGGGACGACGTAAGTTCGCGGTTCCTGTCGGTCTCCGTTGATACGGGCCAGAATGCGTTCTGCGGCTACCCTGCCGATACGTTCGGGGTGTTGGGCGACGACCGTTATGCCGGGGTTCATCATGTCCGAGAGGTTGAAGTCGCCGAAACCGACCAGGGCTACAGCCCGGTTCAGCTCCAGCTCCTGCAAGGCCCGCATGACACCGAAGGTCACCAGAATCTGTGCAGAGAAAATGGCCGTCGGCGGTTCAGCGCCCGTGAGTAACTCTCTTGCCGCCATCCGTGCTGATTCCTCACTGCGTAGTCCTTCCAGGAAGGGAACGGTGTCGGTCGAAATACCTGCGCGGCCCAACTCATCAATGAAGCCGCGGCGCCGCTCCCGGGCGGTCTGGATATCCGTGCGGCCACCTAGGTAGGCGAGTTTGGTGTGGCCTTGGGAAATGAGGTGAGCGGCGGCCTTGGCCGCGGCTGCGGCGTTATCGCTAACCACTGCATCGGCGTCGATACCGACCGGTTCCCTGTCGCTGAAGACCATCGGAAGGTCCCTGGAATGTTCCGGCAGGTACCCCTGACTTTTTGCGACCGGGATCAGAACCAGTCCATCCACACGCCTCCGAAGAAACGCTTTGACCAGCGCCTCTTCACGTGCAGCGTCATCACCCAGGCTCGCCGCGAGGACCGCCATGCCGTGACTGGTCAGGACATCCCCCAGGGCCCGGTGGATCTGCCCATGGAACGGGTTGGCAACGCTGGGAAGCAGCAGCCCGATGGACTGTGTCTGTCGGCCGGCCCGGCGGAGGCTTTGGGCTGCCATGTCCAGCTGGTAGTTCAGTGCCCTCGCCGCCGCCAGCACTTTCCGGCGCGTGGCTTCAGAAACACCAGGTTCGTCATTAATTACTCGGGAAACCGTTTTGATTCCCACGCCGGCCAAAGCAGCCACGTCACGCATCTTCGGCCTGGCTACTCCCACCGCATCGGAATGCGAGCTGACGCCGTCCTTAGTAGTCTCACTTGCCTCGGCCATTCGCTCTGCCGTCTGGATCACCTCAATTCATTTTGCTTGTCGGGTCGCTGAATGCGTCGCTGCTGAGCTCCGTCGTCCGTGCTCTAACGGGCCGGGCCGTGACCAGGAGATGGCTGACGCCTGATTGCATAATCCTGATTGCACAGCAGGGAGGGTCTCGGAGTTCCTGCGGAGACAGATCCCTCAACAGGGCGTCCGAGCCCGGAATTACAACACTGGGCTCCGGAGAATGGCGGCGATGTCTGTGCGAATTATGTTGGCCGCTGCCATGTCCCAAGCCCATCTGTCGGCCCTCAGGCCTGATGGACCGTGGGTGCAGTCTCCAGTTGGTCGGCTACTTGCTGCCAGCCGTCGCTGAACATACCGTATGCGGTTTTGATCTCGACGCCGACGGGAAGTTCGGGGCATTCGTTTTCTCCGTTGGTTCCCCAGTTGACCCAGCCTGATTGGCGGCGCTGGACGATCTGGAAGGCTCCCGAGGGTTCGGAGGTCCACCACACCATGGCTCTGTCGAGTTCTGAATGGAATTCCGCGGTCTTGGAGGCCGGCCCGGGAAAGATGGTTTCGTGCGGCAGGGCGGAAACGTCGATGGGGCCGTCTGTAATTGTCCACTGCCGGTCGGGGAGATCCGCGAGCACGTGTGAGCTTGCCCTGACCCGGGCGAGGCGGTCGCGGATTTCCGCCTCGTCCAGAGCACCTTCCCACCTGCAGAACAGGCGCCAGTACAAGTCCCAGTGGGCGGCTTCGATATTGCCGGTGAGCTGGCGGCGGAAATCCTGGAACTTGGGCGTGCTCGAGGGGGAGGTGGTGATGGTTTCATCGACCATTTTTGCGAGTTCAGCAGCGTAGGGGTCCCCGGCGCGGTACCGTGTGCCGCCGTATGCTTCAAAACGGTTGAAGACCACCTCGCCCTGGCCGGCTTCAAATTCGTCGCCGACGGTGATCTTGTTGGTTATTGAGCGGCCGTTGATGACTGTCTGGAAGTCATCCAGGCGATAGCGGCGGGTGAAGTAGGGTGTGCCGTGGGTGAATTTCCAGTCGATGGAAAACTTCTTGCCTTTGAGCTCCTCAAGGAGGCCGTCGGGGACAGTGCCGTGCATCCGGTAGTGGTGCAGGATCGGACCGTGTTCGATGGTTTCGATTTCGACGGTGGTGTGCTCGGGCGGGTTGATGAGGCCGTTCTCGGGGGTGAAGAAGGGTCCGTAGAACCCGCCGATGGCGTTGTTGCCTGAGGGCAGCAGGTCGATGCCTTCTTTCAGGGTGGCGAAGTGACGCAGTCCCCACTTTGAGGAGCCGGTGCCTTCGGCGGTGCCCGAGCACATTTCGAGGTCGAAGTATCCCGTGTCGAGGCGGACGAAGGCGTCGGATTCGACGGGTTCCCGTTCGGTGATTCCGTCGACGTGGCCGGTGACCGGTGCGGTCAGGGCGAGTTCCACGCTTCCTTCAAAGGTCACGACGGTGATGAAGGTGGTTTTGCCCGGTGCGGGCTGGTTGCGGAGCCGCTGGCAGATGAGAGTCTCTCCGGCGCTGGTGGTTGCCGTCCAGAGGTTTTCGGTCAATTCGGCGTCGACGGTGAAGGTCACGGGTTCGTTGATCCGTCGGCCGGGAAGCGTGTCCGTGATGGTGATGGTGGGCAATGCCACGGGTCTTTTCCTCTCAAGTTATTGGCGTTGGGGTACAACCCGGCCACTTTAGGAAAGTAGCCGGATTGTTCCTTGGGGCGGGCAGGATGTAGCTGCCGGTACGGGGGAGTGTTCTTAGGCGGGTGTTTGCATGGCGGTGGCCCTGGACCACGGCAGGCGAAGGGTGCGTTGTTTCAGGCTGTCGATAGCCACCGCGAGGATGATGACGAGGCCCTTGATGAGCAGCTGGGTGAAGAATTGGACGTTCATCAGGATCAGCCCTGTGCTGAGGACACCGAGAATGATAGAGCCGATCAGGGTGCCGTAGATCCGTCCCCGTCCGCCCACAAGGCTCGTGCCGCCCAGGACAACCGCGGCGATGGCGTCCAGTTCGTAGCCGGTGCCGGCTGTCGGCTGGGCTGAGACGACGCGGGCGGAGAAGATGACGCCGGCGAGGCCGGCGCAGACTCCGGCGATGACATAAACGGAAGTCAGGACGCCTTTGACGTTGATGCCCGCCAGCCGGGCGGCTTCTGCGTTGCCGCCCACCGCGTACACGTGCCGGCCATAGCGGGTGCGCTCCAGGACGAACCACGCCGCGACGTAGACGATGATCATGATCACCACCGGCACCGGAATGCCGGCCAAGTAGCCGTTGCCGATGTCCCGGAAACTGAGCGTGTTCGAGACAATGGGTTGGCCGTCGGTCATGGTGTAGGCCAGTCCCCGCAGGAAGGTCATGGTGCCCAGGGTGACGATGAAGGCGGCCAGGGCCAGATAGGCGCTGAGTATGCCGTTGATCAGTCCTGCGACCGCCCCTGTCAGGACTCCGACCAGGATCGCCAGGGGGGCGGGCAGTCCTGCAATGCCTGTCATGACCGATGCGACACCGGAAACGGCCAGTATGGAGCCGACGGAGAGGTCAATGCCCGCGGCCAGAATGACGAAGGTCATGCCGGCGGCCAGGATGGCGTTGATCGAGATTGACCGGGCGATGTTGAGCAGGTTGTTGACGCTCGCGAAGTTCGGGGCGATGACGACCATCAGCGCCACGAGTGCTATCAGGACGACGAGGATGCCGACCCGGTCCCACCAGTAGGCGAAGTCGAAGCCGCGGGCGGGCGCAGGTGCGGCCTCTGGCCGGACCCCTGCATCCTGTGGGTTGTTGAGAGCCTGGTTAGTCATGGAATTCTCCGTTTATCTGTGCTGCGGTACCGGTAGCGTGGGACATGACGTCCTCTTCGCTGGCGGTGCGTGAGTTGAGTTCCTGAACGATCCGGCCGGAGCGCATCACCAGGAGTCGGTCACTGATGCCGATCGCTTCGGGCAGGTCCGAGGAGATGACCAGGATGGCCTTGCCGGCCTTGGCCAGGTCGTTAATGACTTCATAGATTTCGCTTTTCGCCCCGATGTCCACGCCCCGGGTGGGTTCGTCAAGGATCAGCACGTCGGATGCGCGCATCAGCCACCGGGCGAGAACCGCCTTTTGCTGGTTGCCGCCCGAAAGGGCACTGACCGGCAGGCGCAGGGCGTTCTGCCGCAGGTGCAGGCGTTCCATCTGCTTTTTCACGGCGTTCCGGATGCGGGCCCGTTGGAGCACCCCGGCACTTATGTGGCCGCCGAGGGAGCTGATGGCGATGTTGTCCTCGACGCTGTGGGACGCGAACAAGGCCTGGTCTTTGCGGTCCTCCGGGACCATGGCGATTCCGCGGGCGATTGCTTCGGCGGGGCTGGAGGCCGTTGCCGCTTTGCCTTTGACGGTGACGGTGCCGCCACGGGGGCGGTCGGCGCCAAAGATCATCCGGGCCGTTTCCGTGCGGCCGGCCCCGATGAGCCCGGACAAGGCGACCACCTCGCCCGAGCGTACCTGGAAGCTCAGCGGCCCGATTCCCGCTCCGTCGGTGAGTCCCTTCACGTCCAACATGACCTCTCCCGGGCTGTGCCGGTCGTGGTGGTACAGGTCCTCGAGGTTGCGGCCCACCATCATCCGTACGACATCGGGCGGGCTGATTTCAGTCTTTCCCCGGGTACCGACGTATGTTCCGTCGCGGAATACGGTCACACGGTCCGCGAGCTCCCAGACCTCCTCCATGCGGTGGGAGATGTACACGAGTCCGACGCCTGCCTCGCGCAGTTCGTTGATGATCTGGAAAAGATGGAGGGTTTCGCTGCGGGAGAGGGCAGCTGTTGGTTCGTCGAGTACCAGGATTCGGGCGTTCTCGCTGACAGCGCGGGCAATCTCAACCATCTGTTGCATGCCGACACTGAGCTGGCCGAGCTCCGTTCGCGGGTCGATCCGTGCACCGACCCGTGCCAGCTTTTCACGGGCTTGGGCGATCATGGCACGGCGATCCAACGCTCCGAGTCTGGTCGAAGGTTCCCGTCCGAGGGCCAGGTTCTCGGCAACTGTCATCGCCGGCACCGTGTTCAGCTCCTGGTGGATGATGGCGATGCCGTTGGACACGGCCTCGTGCGGGGAACGGATGTCGATTTCGTTGCCGTCGATCAGGATGCGTCCGGAATCGCGGGTTACGTTCCCGGCCAGGATCTTCATCAGGGTGGATTTACCTGCCCCGTTCTCGCCCATCAGGGCGTGTACTTCACCGGCGCGCAGGTCGAAGTGGACGTTGTTGAGCGCAAGTGTGGCGCCAAAGCGTTTTGTGATGCTTTCCAGCTGCAGCAGCGGCTGGCGGGAGGAAGTTGTGGTCATGGCGGCCTATTCTCGGTCCGGTTGCGTGGGGCCGCTGCGGGATTGGAGCGACCCCACACGGCAGTGGGGGAGCCTTACCAGCCCTTGTACTGGCTGACGTTCGGCCGGGTCACGAGCTCACTGGGGATCAGGATCGTGGTTTCTGCCGGGGGCTTGTTGTCGATGATGTTCTGGGCGACCTCGACAGCCTTGCGGACCATCTCGGCGGGATTCTGCGTCGCGGTTCCGATGAAAGGCGATCCGGGCTGCTTGAGTTCGGCCACGGCCTCCGGGCTGCCATCGACGCCGGTGACTTTCACCGTGCCGGCCTTTTTGGCCTGCTGGACGGCCAAAACAGCACCGAGGGCAGACGGGTCGTTCATTCCGAAGATGCCTTGGACGTCGGGGGCGGCCGTGAGCATGTCCGTGGTTACGGCGAGACCGGAGGCTCGGTCGTTCTTAGAGGCCTGCTGCCCAACAATTTTGATGTCAGGGAACTTCTTCACGACGTTCTTGCAACCGGTGATACGGTCCCGGATCGTCTGGAGCGGGGTTCCGTCCACCAGAAGAACATTTCCCTTTCCGCCCATCTGCTCGAACAGGTACTGGCATGATTTTTCGCCGGCCTGGACTGCGTTGGTCATCACCACGGCGTCGGCGCTCTTGGCAGGGGTGTCCACGGCGATGACAATGATGCCCGCCTGCTTCGCCCGCTCGATCGCCGGCTGGATGCCGTTTTCGTCCACTGCGCTGATGACAATCAGGTTCACGCCCTGCTGGATGAAGGTATCAATCTGGGTATTCTGATTCGCCAGGTCAAGCTGGGCGTCCTGCGTGTTCGCGGTGGCGCCGATCTTCGCTGCGGCTTCCTTGGCTCCCTTGTCCATCGCGGAAAAGAACGGGTTGGACATGTCCTGGACCATGAGGCCGATCTTCTCGATCTTTGCCGGCTTGTTGGTCCCGGCCTGGGTGTCGCCAGAGGTACAGGCCGTCAGGCTGAGCGCGGCCAGTGAGGCGGCTGCCGTGAAGACTGCAGACTTCTTAACGAGCTGATTCATTTTCGATCTCCTTTGAACCGGAACCGGTGAGGCCGTGACGGCTGGCCAGGTCCGTAAAAAACGGGGTGATGGAATTGGTAGTGGTGTTACACCGGGCTCGCTTCGATGCGAGGACCGGGCCTTTCGGGTCGGTTCCCGCGGTATGACAACCCCTGAGAGGTCACTCCGCTGGAACCGGGCTTGCCGGTACCCTCTTCGAGTACCAAAGCAGCGGTGCTTCTGCAGGGCCGGGCGGGTGGGAAGGAAGGCCCTTGTCTGCCGCGCCAGAGGCGCTGCTGAGCCAAGACGGCTCGGAACCTTTGTTGCTTCTTTGAGTCAGGAGGAGCTGGAGCTCAGCATCCACAAGACTGTCGCACGATCAAGTCCGCGGTCACCTCCCGGCGGTCTTCAGGACGGTAGTAGGGAACGGGGGGCTGGCCCCGCCGTTCGGCCTCCAGCTGCCCGTCCAGGATCCGGGTCAGCGTCTGCGCGGCCAGAACTCCGATCGATTCGCTGTCTTCATCCACCACTGTCAGTGGAGGATCCAGCAAGGGCGCCCAGGCAAACTCATCAAACGCTATGAGCGCCACCTGGCCGGGGACAGCAATTCCACGCTGCTGGAGCACGGTCAGGACACCGTGGAGCAGAGGGTTGTTTCCCGCGATGATCGCCTCGGGCAGGGCCTGCCCCGGGGTCTCCAGGTAGCCCGACAGTGTCTTATACGCCGAGTCGGAGTCGTTTTCCGTCTCCAGTACGCGCAGCGCGGCCCCATACTTCGTGGCCGCCTCACGGAGACCACGCTCCCGCTCCGCCCGCGTGGACCAGCGCCCCGGATAGGCCAGGAAAAGCCAATCCCTACGTCCGTGCTGGGCGAGGTGGGCTCCGGCTTTCATGCTCGCTGCAAAGTTATCCGTGAGAATGCTCGGAACCTGTGTCGCGTCCTCCGGCGGCGCCGAGTCGACGAAAACCACCGGAATGTCCCAGCTTTCGAGGAGCTTGACGTTCTCCTTGCTCAGCGTCAGCGTGGTGATGATGCCAGCCGTCCGCGACTGGATCAGATCCTGAATGGTCGCATCTTCCACCTCGGGCGTGTATACACCTTCCGCGGCGATATCGGCGACGACGGCGTTCCGGCTGGTTCCGCGCAGGACCCGCTGGATGCCCTTCATCAGATCCAGGTAGTAGTAGTTCGAGGTGCTCGCCGTGATGACCGCGATCGAACTGCGCGATTTCTTGCGGAGCTCCTGCGCGGCACGGTTCGGGACGTAACCAAGCTCCCGGGCGGCCTTCAACACCAGCTTCCGGCTCGCTTCCGAGACATCCGCGCCGTTACTCAGGGCGCGCGAAACCGTGTAGGAAGACAGGCCTGTCGCTTCGCTCAGGTCCCGCAACGTGGGCTTCTTGGCCATATTCGGACTACTTTCTAATCGTTTAGGGAAAAGGTTCGCGAGGTTCCGATCGCGTTACCTAAAGGATTAGGGTTAACGATAAGTGTGATCGTACGCACACGTCAAGAGGGGTGATGTCTGCGGTTCTCCCGCTCAAATTCTGACCTCGACGCCGACAACCGGATTGGTTGCCCCACTCACGACGAAATCAGCCGGGATTGGCGCTCCTCACCGGGATCGCATCCCTAGCCGGTGGACGTCAGGCTTCACCCTGCAGTCCGGTGGACGGCTTGGAAGGCGATGTCGAACTGAACACTAGCCCGGCCTCGCATCTTCTCGTCATAGCTGCGGACATGACCGGCGCGCTGTCCCGTCCTTCCTGCGTCGCCCAGGAGCTGGCGCTCCGCTGCCTTTTTCTCCAGGGCGTCGGTGCGCCCTTTGAGGGTCTCCAGCACCCGGTATTCTGTGCCCGTGCTGTGGGACTTAGCTAACGGGCCGCGCTGGGTATCTTCGTCAACGTCTCGATAGGCCGAGGAGCACGCAAACGATGCTCTCTCAGCGACTTGGAGGAGCACTAGAGGACGACTAGTAGTGCACTCTATACACATGGAAGATATTCACCACTCGGCAGATACTCATCGTTGGTAGACGCCAGGCAGGAACTGAACAATGAGAGTGGGACTGCGGCTACAGGGAACCAACTGCCGGACCGTTGTACTGGACGGGCGGACTGTAGTTTCCGCCGCTCGGGAGGTGCACGCGGGCAGCTTGTCGGAAGCATTGGAGTCGTCCCTGTCCGGGCTCCGTCGGAAGTTCGGGTCAGGCATCACGGAGATCACTGCCGACGTCGGACGGGTCTTGGTGGAGCGGAAACTGGCCGACGTCGTCGCCATCCGTATTTCGCCCCGTCCCCCCGCGGACGACTTTCACATGACCGTGCTGCCACCCCTTGTTGAACCGGCGGTGACCCGGACCGTGCATGTCCGCGGGGGACACGACCTGCGGGGACAGCCTCTGGCCCGGTTGGATCTGGAGTCGTTCCTGGCCGATCTCCCCGGCATCCTTGCCAGTGACGTGCGGAACGTGGCGATCACTTCCGTCGGTTCGACGGCGTCAATGGACCATGAAACGCGCATCGCCGATGCCATCCTAAGCAACGACAGAGATATGCGGATCAGTATTTCCAGTGACTTCTATTCCAGCGTTTTCCGGGACCGCGACTACACGGCCATCCTTAACAGCGCCCTGATGGAGACGGGGGAAGAGCTGGCTGCCATGCTTGAGGAGGCAGGCCGGCGCCAGTTCCCGGCCACCCTCTTGTCGTTTGCAAAGAACGACGGCGGCCGCGCACCTCTGTCACGGCTGGCCTTGGCGCCTGTGCACGGGTTGCGCGCCGAGCCCGCGATGGGAATCCTTGGTGCGGCCACGTTGGCGGGAATCCCCGAGGGGGAAGTCATTCTCTGCATGGAGGCCGGGGTCACCGTGGGCCACACCCGTGGAGGCCTGCCTGTCGCCAGAAGCCTTATTCGCCAAGGATTTGACGCAAGCCTCGCCAGCAACGCCGCCATTCTGGAGCCATACACCGTCCACCATCCGGTTCGCACCGACATCCCCTCCGTGATTGCCGACCTCCGCGAGGGGCAGGAGACTGCACTGCCCTTCGGGCTGGTGCCCACGCTTCCGGCGGTGCAGGACGCCGCGCTGGTAGGGTCTGCCGTGGCCCCGCTGACAGCTTGGATCGACAGGCTCGAGACCGTCGGCGGCCGTGTGGACCTGAAACGCGCACAGAACCTCGCTGAAGAGGACGCCCACTCAGCGGCGGTCCAGTTGGGCGCCAGCCCCGGGCAAACCCACATCCTTGAATCGAACGTCTATGCCATGCCCTACGGCAACCCCGGAATCGTTCGCATCCGGGTGCAAGCGGCAGGAGACATGTCCGCCGACGAGGAACACGTGCTGCTCCCAGCCGCGCGGAGAGCCAAGCCATGAGCACCGTACTCACTACCGAGGACGTCCGGAACCTCCGCACCGGGGCCCACTTTCTGACCTGCACCATCGACCCGACGGCCATCTACATCTACGCAGAAATGATCCAACGGGCGATGGAGGACCGGTCATTGGAACTCATCACCGTGGACGAGCTTGCTCCCGACGATCTGGTGGTGGCGGTCGGAATGGTGACGCAGGGCCTTTTCATCGCCGACATGCCTCCCGTGGGTGATGAGTTCCTCGGCTGCATCCGTGCCATCGAGGCCAGTCTCGGCCGGCCGGTGCGGGCGATCTATTCGCTCGCCGCCGCCAACATCAACGGAATCGTCCCCCTCATGGTTGGGCTGCAGTCCTCGCTGCCCGTCATCGATTCCGACCCCATGGGCCGCGTTTTCCCCTTGATCAGCCAGACCACGCTGAACATTGGAAACGTGGCGATCGGCCCCATCGCGCTCATGGGGGTAACCGGGGAACGGGCGGTGGTTGAGGTCGAAAGCCCGCAGCGGGCCGAAACGCTGGTGCGTGCGTTGGTGACCGAACTCGGCGGCTGGGCAGCCACCGCCATGTATCCGTGTTCCGCAGAACAGCTGAGGGAGCATGGCGTCCATGGCTCCATCAGCCGGATGATCCGGATCGGTCAAATCCTCGACGCGAGCACGCCGGTTGAGAGAAAGCTGTTGTTGCTCGCCGATCTCCTCGGCGCCACGCGCATCGCCCGGGCCCGTGTGAGCCACATCGAAAGCCTCTCCCGGCCCACCGACCTCGGCCTGCCGGCGCAGCCGTCCAGCGTAACGCTCGAAGACGAAACCACCGGACGCATCGTCCGTCTTGAAATCCAGAATGAGATCCTGTTGGTTCTCGTGGATGGTGCGGTAACAGCAGCCGTCCCGGACATGGTGACGCTGCTCAATTCCGAGCAGGGCACGGTGGTCAACATCGACGACGTCCAGGTGGGCGACGTCATCGACATCGTGAAGATCACGGCAGCGGCGCAGTGGTACACGGAAGCGGGGCTTGATCTCGCTGAGCCAAAGGCCTTCGGCATTCCGATCGTGCACCCAAGGCGGCGACATGCGTAGATCGAAAAATGAAACGCGGCTCGATGTCGCCGGGCTATTGGCGCACGGCTCCCTCCGTGGCACCACACGGCTATATCTCACTCCATCCAGCGGGTTGATAGAAAGTGTCGTTCTCGTCTCCCAGCTTGAGGCAATCCGGCAGGTGCGGCCCAATACTGTGGTGGTCCTCTCCTCAGAGATGGGATCCGGGGGCTGGCTGGTGTCCGCGGCACTGCGACACGCCTGGGAGCGGCGGGCCAGCGCCGTCGTCGTGGCCGGCAGCGCCTATGCAAGCGCGGCGGTCGGACTGGCGGAGCGGTTGGGCATCACCCTGCTGGCTACTGACGGGGAGCCTGCCGCCCTTGCCTTGGCGCTGGCGGCCGAGATCGGAGCGGCCCTGTCAGTGGTCGATGCGGAACTAGCCAGGGTCGCCCGGACAGTCGCAAAGGACACCACACTCGGTGATGTCCTCAAGACCATTTCCAGGGAACTGGACGGGGTCGGAGTTTCCCTGGAGCACGACGGCGTGGTTCTGGCCTCCGCCGGAATGCCTCCACGGGAGACTGACGAAGTCATCACCGTGCAAGTCGGCGATGCCAGCAGCGCCGTCCGCTTCACCCTCACGGCCCGCGTGCCCACTTCCGGCGTCTACAACCTCCGGCTGGTCCGCTCAGTCCTTGAGGTGGCCACCCCCGCGGTGAAGGCAGCCTGGCTGTTGGAGGACCTACTCAGCACTGCCCGGGCCGTTCCCACAGCAGCGATCGCCGGGTTGGATCAGGACTCTGACGCGTCAGGCGCGGAGTTCCAGGAAAAACACCGACATCTACTGAACCAGTTGGGCTGGCGCGAAGGGGAGCCGTACGTGGCCGTGTGGTTCCGCAGCGGGCAGGTGCAAGACCATCGGCCCGAGCTGACGGCCGTGTTGCGCCTGCTCTGGCGCAAGGTCACAGTACGCAGCCCCTTGGCTGAGGTTCAAGGCGGCTGGCTGACGCTCGTACCGGCCGGGGATCAGGACGCCTCGACCCAGCTCGAAACCCGAATCAGGACACGGCTGGGGCCAGCTCTTGCCGAGCTTGGCCTGGTGACGGGACTGTCCCGATGGCAGGAGGATGCCCCGGCGCTGGCGTTGATCGTGCGTGAGGCGCGGCTGGCTGCTGAATCGGCCCGGTCAATTGGGCCCGGCACAGTTCTGGGCTTCGCCAGCCTCGGCGTGGTCGCGGCCACGACCTTCGTCGACATGGACGCCGTCGCGCTCGTGGCCGAACTGGCACTGCCGCGACTGATGGCATCCCCTGACCGCGACGTGATCATTACCGCGGTGGCCGCCTTCCTCGATCACCGCGGCTCAGTGAGTCTCGCTGCGAAATCCCTCAACCTGCACCGGAACACCCTGCAGGCCCGGCTTAACCGGGCACGGGAACTCGGTGTCCCGCTTGATATCCCCTCTGAGCTGCTGTCCGTCCACCTCATCGCCAAAGTGCTGCGGCGATCTATGCCAGACAATACGACTTCCGAAGACCCCCTCGAAAACCAGAAAGGACTCCCCTGAGTTCCCAGTCTGATTCCTTCATGATTGGGTCGAGGATTTCTGGCTTGCGACCCCGGTCCGTGTCCGCCGGACTGTTCCACGGACACGGATCCAGGCGCGGCAGGGCTAACTTATTTCGACGACAATCTTCCCTGACTGTTCGTTCGACTCCATGTAGCGGTAGGCGTCAAGCACTTGGTCGTAAGCAAAGATCCTGTCAACTCTGGGCCGCAGGGCGCCGGAGCTAATCCGCTCGAGGATGAAGTCGACACCTCGCCGCCGCTCATCGGCCCGTCCGACGTGGTTGAACATTGAGTACGGGTGGAAAACTGATTGAGTTCTGCACATTGCGGCCATAGGGATAACCGGCTGCAAATCACTCAGCGTTCCGTAGCCGAAAATGACGGCGTTGGGTGCGAGGTGATCGACGTAGGTACCGAGGGAGTCTCCTCCGACAGGATCGAAAGCGACCCGGACGCCTTTGCCATCAGTGGTTCGGTCGATGACCTCGCCGAGGTCGTCGACTCCCACGAGGGCTACTTCGTTTGCGCCGGCCTCGAGGAGGAGCGACCGCTTCTTCTCCGAGCGTGTCGTCGCGACCACCTTCGCCCCAAGTGCGCGTGCGATCTCGATGGCGCCAAGCCCGGCCGAACTGGCGGCGGCAGTGATGAGCACTGTGTCTTCGCATCCGAGATTGGCTGCCTCTGCGAAGGCGAAGTAAGACGTGAGATATTGCATCCAAACAGAGCAGGCCTGGGCATCCGAAAGATCCCGTGGAGCAAGGGTTAGGTAGTCCGCCGGTAGGACGGCGGTTGTTCCCTGCACGCCGTCCGTTGCGGTGAAGAAGGGAATGCTCGTGACGCGGTCGCCGATGTTGAAGGCGGTGACGTTTTCGCCGATCTCGGTGACCGTGCCCACTGCCTCCGACCCAATGCGCGAAGGGAACACCGGGATGGTGTAGTGCTCTCCGTGGATAAACATTAAATCTGCCCGGTTGAGTGCGAATGCTGCGACATTGATGCGGACATCGTTTTCGGCGACTTGACGTGGAGAAGCAGCTTCGACGGCCAGCACTTCGGGGCCGCCTAATTTGCGGAAGAGAACCGCGGATTCCGGCCTGCTCATCGCTGGGCCAGCGAGAGGTTGGGCTTGAGGGGGGACAGCAGTCCGATAGGGACATGGTAAGCGTGGGTCATCATGGGGTTGATACATATGGTCCGTCCGGACATCGCCGTACCTCCGTTTTGCGTGGTGCTGTACGCCACGTTTTGATTTTGATTGGGTTAGCCGGCGCTGATGCCGCCGGGGTTACGGACCGATGTGGTTACCCGTCCCCGTATTACTGGTGACCCGCAAGGGTTCCCTCGCCTGCCTCGACCACGGGGTGTCAAGGCAAGCGAGGGTATTGGGGTACCTCCCGCCATAGATGTCCTAGGGGGAGAGCACTCTGTCACGCGCAAGCAGCCAGCGTGACGGGCGGTGCAATGAATTTACGCGGACACCGTGGTCATTGAAACCATGTGCTTTGGCTCGAGAGCCGGGAAGAACCGTTGGCGTTCTTGGGCCGTGGGCCCGTCGTAGCCCAGGCGCTTGCTGTGCGACCAACCAAACCGACGGACCGAATCCACGAGCTGCTCAGCATGTTTGAGTGGGGCCACGGTCGCGTCGATCACGGGTACGCCAATTTCCTCTTGAACCGTTCGGAAGAACCCGAACTCGGCCGTGCAGCCGAGGACGATGACGTCTGCGCCGTCCTGCTCCACGGCCTTGCGGGCTTCGGTCATGATCCGCTCTTCGGTGAGTGCCGGGTCCTGCTGGAAGTCATCGACGCCCATCTCGAGCACGCGCCATGAGGCAAGACGGTCTGACGCGCCGCAACGATGGACGTTCTCGGCCATCTCGGGAATCCACTTTTTCCGTCCGACGAGGATAGAGAACCGCTCACCCAGACTGCCTGCGATGCTCAGCGCCGAATGCGCCGGACCTACGACCACCATGCGATCGGTGATTTCACGTGCCGCCCGCAGCGCCGGGTCGTAAAAACAACCGATGACGGTGGCGTCATAGCCTTCTTCTTCCGCCCACCGCACCGTGCGCAACAGCTGTGGCAGCATGAGTGCCTCGAAGGCGTTGTATTCCACGTGGGAGGGGCCCTCTCCGTCAAGGGAGACGACATCAACTTCGGTGCGGGGACGGACTATCTGGCGGAAGGAGTCCGCCATCGCACGGTTGTACACATCGGTGTAGAGGGGGTTAATCCACAGGATCCGGGCATTCTCCGACAGAGCGTCGACATTATCGTTAGTGGTGATCATTCCAATTCACTTCCTTCTGTTTCGGGCAAGAACAGGCCGAGGACGACCGTGGCAAACAAGAACGCATTGATAAACAGAATCGTCGACGTTGCTCCCGTGGCGGAGGCGAGGAGGAAACCGACGAGGCTCGGCGCGATAGTGTTCGCAACCCGCTGGCCGAAGATCCCGAGGCCGAAGCCCGAGCCACGCATGGCGGAGGGGTACAGTTCGCCCATCCACGTGTCCCAAACGCCCCAGGCTCCCATAGCAAAGAAGGCCAGGGAGAACATGCCGATATGCATCTCGGTTTCAGTTGAGGCTGTCGCGAAGAAGAAGCCGCCGCCGGCTGCCGCCAGAACGTAGCCGGTAAAGATCCACTTGCGGCCGAAACGTCCGGTCAGGTAGGAGGCTGTCATATAGCCGGGGATCATGAGGATCGCGCTCAGGGCGATGAAGGAAAGGCTTGATGAGGCGCTCAGTCCTCGCCCTTCAAGCAACGTTGGCATCCACGACTGAAGTCCCCAGTAGCCCCAAGAGAAGGTGAAGTTGATGAGGACTTGAATGACAGTGATCCGACCCATCTTGCCCCTGAAGAGGCTCCAGATGGTCTGCCTCTTGTCCACCGAGACCGTGAGAATGGTGCTACGGGAAATGTCTTGTGCGCCCAGACGTTCGAGGACATCGTGCGCGTCTTCGTTCCGGCCCCGCCTCGCAAGCCAGTACGGGGATTCCGGAACGACCTTGTACACAACGATGCCCCATAGGCTGGCGAGTGCGCTGACAGCAACGACCCAACGCCAACCGTGCCCCCCAATCAGGGCGGTAGTTCCGAGGGCGGCAAGGATGCCAATCGGCCACCCCGCAGCGAGATAGACCGCGGCCTTTCCGCGGACCTTGACGGGGAGGAGTTCTTCAAAGTACGGGAAGGTCACAGTGAAGACGCCTGAGAACAAAAGCCCGGAGAGGAAGCGGGCTATCGCGAGCGTCTCGAAGTTCGGCGCGAAGCAACTCAGGAGTGTGATGACGCCGTAGCCGGCGAAACTCCACGCGCACGTCGCTTTCCGGCCGATCCGGTCGGAGATGGGGCCCCATAGGAGAGATCCGGGGATCATGCCGAGGAAGAGTGCCGAGATGGCGATCCCCACCTGGGTCGCACCGACCTGCAGGCTGGTCGCTAGATCACTGGCGACGTAGGTGAGGATGAGCATTTCCCACGCTTCGATTGCGAAAGCGAAGAAGAGGACGGCACCGATTTTGAAGTGGACGGACCCGAAAGGCATGTCGCGGAACGCGTGGCCGACGGCCATGGAGCGAGGTGGGCTCGCCGTCCCGGGCGCTTGCCCTGAAATGAGTGGGTCGATACTGGACATGTCTTGACCTCCGATATTTTGGACAGGATAAGAAGTTCACGCAGGGTTTCTGCACGGAGAACAGTCCCGATATCAGGGAATTCACCTCGGAGCAGCTCACCAAGCCTCCACTCGGAACAGCTCGTTCTAGCCTCCCGCCGAGTGATTGCACTCACACTACAAACGAGGAGCGCTCAGGCAGTGTTCACTTTGCACTTTCTTGATTCTCCCGTTTGGGCGTAAAGCACTGCTTGTCTAAACGCGCACTCTCTCTGCGCAGGTCAAAAGGACTTTGTTTTTTGGGGACATTGGGCAGGCTCTATCCGGCGTTGTTACCGGGCCTTTCGGACTGGCGCCAGGCGTCCAAGAGGGATCGCCAAAGGGGCACTCAGCCACGGTTCGTTTCGTTTCCAGCACTTGTGCCTGCCCCGGCCAGAATGGCTCGTGCCACGACATCCCACCCGGAAGCGTCTTCGTTGTCGCCCTAAGGAGTGGCAAGCGCCAATTCAGTAAACCTCACGCCGAATGGCGCCCAGCCCGCCGGTCTCAATAGTCTGGTGCCCGCACACCACTGTTATGCACTCTGCCCGTCCAGCTGTAGCCGAATCATGCAGTATGCCCACCATCTTGCTCGGCCTCGAATGTACCGTGATCTCTCACACACAAAGTTCCATTCCAAGAGCATGAGGAGATACACATGCCGAACTACAGGGTGTCGATGGATATCGGCGGAACCTTTACTGACATTGTGGCGTACGACCAGGACGCCGGAACCTACGCGGCTACGAAAGCGTCCACCACGCCGGGGAACCTGAGTGCCGGAGTCATTGCAGGCCTCGAATCGATAGTTGATGATCTAACGGACATCGATTTCCTGGTCCACGGCACCACCCAGGGCCTGAATGCGTTCCTCGAACGCCGTGGGGTTCCCGTGCTGCTGCTGGCCACGGCCGGCATCGAAGACACTTATCACATCGCCCGCGGCCCCCGTCTCGAGCTCTACAATGCCCAGTACCGCAAGCCCGTCCCGCTGGTCGAGCGCAAGGACGTCATCGGTGTCGGCGGCAGGCTGGACAGTCAAGGCCAGGAACTCCGGCCCTTGGACGAAGTTGCAGTACGCCAGGCAGCGCGCCGGGCAGCGGAGGAGGGCTACGGTGCCGTTGCCGTTGGGTTCCTGTTCAGCTACAAGAACCCCTCGCACGAGCTCCGGGCCCGCGAAATCCTGCTCGAGGAACTGGGGGAAGACTTCACCATCTCCCTTTCACACGAAGCAGCCAAGGAATGGCGCGAATACGAACGCACCTCCTCCGCCGTCGTCGAGGCCTACACAGGTCCGGTCGTACGCAACTACCTCCTGGACTTAGAAGAGAAACTCGCTGACCGGGGCGTGGAAGCTCCACTGCACATCATGCAGTCTTCCGGCGGCGTGCTCACCGCCGAGTCCGCTCGTAAGCGTCCGCTGCAAACGCTGCTTTCCGGCCCGGTCGGCGGTGCCATGGGCGATGTAGAACTGGCCGGTGTCTCGGGAAACCGCAACCTCATCGGTGTGGACATGGGCGGCACATCCTTTGACGTCTCCTTAGTGGTCGACGGCAAGCCGGACGTCTCCACCGAGGCCCACCTTGAAGGTCTGCCGATGCTCATGAGCGTCGTGAACATCCACACCGTCGGCGCCGGCGGCGGCTCCGTCGCTTGGCTCGAAGCCGGCGGCTTGCGGGTCGGACCGCGTTCGGCAGGGGCCACCCCCGGACCGGCGTGCTACGGCCGCGGCGGGACGGAACCCACCGTTACCGACGCCAACCTGGTGCTCGGCCGAGTCGACCCCGACTGGTTCGCCGGCGGACAGGTCGCGTTGGACCGTGAAGCCGCGATAACAGCCGTAAAAACAGTAGGCGACCAGCTCGGCCTCGACCCCATCGCCATGGCCGAAGGCATCTGCGACGTCGCCAACTCCCAGATGGCCCAAGCCATCCGGACCATCACCATCTCCCGCGGCATCGAACCCCGCGACTTCTCCCTGGTGGCCTTCGGCGGAGCCGGACCCATGCACGCCGTCTTCCTCGCCAAGGAACTCGGCATCCCGGAAACGGTCGTTCCCCGCTTCCCCGGCGCTTTCTCTGCCTGGGGCATGCTGCAAACCAACATCCGCAAGGACTTTTCCGAACCCTACTTCTACCTCGACGAAGACATCGACGTGGCAGACATGGCCGGCATCCTGCGCTCAATGGAAGTCGAAGGCCTGTCGTCACTGGTCTCGGAAGGAGTCCCGGAGGAAAACCGCTCCACGACGGCGTCCGTGGACGTCCGCTATCAGTCGCAGGAGTTCTCCCTGAACGTTCCGCTGACCTCCGCTGACGAACCCGAGTCTCCCGACTTCGTCGCCAACCTCGCTGTCCGCTTCTCCGCGATGTACCACGAGCGCTACGGCCACTCCAACCTTGGCGCCCCGATTGAAATCGTCACACTGCGCACGCAGGCGGTCGGCGACCTGGGACGGCTGGAAGCTCCCAGCCACGTCACCGCGCAGGGCCCGCTGTTCAAGCACGAAATCCGGCGGGTGGTCTTTGACCATGTCGAACACGACACCACCGTGGTCCGCCGGGACGACCTCGGCGCAGGCCACACATTCGAAGGACCCGCCATCATCGTGGAGCAGACCGCCACCACTGTGGTTCCCCCCGGGTTCAACGTCACGGTCGACGAGATCGGCTCCCTGGTCATCCGCTCTGAAGATGTTGAAGGAAACTGAGGTACCAAAAATGACAATTGCAGCAGTCAAAACCCTGGATCCCGTCACCGTGGAAATCATCCGCAACGCGCTCACCAGCGCCGCGGATGACATGAACGCCACCCTGATCCGTTCCGCTTACTCACCCATCCTCTACGAGGGCGGGGACTGCGTCGTGGCCCTTCTGGACACCGAGCACCGCGTGCTCGGACAGTCCGCCGGCCTGCCGCTGTTCCTCGGCAACCTGGAAACCTGTTCCATCGCGGTGGAGGAGATGTACGGCCGCGAGGTGTGGCAGGAAGGGGACATTTGGATCCTTAATGACTCATACCTGGGCGGCACTCACCTGAATGATGTGACCCTTTTTGCTCCGATCTTCGACGACGGCGCGGTGGTCGGATTCGCCGCGACGCGTGCGCACTGGATGGACATGGGGTCCAAGGATGTGGGCGGCTCGATGGACTCGACGGATATCTTCCAGGAAGGCTTTAGGATGGGGCCGGTCAAGCTGGTCGAAGCCGGAGTGGAGACTTCGGTTGTGGACCTGATCCGGACCAACGTGCGCTTCCCCTACCAGACCATTGGTGACATGCACGCGATGATCGCGGCCCTCCGGATGGGGACCACCCGGATGAAGGAGCTCGTGGGCAGGTACGGGATGGAGCAGCTGGACGCCGCCCGTGATGAGATCTTCCGCCAAACGGAGGAAATCGAGCGCGCGACCGTACGCAACATCCCGGACGGGGTCTACGAAGCCGAGGGGTTCCTGGACAACGACGGTATCAATCTGGACACTCCTATTGCGATCAAGCTAAGGATCACCGTAGCCGGCGACACCGTTGACTTCGATGTCACAGGATCCGCGGACCAGACCATGGGTCCGGTCAATTGTGGTGCCGCCCAGGCCGTCTCGGCACTGCGCGTCGGCTACAAGCTCCTCATCAGCCCGGAGTCCAACTCCAACGGCGGTTCTTTCCGGCCAATGACCACTCAGGTACGGTCCGGCTCAGTGCTCGGTGCCGTGACGCCGGCCCCGTGCCAGTGGTACTTCTCCCACCTTGGGCTGCTGATTGACCTCGTCTCCAAGGCAATGGCCCCGGCCATGCCCGAACGCGTCGCCAGCGCCAGCCACGGTGACTCAATGATCATCACCGCCGCCGGTTTCGACCCCCGCTTCGGCCGGAACTTCGTCACGATGGAAGCCACTCTGGGCGGCTGGGGCGCCTGGCAGGGCACGGATGGTGAATCCGCCATGATCAACAACGTCAACGGCTCACTTAAGGACCTGCCCATCGAGATGCTGGAGACCCGCTACCCGTTCCGGATCAACGAGTACTCCATCCGCCCCAACTCCGGCGGCCCCGGGCAGTATCGCGGCGGCAACGGCGTAGTGCGCGAATACGAGTTCCTGGCCGACTGCGTCGTCGGGCTCTGGTTCGAACGGTCAAAAACCCCCGCCTGGGGGCTCTTCGGCGGATCAGACGCCCAAGGGCCGGAAGTTGTCATCAACCCCGGCCGCGGTGATGAGGTCCGCACCCTGAAGGCGAACGCCCGCAAGGTCAAGGCCGGCGACGTCGTCCGCCTCGCCGTGGGAGGCGGCGGCGGCTTCGGAGAGGTCTCCAAGCGCTCCCGCGAAGACATCACCTACGACATCATCAACGGATTCATCACCGAGGACTTCGCCAAGACTCACTACGGCTACTAAGCACCACCAGCCGGTTCCCATCAAGAAAAGAAAGGACTCTATGAGTTCCCAATTTGAATCCTTCGACGACGTGTACGCTCACGCCCAGGAAGCAGTTGGTGTCACGCTCTTTACCGCCTCCGTCATTGCCGATAATGGCGCCAGTATGGCCCGCGTCTACACTACCCATCCCGATGTCTATCCGGTGGGCGGGAAGAAGACTCTCGCCGGGGACACGAACCCGGTGTGGCTGGAGCAGGTGCTCAAAGGACAGCAGCCGTTCCTGGGGGCGGATAAGGAAGTGGTCCGCGCATTCTTCTTTGATTCGGCAACCATCGAGTCATTGGGCTGCGGGGCCATCGTCAACGTTCCGGTCGTGAGCCATGGCCAGACTATCGGATCCATGAACTTCCTCGGCCCTGAGGGCAGCTACGACCAGAGTTCGGTGGATGCAGCCGTGGACGTCGCACGGCGGTCCGTCCATCTGCTCGAAGAAGCCCTTACCACCGCCAACTAGTTCCTCCGCGGGCGGGCACCAATTGGGGGCTCGCCCGCGGGGACAACAACAGGAAGGATCCGCACGTGACAACTCCGGGAAGCCTGACAATACGGAACGCCCTCATTTTCGACGGTGAATCACCTGACCTGCTTGAGGGCTCCATCAGCATCCGGGATGGCCGGATCACCGCCGTAGGGCAGGATGTGGAAGAGACCGGCGCCGTCCTTGACGCCGGCGGCAGAACCGTAATTCCAGGACTCATCGATGCACATTTTCATGCTTATGCGATCAGCCTGACGTCCGCCAGGAACGAAACGGGGCCGCTGAGCTATTCCGCTCTTGCAGGGGCAAGGCGCCTCTCGGCTACATTGCTCCGCGGCTTCACCGCGGTCCGAGACGTAGCCGGTGGTGACATTGGCCTTGCCAACGCCCTCGAGGAGGGTCTGTACCCTGGTCCTCGCTACTTCTTCACCGGCCCCGCGCTAAGCCAGACAGGCGGCCATGGCGACATCCGGGCCGCGAACCATGGAGGATGCTTCCATGGCGGGCACATGTGCGAAGTCGTGGACGGCGTCGAGGATCTGCTGCGGGCCGTGCGTCACCGGTTCCGCACAGGCGCCTCCGCCATCAAGCTAATGGCCTCCGGCGGGGTGGTTTCACCGGTCGATCCGATTCGCATTCCGCAGTACAGTGCGGCGGAAATCCGTGTCGTAACGGAGGAGGCTTCCCGCCGGGGCAGCTATGCCACCGCTCACGCCTATTCCCCCGAGGCCATTCGCCATTCAGTACTTAACGGGGTTCGCTGCATCGAACACGGCAACCTGCTGGACGCTGAAACCGCCCAGCTAATGGCTGCCAATGATGTCTATCTAGTCCCCACCCTGGTGACCTACGAAGCCATGGAACGGCGCGGGAAGGAAGTCGGCCTCACCGAAGTGGGAGCGGCCAAGAACCGGGAAGTGCTAGCGGCGGGAAAGAATGCCGTGGCACTGGCCCGAGATGCCGGAGTCCGGATTGGGTTCGGAACAGACCTCATGGGTGAACTGGAGGATGAGCAACTGGCCGGACTCCGCCTGCAGTGTGAAGCCCTTGGCGTGTACGGCGCACTCCGGTCGGCAACATCAACCAACGCCACCCTGCTCCGGCGCGGTGACCTTGGACGTATTACCGGAGGGTCCTGTGCGGACTTGGTGGTCCTGGACGGGAATCCCTTCCATGAACCCTCAATCCTCTGGGACGAAAGCAAGACGCGTACCGTCATTAAGGACGGGCAGATCATCTCCACCGGTGCCCTTTGGGGTGCCAGGGATTTGACACCTTAAGCCCGGAGGCAATGGCCCATGAGGAAGGCCGGAACCACGATTCGGCTGAAGGCATTATTTGTCTCAGTTGCGGGCCGAGGGCTTCCAAGCGGCTGACGGCTTCCGTGTGCCTCCACCATGTCGGGCACCAGGTGGTGGAAGTCCCGCCTCAGCACTATTTCCGTAGCCGGGAATCGGCTCCATAATGGCCCCGTAAGCTTCGGGGACCCTCGTGCCGATGATGGCCGGCGGGGCGTAGCAGAGTCCCAGGTGGCCGCCCCGGTATTGGCGGAACGGGCGGCCACGCGGCCACGGGACAAGGACGTTCCGGAACCGCTTCCGGGGAAGAGTACCGCCATCAACGAGAGAACAACGCGCAAAGGAAATCATCATGCTCACGGATTCAGACATCATGGCTGTACTTCCCGCGAAGGACATCAAGAGGGCGAGGGATTTCTACCGGGACAAGCTGGGGCTGGAGCCTTCCGAGTCCGTGGAGGACGACAACCTGGTGTACCGCGGCGGACACGGAACGGCCTTCCTCGTTTATCAGACAGAGAATGCCGGGACGGCGAAGAACACCCAGATGGGCTGGACAACGGACAACCTCGAACGCGAAATGGAGGAGTTGCGGGGCCGCGGCGTCGTCTTTGAAGAGTACGACCAGCCCGGGTTGAAGACGGAGAACGGCGTCTTCACGGATGACTGGGGGAAGTCCGCCTGGTTCCTGGACAGCGAAGGGAACATTCTCAACATCACCCAGCGCGCGTAACAGCCAACGCTGAAGGAGAACGACGCCGGCGCTCGCCGCCGCGGTCGCGCCGCCGCCGCAGTCCCGGGGCCCGTCGGGACGGGCGCAGGCGTCGTCCAGTTACGCCGCCAGTCGGCTCTGGAGCTCCGCTGCGTCCTGCGAAGCCCGGGTTGCCGCCAGCTGCTTCGCCAGGTACTTGGCGTCCCGGCACACGCCGGGAAGGGTTTCCGATGCTGCCGCGAAGATGACGTCCTTCCCGAGCAGGTACAGGCTGGGGAGTGCGTCCACGATCCCGCGGTGCTGCTGCTCCCGCCAGTTCGCCGGCAGCGAGGGGATGTCCAGCCACGGGTAGGCCTCGGTGTAGCCGGTGCACCAGATGACGTTTGCCACCGGAAGGCGCCGGCCGTCGTCGAGCATTGCTTCGCTGCCCTGGACTCCGGCGACCCGCGGCACCAGGTGGACGCCGGCGGCGGCGAGGTCCGCGACCTTGGTGCGGATCAACGGGGTTGCCATGGCAGCCATCTTGGGCAGCATCTTTCGCCCGATCGGCGTGTTGGTGGTCAGCACGTGCATCCCGGCGAAGCGGACCATGGGGATGAAGAACCGGGCCGCGGTCCGCCCGTGCCGGAACGGGATTTCGCCGCTCGGCTTGCCGGCCAGCCAGGTTTCATGCGTACGGCTGGTCTCCAGGGCGATCTCCGCCCCGGAGTTGCCCAGCCCCACCACCAGGACCGGACCGGGCTTTAGCTGGGCCGCGTTCTTGTAGTTGGAGGAGTGGAGTTGGACGACGTCGGACGGCAGGTCCGCCGCAAAGCGCGGCGTCCTGGGCAGGTGGTAGGCGCCGGTGGCGAGGACGACATTGGCCGCCGTCCAGCGCCGCGCCCCGGCCGTGACATGGAACCGCCGCCCGTCGTGGCTCAGCCGGGTAACGGCCGTGTTGGGCCGGACCGGGAGGTGGAACCGGGAGGCATAGTCCTCCAGGTAGTCCGCCTGCTCGTCCTTGGTGGGGAAGGCGAGGGGGTCGCCGGGGAAGCGCCGGCCGGGCAGGCCGTCGTACTTGGCGGGGGTGAACAGGCGCAGCGAGTCCCAGCGGTTCCGCCACGCGTCGCCGACCCGTGTGCCGGCGTCGAGAATGACAAAGTTCCGGTGCTGCTGCGCCAGGTAGTAGCCCAGCGCCAGGCCGGACTGTCCGGCGCCGATGATGACGGTGTCGACGGCGGTTGTGCCGGAGGCGCCGAAGGAGTCAGTTGCTGGGGTGGTGTTCATGGTGGTGCCTCCTTGGTGATGCAGGTTCAGTTGCGGGGTTATGAACGGACCGGAAGCGCAGGTACCAGATGAGCAGCAGCGCGGAGGCGACGACGTAGAAGAAGTGCAGCGCCCAGATCGGCCCCGGCGGGAGGCTGACAACGTACACGGAGTGCACGGCGTTGGCGGCATTGCTCAGCACGAGGTAGCCGAGGCTGTAGGAGTCAAGATCCCTGGTGTGCAGGGCCTTGAGCAGCATGGGCAGGTAGCTCACCGCGAAGAGGACGGTGGAAACCATTCCTGCGAGCACCGAGATGTTCATGCCACTAACGCTATTTTTCGGCGCCGCGCGGCGAATCGGGCGAATCACCCATTTCCGGGGCGGAATCCGCAGGGCGCGGAATGGGTAATTTTATGCAGGGGAGGGAGGTCTGTGACGGTTAGCGGAAAGTGGCTTCAGAGGACGCCAGATGTGAAGACGAGCCGCGCCCGGCCTTCTTCGAGCCGGTACGCGACGGCGATCACCGCCGTGGAGTAATTGTCCACGGCGTCGAAAATCATCCGTGAACTGTCCAGCAGCCGGTGCACGGTTTGTTTGGCGTGTTCGACGACGATGTCGTTGACGTCCGTCTTGTCCTCACGCAGCGACCTCAGTACCGACGGTGTGATCCGTTCAACCAGGTCGCGGATGTGGCCCGAGGGCACGTCCCCGGTTTCCACGGCTTCTTTCGCGGCCGTGACGGCGCCGCAGTTGTCATGCCCGAGGACGACGATCAGCGGGACCTTGAGCACCGAGACGCCGTACTCGAGAGAGCCGAGAACGGCGTCGTCGATCACGTGCCCGGCTGTGCGCACGACGAAGACGTCGCCGAGGCCGACGTCGAAGATGATCTCCGCGGCGAGGCGGGAGTCCGCGCAGCCAAAGATGACTGCGAACGGGTTTTGGGTGTGCGCCAGTGCGCTGCGCCGGGAGGCGTTCTGGTTCGGGTGCTTCGATTCTCCCGAGACGAAACGCTCGTTGCCTTCAAGCAGGCGCTGCCATGCATCGTACGGGCTGATTCTGCTCACCCTGCTTACCTTACGGTGGCATGCTGACTCACAAGGGGAGGTCAGACGAGTCCGTGCCGGTAGGCGTAGGCTGTGGCCGCTGCCCTGGAGGTCAGGCCCAGCTTGGTGAAGATATTGCTCACGTGCCGGGCCACCGTTTTCTCGCTGATGAACAGCTCGGTGGCGATGTCCCGGTTGCTCAGTCCGGCGGAGACGAGCCGGACCACCTCGGTTTCGCGGGCGGTGAGGGACCCGGTGCCGGCGGCGTGGCCGACGTCGTTCTCGGAGGTTGGCAGCAGGGCTGTCCGGGCGTCCGGCGCAGCGGGCGCCAACTGCTCAGGCGCGGATGACTCAACCGCGGATGACTCGAGCGCCGAGCGCTCAAGCTCCGATAGCGCCGGCACGGCGCCCAGTTCCGAAAATACTGCCCGGGCCGCCTCACGCTCCAGTCGCGCCGATTCCTCGTCGCCGAGCGCGGCGCACAGGCTGGCCAGCAGGGCGCGGCAGCAGGCCGCTTCGAACGGTGCGTCGAGGCCGAGCCAGCGGGACCATGCGCGGCGCAGCGGGACCAGGGCAGCCTTGGGGTCGCCTTCGTGGAACAGGACGGCGGCCTCGGACTGCTCGGCGAGGGCGTGCAGCATGGGCATGTCGAACGAGGCGCAGAGCGAGGCCAGCTCCTCCATGGCGGCCCGTGCTGCAGGTGCGTCGCCTGCTGCCAGTTCGATCTCCACCCGGGCCGCGAGCATGCGGCGCCGGTAGTCGGGGGCCGCGCCGTCCATGGTCAGCCGGACCATCGACTGGGCCTGGTCCGGCCTGCCTTGGGCCAGGCGGAGGAGCGCCAGCCCGGGTTGCGGCGGGAAGCCGGTCTCCTGGGCGTGCAGATACGCGGCTTCGGCGGCGTCGAAGTCGCCCCGGAGCCGGTGGATTTCGCCCTGTTCGTAGAAGCCGCCGTAGGTGGCCATCCGGTCGCCGCGGAAGGCGAGGTCCTGAGCCATTTTGGCCGCATCGATCGCCTCGGTCCAGGCGCCGTGCAGCCGGTAAAGCTCGGCCCGGTGCTTCTGGCACTGGCCGCTGAAGGCCACCAGGTTCTGTTGCGCGTCGCACCACCGGTCCAGCGCCCTTGTCCACTCGTGCGCGCGGTGCAGGTCGAAGGCCAGATGGCAGGTTTCGACCACTGCGCAGTAGATGATCCCGGCGGGGACCGGGGAGACTTCCCCGACGGTGACGGCCACCATCGCTTCGTCGAGCAGGGCCCGGCCGTCGTCGAGCTGGCCCAGCATGATCTTTGCCTGTCCGAGGCCAAGCATGCCGAGGGCCGCCGTGTCAGCGTCGCCACGTTCCCGCCCGAGGTCAGCGGCCCTGGTGAAGGCTTCCGCGGCGGCGGCGCCTTCGCCCTGGTAGAGGGCGCCCAGCCCGGCAGGTAAGAACAGCATGCCCTCGAAGCGGCAGGGTTCGGACAGGTCCTCGACGATCCGGTGTGCCCGGGCCAGCCAGCCGGCGCTGCGGGCCGGTTCACCCAGCAAGATGAGGTTAATCCCGGTCCAGACGGCGCAGCGGACGGCGGCGGCGTAGTCGCCGTCGGCAAGGTACTTCAGGTGCGCCCGGGCCAGGATGTCCACTCCCTCGGAACCCCGGCCGGTGAGGATCACGGAGGTGGACAGCCGCTCCAGATCGCCGGCCGGCAGTTCGGCGTCTTGCTCGGCAGCGGTGTACTGCCCGACGGCGTCCGGCCAGCGCCGTTCGGCGTAGGCTTCCCGCCCGTCTGCGAGCGTAGACATCGCCTCTCCCCGTTCCCGGTGGCGGGTCTGACCCTGTGGGCGCTGCCGGAGCCAGCTCTCTCGGAACCGGTGGTGGGCGGCGCGGCCCGTCATCTGGTTTTCAGGCTACCGCCGGGGTTAAGGGGCGGCAAGGTGCGGGGCCCCCGTCACAGGTGCCAGGCACACGAGGTGAGGAACACCGCTGCGTCCTCAGCCACCCGTTCCGGGCATTCCCACAGAACCATGTGCCCTACGTCGGGGTAGACCTTCAGTACTGCGCCGGGGATCCGGGCGGCCAGGGTTTCCTGGTCGCTGCGTGGCAGAAGGTTGTCTTGGGCGCCCCACAGGATCAGCGTGGGCGCCTCGATGGTTCCCGAATCCGAGGGCGGCGTGGCCTCGCACAGGCCGTTCAGGATGGCCTTCCACGCGTGGGCTGGCATCCTGAGGCCGGCGCGCACGCGGTCCTCAATGAACCTCTGGGGAACCTCGTGCAGCAGGGGAAACCAGGACAGGGACTCCCGGACCCATCCCTCGTCGAGCGGGTCGGTGAGGGCGTCCACTTCGTCGGCGAAGGGGGTCCGGCCCTGCAGGTTCAGGGGAGAGCCCACCAGCACCAGCGCCGCAACCCGCTCGGGGTGGGCAACCGCCAGCTGCTGGGCGACGTAGCCGCCGCTGGAGGAGCCGACGATGAAGGCCCGCCGCACGTGGAGGGCTTCCAGGATCGCCGCGGTGTCCTCGGCCTGTTCCGCCAGGGAATAGCCCTCCTCCGGTTTGTCAGCCCCGCCCTGCCCGCGGAGGTCGGGAGCGTAGACCCGGAAACCCGTCAGCAGGGGTATCACGCGGTCAAAGCTTCGGGCGGGATTCGCCCCACGCATGCAGCAGCAATACCGGCTTGGCGCCGGCGTCGCCCCGGACGAGGCACGGCACCGTGATGCCGGTGCGGAGCCTGAGATCCCGGACTTCGGATTCCATAGCCTCAGGGTACGCGCAGCGGCGACACGGATCGCGGAATAGCCGCGACGCTAGTTTCTGTCCGGTTCCCCCGGCCGCCGGTGTCTGTGGTGCAGCTCGTAACTGTCGAACACATCGGAAGACGTTGATCCTGAATGGCCGAATTTGCCGCGAAGGACGTTCGCGAGTCCGTCCAGCGCCGCGTGGAGCATCCGTCCGGCGAACTGGAGTTCCGGGCTCGCGCTGCGCTGGGCCTCGGACGCCAGCTCCTGGGCGTAGGCGACCGTGGCCGGCAAGGAGCCGCGCTGCTCGACTTCACGGAAGTAATAGGTTTCATGGAACGCAAGCAGATCTATGCTCACCGAAGCCACGTTTCCGGCCATTGACTCCAGCAGCCCGGCAGCGTGCCGGGGTTCCAGCGACAATACACCAGCCGGACCTGCAGCCTCCTTGAACAGGTTCAGCTGGTGGGCAAGGGCTCGGCGGCGGTTCAGGGCGGGGTATGTCTGCTGGATCCAGGTGACCGTTGCTGTCAGCAACCCGAAACCGGTGACGGCCTGGAAGGCCACAACCAGCCTGAGCAGTGGATGTGCCGGCACGATTTCGCCGAACCCCACAGTGGAAAGAGTGACAAGGGAGATGTAGAGCGCTTCGGCGAAGTCGCCCCGCTGTGGAACCCCGGCGCCGTGAACAAAACCGGCCGGCAGATGGGGCAGATAGAGCAGGGCCCAGCCGATGGCCGCGAGGCCTGCCCAGGCGGCAATGACAGCTGCCATGGCCAAGGGTGCTGCGATGAAGGAGCCCCGGCCCTGCAGTTTTCTGGACGCCAGCCAGAATCCGCGCATAATCGCCTGGCCCACAGGACCGGAACCGTGCGGATAAAGGAGCGTACGAAAGACGTCGACGAGCATCAGCAGAACCAGCCCGGCCCCCAAAACCGTCCAGAGCGTGTCCGCGAAGTCCATGCCTCATCTTATGGGCGGCACTGCTCGGAAGCCGCGATGGACATCAGGGGAGAGGGCGACGGCGACCGCTTGCTCAGAAGGGCAGCGCCACCAGCGCAATAAGGGGAGGGATGGTCGACCCGAGGGTGCCGGGGATGCTGTCTCCCTTCCGGGGGTAGTGGCCCAGCCAGTCCGCGAGCCCCATGGTGGCACCGCTGAGCACCATGTTGGCGCAGCAGTAGACCACCAGCGTGTACCCCACCACCACGTGGCCCATGTTCACCGCGACCACGCCGGCGATGTTCCCCAACCCGATCAGGAGGTTGCGGAACCCTGTGGGGATCGCCCACATCATCACGGCGGGCACGTTTTGTGCAGGGGTGCTGAGGAATTTCTGCGCTGCCGGGTGTCGCAGGAAGAAGCTTTCCAGCGGGAACACCACGATGTAGATCAGGGCGGCCAGCACCGCGAAGAGCTGGGATACGGCGTTCATAGGGGAAGAGTACGCCGGCGGCGCGCGCCGCTGCGATCCCCTCACCAGGGGTTTCGGGAGACGCCCTCAATCCCCAGTTTCGGGGATTGCGGTGCGGCCCTCCGGCCGGATACTGGAGGTATGTGGGAGGAGCGCGCTGAGCGTGCCCGGCGCGAGATTGCAGACCTCGCCGCGGGCGGCCTAGACCTGGCTGGGCTCTACACCGCCGCCCTGGCCGTTGTCCGGCAGGCGGTGCCGTTCGATCAGGGCTGCTGGGCGGGGGTCGACCCGGACACTCTGGGGATGACGTCCGTGACCAACTGGCGGCCGTGGCCGGTGACGGACGAGTATGCGGCCCGCTTCGCCGAGTCCGAGTACACCGGAGCCGAACCCAACACGTTCAGGGAGCTGCTGCTGCGGCCGCGGCCCGTGGCCAGGATTTCTGATGCCCCGCACCGGGACGTGGTCCACAGCGTCCGAATCAATGACCTGTTGGTGCCCCTCGGATTGCATCATGAGCTGCGCGGGGCGTTCCGGGTGGACGAGGCGTGCTGGGGTGTGGGCAGTATCTTCCGGGAGGGCGGGCAGGACTTCACGGACCGTGAGGTGGAATTCCTGGAGGCCGTCACCGCCGCTTTGGCAGCTGCCACCCGAGTGGCCGTGCGGGTGCAGCGCGGGCAACGCCCCATTGCGGGTGGCCCGGTGATCGTTATCGCCGGGATCCACGGCGAACTGCGGGCGGCCACCCCCGCCGCGGTCCTGTGGTTGGCCGACGTGGAGGATGCGGCTCCGGGCGGTTTCACCATGACGTTGCACTCCGTCGTGGCGCAGGCCCACGCCTCCGTGTCAGGCACTGCCCGGGCCAGAATGCGTGACGCCGGCGGCAATTGGGTGGTGCTGCAGGCCAGCCGCCTCATTACCGGCGACGACCCCGAGCAGATGGTGGTCACCGTGGAGCCGGCCACCACGCATGACGTGGTCAGCCTCCTGCTGGCGGCCTACGGGGTCTCCGCCCGTGAGCGGGATGTCTGCCTGGAGCTTCTGTCCGGAATTTCGACGGCGGACGTCGCCCGAAATCTGTTCATCTCCCCGCACACGGTGCACGACCATTTGAAGGCGCTCTACGGAAAAGTGGGCGTCGGCAGCCGCGGGGAATTGGTGGCGAAGCTGCTGGCATGAAGCTGCCCCAGCATCGCCATAGTGGTTCTCGTCCTATCGGCGGCGCGTTGGGCACAGTGACAAACAGAGGAACCCCGCAGTGCCGGGCACTGCGGGGTTCCTTGCTGGCCGGTTTTCGGTTACTCGGAGTCCGGTTTCTGTTCCCGGTCACGGAGGTTCTTCTTGATCTCGTCGAACTTCTCCTTGATGACCCGTTCCGCCTCTGCGAGGGTTTTCCCGGCGGTGCTCAGGGGATCCATCTGAACGTAGACGTTGTGGTCGAGAGGCAAGTCGTACTCGTCCTTCAGATGTGTGCCGCCGCCCACCCCCTGAAGGGACAGGTACACCATGGCCTCGGTCCGGGCGATGCCGGAGAGTGTTCCGAAGACAACCGTGAAGTCGTTCGATTCAAAGCTCACCGTCTGACCGATATGGCTGCGGTCTAGGTCACCGGCTGCTACCGGCTTCTCGGACTGACTTCCGCTGTAGCTCATGCACTTCTCCTAAAAGTCGAGGGACACGTACTACTGCAGTCTATATACGGGGTCGTAAGGGCCTCCGTCACGGCATGGCGGGGGAGCGTCTTGTAGCCGACGGGCGGCGTTTGGCCACGATCAGTGGCAGCAGGGCTGCAGGAGAGGAGACAACGGCGGCCGCCTGCGACGCTTCGCCCGCGTCCCCGTAGCCCCAGTGCGCGAATATTGTCGGGATTCCATGTTCGGCGGCTCCGGCGATGTCGTAGCTTCGGTCTCCAATCATTACCGGACTGGAGATGTCTACGCCTTCGGACTGAAGGCGGGGCAGCAATTCGGCGACGACCTCTGCCTTGCTTGCTCTTCCATCGCGGTCGGACGCCCCGCAGATGTTGATGAAGTGGCCTTCGATGCCAAATCTTCGTGCGAGTCTTACCGCTTGATCTTCCACCTTGGATGTGGCCACAGCCATCGGAATGCCGGCCGAGTGCAGATGGTCAAGCAGTTCGATGATCCCGTCGTATGGGCTGGACTGTTCAGCGCCGTGGTCGGCGTATGCCCTGCGGTAGTGTTGGAGGGCCCTTTGGGCGGTTATGTCGTCCAGCTGTGAGACTGTTCTGAAGGACTCGATCATCGGCGGGCCGACGAATTGCCGCAGTTTGTCCATCGCGGGGACCGGCGCGCCTACGGCTGCCAGGGCTCGGGAAGCACTTGCCGTAACGCCGGGTGCTGAATCCAGCAGCGTTCCGTCCATGTCGAACAGGACGCAGCTAATGCCAGTGAGAGGTGGACGGTCTTGCTGCAGAAGTGTCATTTTTTCGAGTGCTTTCGGTCGTGGAGTTGGTTCGGTTCTGGGTGTGCCGGGAAAATTTTGGTGTGAAGGGTAGGCATGGATCGAGTGAGTCTTGATCAGATAGACCAGAGGATTCTTGCGGAGCTAACGAAGAACGCTCGGATGAGCCACGCGGAGCTGGCGACCAAAGTCCTGCTGTCGAGGAATGCCGTGCGCCAACGGATCGAACGGATGGAACGGCAAGGGTATATCCAGGGGTACACGATCGTTGCCGGCCCACCGGGGCAGGGGCCGGTGTCCGCCTTCCTGATGGTTTACAGGAAGGACCGGGTGCGGGGGGCGGACGTCATCACCGTACTGCGGTCAATTCCGGAAGTGGTTTTGTGTGATGTTGTGAGCGGTGACTTTGATCTGCTGGTGAGGGTCGAGGCCCGCTCGCTGGAGAGGGTTCAGGAGATCTGGGAACAGATTGCGGCCATTCCCGGCGTCACGGACACGGTGACGGCCATGACGCTGTCCAGTTACATCAGGCGGGGCCCCGGAGATGCCCGCGCCCCCTCCGGTTCGATCAGTTCCTGATGCAGATGACCTTTGGCTGGGTCATCTCCTCATACGCGAATTGGACGCCCTCCCTGCCCATGCTTCCGTACTTGGCCCCGCCGAACGGCATCCCGTCGAAGCGGTAATCAGAGGAGTCGTTGATCATGACGCCGCCTGCTTCGAGCTGTTGGGCCGCGTCCATGGCACTGGCCAGGGAGTCGGTGAAGATGCCCGCATGAAGACTGAACTCGATGGCGTTGGCGACTTCGATGGCCTCTTCGAACGTGCTGAACTGGCGGAACATGACCACGGGCCCGAAAACCTCCTGCTTCCACAGCCGGCTGTCCGTCGGGACCGCTTCCAAGACGGTCGGGTGAAGCACATTGCCGTCCGTGACATTGCCTGAAAGAAGGACAGCGCCGGCGCCGAGGGCCTCGTCCAGCTTGGTTTGGAGCGAATGCAGCGCAGCCGGGCTGATCATGGGCCCGACGTCCGTCCGTTCATCTGAAGGATCTCCAACAACCAGCCTGTCCGCCGCCTCCAGGAAGCGCCGGCGGAACGCCCCGTAGACCGGGGCGGCTATGAGAATCCGCTGCACCCCCACGCAGTTCTGACCGGCGGCCCAAAATGCTCCTGAGACGCAGGATTCCACCGCCTTTTCGATGTCGGCATCCTCCAGGACGATCACGGGTGCGTTTCCGCCGAGATCCATGGTCAGCTTCTTCAAGCCCGCCGTGCGGGCGATGCTCTCACCCGTGGAGAACCCCCCGGTGAAGGACACCATTCGTACGTCCCGGGACCTGATGATTGTTTCGGCTACTTCCCGGCCGCCGTGGACAATTGTGAGGGCGTCCGGCGGGAGCCCCGAGCTCACGAGGGCGTCCGCCAGATGCTGGGCTGACAGCGGAGTCAGCGCAGAGGGTTTGAGAATCACGGCGTTTCCTCCGGCGATTGCCGGGCCGATCTTGTGCGCCACCAGGTTGAGGGGGTCGTTGAACGGGGTGATCGCGGCAATGATGCCCAGCGGTTCGCGCGAGTACCACCCGGTGCGGTCCTCTGAGCCTTCATAGGAGTCGAAGGGGATGACTTCGCCGGCGTTCCGGCGCGCTTCGGCAGCGGACAGGCGGAGCGTGTTGACCGCGCGCAGCACTTCCTTCCGTGCCTGGCGGATCGTTTTCCCGGCCTCGGACACTATCGTTAGTGCGAACTCCTCGCTGCGCTGCTCGATCTCCGTTGCTGCGCCGTCCAGGATCTTCCCGCGTGCGGCGCGGGACAGGGCCCGTGCCTTCCGGGCGCCGACGCGCGCCGTTTCGATCACGGCTTCGCCGGCGGTGGCTTCGGTCAGCGAAACCGTGCCGACCACCCTGCCGTCGTAGGGGCTCGTCACGTCACGGAACTGTGGCAGCGCGGTTTCTGCCGAACACAATGTGGATTCAGGCATTAGCGGATACCTCCGTCCTGGCTGCGTGCATGGCGATGATGTCAGAGAGCAGCGCGTAGGCGGTCTCCACGCGCCCGGCTCCCGGGCCGGAGATGGTTACTGCGCGGAGAAGATCGGTCTCGAAGGACACTGCATTGGTCGCCCCGGAAACCCCGGCCAGCCCATGATCAAGGGGGAGGGCCACTGGGGAAACGCCTGCCGTCACGGACCCGTCCGGGTTCCGACGTGCCGCGCCGATGAGCTTCCAGCGGCGCCCCTCGCGGGCTGCCTTCCGAATATCCTCCGGGGTCACGGTGGAAATCCCCTGCCGATGAACGTCCTTGAGCTCTATGCCGGCGTCCAGCAGTTCGTTGGCGAGGATGAGGACCTTGAGCTGAACGTCGTAGCCCTCGATGTCGGCTGCGGGGTTTGCTTCGGCGTAGCCGAGTTCCTGTGCCTCCCTGATGGCTGCGTGGAAGTCCAGGCCGGCTTCCATCCGCCCGAGCACATAGTTGCTGGTGCCGTTGAGAATGCCTTCAAATCCCTTCAGTTTCAGCCCCGCGAACATCTTCTTGGCCAGGCGGATGACGGGAGTGCCGCTCATGACGGCACCCTCGAACTCGAAGTGCACGCCGTTCTGCTCGGCGAGGGAGCTCAGTTCGGCGCCACGGAGGGCAACCGGACCCTTGTTGGTGGTGCAGACGCTCTTGCCGGATTCGAGTGCCCAGCGCACATGCGAAACTGCCGGCTCGCCGTCTTCGGGATTAGTGAAGGTGGCCTCGCAGATAATGCCCGCTGTGCAGTTGCGGATCACGGATTCGTTGTTGGTGTCGGCAGATCCGCCGTGGGCTGCAAAGGTTTCATTGTCGCCGCCCAGTTTGAGGGCAACGGAGAGGTCCACGCCTTCGGGCTGGACCAGGGATCCGAGACGCAGGTCGGTGATGGCCACGATCCGCAGGCCGAAGCCCAGCTCGGAACGAAGTCTCTCACCACGCGTCGCGATCAGTTCGGCCAGCGTCCTGTTGACGCCGCCGAAGCCGATCAGCGCAATGTCGTAGGTGGTCATGGTGCTCCTTCAGTCAGTTACGTCGGTCCTCCAATGCTGACCGCATTCCATGTCCGTCAGCGCATGTGATTGTGACCGAAAAGCAGGGCGAATTGACCATCCGCCTGTCGATTCGTCATTCACGCGGAACGTAACTTACGTTCAACATAAACATGTGTAGATGTTTTTAATGACCAAAACGGCCGTCTCGTGTTACTTTCATCACTGTCGCTACTGCGCAGCCCGAGTCGGCGTGACCCACGCCAGGCCACGTGCGCATCCTTCGCATCACACCTGCCACTCACCTGGGAGAAACCATGGAATCGTCATTACCTGTCCAGCTAGAACCGCAGCCAACCGTTCCGCCGTCGACCGACTCGGGGCTACGGCGGTCCATGGGGGCACGGCATCTGGTCATGATCGCCATGGGCGGGGTGATCGGCTCCGGGCTTTTCCTGAGCTCGGGGTACACCATTTCCCAGGCCGGGCCGCTCGGGGCGGTCATCGCGTATCTCATTGGCGCCTTCGTTGTGTACCTGGTGATGGCCTGCCTCGGTGAACTTGCCATCGCTTATCCGGTCTCAGGGGCCTTCCATATCTACGCGGCGAGGTCGATCGGGCCGGCCACCGGGTTCACCACCGCCTGGCTCTACTGGCTCTGCTGGGCGGTGGCCATCGGATCGGAGTTCACGGCTTCCGGTCTCCTGATGCAGCGATGGTTCCCGGGTGTTGACGTCTGGGTCTGGTGCCTGATCTTCGCCTCGGTCCTCTTCGGCTTCAATGCGGTTTCTTCGAAATTCTTCGGCGAATCTGAGTTCTGGTTCGCCATCGTCAAGGTCGGCGCCATCGTAGTTCTCATCGTTTTCGGCGGCGCGGCGCTGTTCGGCTTCCACCCGATCAGCGAGGCGGCCAACCATCCCAGCATGTTCGAAAACTTCAACACTTCCGGCGGTCTCTTCCCCAACGGTTTCACGGGTGTCCTGGTCACTGCGCTTGCGGTGTTCTACGCCTTCTCGGGTTCGGAGCTTATCGGTGTGGCGGCGGGCGAAACCGCCGACCCTGCCACCAATATCCCCAAAGCGATGCGCAGCACCGTCATCCGCCTGCTGATCTTCTTCGTCGGGGCAATCGCTGTCATTGCCGCCACCATCCCCTTCGAGCAGGTTGGGCTGGATGAAAGCCCGTTCGTGACGGTCTTCTCATCCATCGGCATTCCTTATGCCGCCGACATCATGAACTTCGTCATCATCACCGCGCTCCTTTCAGCCGGTAACAGCGGCCTCTTCTCCTGCGCACGGATGCTTTACTCCCTTGCCGACGAGGGGCACGCGGCCCGGGCGCTGAAGAAGCTGACCCGGCGCGGTATTCCCATGACTGCACTCTCCGTCAGCATGCTCGGTGGCCTGGCATCCCTCATCAGCAGCGTCGTTGCACCTGAAACGGTATATCTGGCCCTCGTGTCGGTGGCGGGTTTCGCCGTCGTCGGGGTCTGGATGTCCATCACCGCCTCGCACTTTTTCCACAGGAGATCCTTCGTCAAAAACGGCGGTGATGTCGCTGCGCTTCCCTACAAGGCCCCGCTGTTCCCGCTGGTGCCGATCCTGGCCTTCTCGCTCTGCGTCATCTCGCTCATCGGCATCGCCTTTGACCCGAACCAGGTGGCAGCGCTCTATTTTGGATTCACTTTCGTTGGCGCCTGCTATGCCTTCTTTTACTTCAAGTACGGACGCAAGGCGCGCGCCAACCAGCCCTCCTGACGCCGTCACAAACTATCGTCCACGTAGCTTGGTGGCGGGAGGCTTTCGTCCCCCGCCACCAAGCTCGGCGTTCTGTGGGGACATGTGAGAATAGGCGTAGTTATCAGGCGGAAGGAGCAGGAGCATGGATTCTTCCTCGGAAGCGTCATCCATGGCCCAAGGCCTTCGGATAGTTCGGCTGGTCGCAGACCGGGAGAAGTGGGGAAGGCGGCTGCTCGGCGTTTCCCAGATCGCATCCGAGCTGGAGATGGACCAAAGCCGTGTCTCCCGGTTGACTCAGGAATTGTGCGAGCTGGGACTGCTGGAACGCGTCGAACGCGGGCCATTCCGGACCGGTCCACGTTTTTTTAGCCTGGCTGCCGCTTTGAATACAGGCTGGGTCCGCGAGTCAAGAACCGAACTTGAGGCTTTGGTGGCCTCGTTCGGCCTGAGATCCAGACTTTCTGTCCGGGAGGGGTTCCGCGTCATTCTCCTGCGGACCTCCAGCAATGACGCGGTTCCCGGCGGCTTCGTGAAACCCGGCATGGTGACACCCGTGTGGTGCACCGGATCCGGCCGGGCCCTGCTGTGGGACGAGGAGCAGCCAGCCGTTGAGGCCCTCCTTGCGGACGTCAACTTTATTGGCGTGGGCGGTCCGGGGGCGGCCCATTCGCCGCAGGAAGTCGTCGAATTGTTGGACCGGGACCGGGCACGGGGCTTCATTGTCGCGGAGGAAGAGTTCGAGCATGGAGTCTACGAACTGGCGGTTCCGGTCCGCCCCCCCGACGGTTCCGTTCTTGCAGCGCTGAGCGTCCTGGGCGGCCGGGCCGAGATCATGTCCGGCGCAGATGACATTGCAAAGGCCCTGTGGGAAGCAGCCCAACGGCTGGGCTCCTGCCAGGGCGGCACGCGAAACAGCGCTGGCCGGAAGGGTCTTGCCAGCTAAGGCACATTCTTCGGCGGGACCTGACCCAGCATGGACTCAAGCCACCTTCCCCAGGACACGAGAGCCGTGGCGCAGTCATCCAACCTCGGCTGCAGGCGGGTCTTGGCGCCTACGACCTGCAGCGCTGCCACCACGTCGCCCTTGAAGTCCCGAATCGGAACGGCCAGGGAATACAGCCCCGGCTCGGCTTCCTCGTCGACGATGGAGTATCCCCGTTCCCGGGCCGCGCGTAGTCGTGACAGGAAGTCCTCCACGTCAAGGGGCGTATTGGGGCCATGGCGCACGAAAGGGACACCGGAGAACAGGGTCCGGACCTCGTCGTCGGACGCTTCCCACAGTAGTGCCTGGCCGGCATCGCTGCAGTAGGCCGGATAGGGCCGGCCCAGCCATGAACCGATCATGTTGCTGCTTGCCGGAACATGCTCACCGATGGTGACGGTGCTGTCTCCGCTCAGAATTCCAAGGAAGCATCCTTCATCAGTTTCACGGGCCAGGCCTGCCAGCGCGGTGGCGCCGTCAGTCTGCAACCGTTGTTCGGACAACAGCTGCGCGTCCGTCAGGAGCGACCAGTCAACGGTGTAGGTCCGGTGGTCCTTGCGGACCAGGAACCCCTCCTGCTGGGCCGTCCGCAGGCTGCGCGCTACCTGGCTGCGGTCCTTGCCCAGGTCGGTTGCTATATCAGCGACCGTTCCGCCAGGCAGGCCTTCTGCGTTGCGGGCGCCCACCGCCAGGACAGCCATAATTCCCCGGCCCATGCTGGATGTCTTAGACATGGGTCCGATTCTAGTCACTGGAGGAATGCCTCCTAATGGATGGCGAAGACCCGGGCAGGAAAACCGCTGCCCCGCAGTGGCTTGGGCCAGGTGGCAATGAGGGCAGCGCCCGCTTCCGGAAGTCCCTCCAGGTTCGCCATCAGCTCGATCTGCCACCGGTTCTGTGCCAGGACGTAGGTCTCCAGTGTGAAATCCTGGCGGGATGTGGCCAGTCCAGGGTCTGTGTCCGTCTGCTCATGGCCGACGGCGGTAACCGAGCGCTCCTCAATCAGGAAGGAGAGGACTTCCTGCGACCAGCCCGGTGCGTGGCTGACACCGTGATCGTCCCTGTTTGCCATGGCGGCAGCGTCAGGCCAGCGGTCACTCCAGCCTGTCCGCAATGCCACAAAGGCCCCGGGTGGGATGGCACCATTGCGGCGTTCCCAGGCCTGGACATCCTCCATCCGGGGAGTGGCGTCCGCATTAGCGGTGACGCGCTCGGTGATGTCCAAGACGACCAGCGGAAGGACCATCTCCTCCGGGGGAATCTGGTCCAGGGTCCTTCCTCCTGAGATGAAATGCGAGGGAGGATCAACGTGTGTTCCCCATTGTCCGATGATCGAGTAGCGGTGAGCGGTGAAACCGTCACCTTTCTCCAGATCGAAGACTGGCTCCCTGATTTGGTCGGGGAATGCCGGGAAGTGTGGCTGGCCGGGGTGGAAGGCGTGCGTCAGGTCAGTGAATGATCTGCCCGCAAAAAGTGTCTGCAGGCCGTTCCAAAGGGCGGTTGTGGTGACTTCAGTCATGACGTGGCCTGGCTTTCGACGAGTGCCGGACGGGCAGTGTTGGAAACGCCGATTGGCCCTGTCAGCTCAATGACGGGCACCTCCCAAGGGTGGATGTCCACGATGTGCTGCAGGAAGCGTTCCACGGCGGCGTCGTCGAGCGCAGCATCGAAATACGTCGTCAGGACCAGGGTCGGCGCAATTGTCCGCTGACCAACCTGCCCCAACGTAGGATTGGCACCTTCAGCGCAAGTGAACCCCTCAAAACCCAAACCGGATTCGAAGACATGCCGGTAGTTGCCGAAGTCCCCGAGGTCAGGGGATTCCGCGACAGCGGTGAGCAGGGACGCGATGCCCGCTTCGTCTTTGAATGCGTCTGCGTCGCCGCTGGCGAGCCGAGAGAAGGTTTCCGAAGCTACGGGCCAATGCACACGCAGCTTGCGTACTGGTTTCATTTCAATCTTCAAGGGAAGCCTCCTCGGGGTCGCAACGGTGTCTGCTGCCATCGTGGCACGGTATGATGGTCATTACAAGCATTGAAAGATGCTTATTATGATCATAGTGACGTGCATCCGACGTGCACCGTGCCCGACAGCCATGGACGAACGAACCGCTTGGAGCCCAAACAATGCCCAGCAACACCAAGCTCTCCCGCATGCTGGATGCCGGAGCGAATCTGACCGTGGACGGCGCACTTGCCACGGAGCTGGAAGCGCACGGCTGCGATCTGGACGACCCCCTGTGGTCGGCCAAAGTCCTCCTGGAACAGCCGCAGCTCGTCAAGCGTGTGCACCGGGATTACTTCCGCGCCGGAGCCGCGGTCGCGATCACGGCGAGCTATCAGGCAACACCCCAGGGATTCGCGCGGCGCGGCATTGGCGAAGAAGAGGCCCTGGAGCTGGTGGCATTGAGTGTGCGCCTGGCCGACGAGGCTCGCAGCGAGCACCTGGCCGAAAACCCGGGTGCAGGCCCGCTGCTGATTGCCGGATCGGTCGGTCCGTACGGCGCATACCTGGCCGATGGGTCGGAATACCGGGGAGACTACTTCCTCAGCCGAAACGAGTTCATGGAGTTCCACCGGCCCCGAATTGCCGCGCTTGTGGACGCCGGAGCGGACATTCTTGCCTGTGAGACGCTGCCGTCCTTGCCGGAGGCCGAGGCCCTGACGGCACTCATGGAAGAGTTCGACGTCGAAGGCTGGCTCAGCTTCACGCTGCGGGACGGAGGGCACATCAGCGACGGCACACCGCTGGCGCGGGTGGCAAAGCTCGCCAGGGCGCAGCCGTCCGTCGTGGCCATTGGCGTGAACTGTGTGCCGCTGGAGCTAGTTTCCCCAGCGCTGGGCGCCCTGGGCGAAGCCACCGACACGCCCCTGATCGCGTATCCGAATTCCGGCGAAATCTACGACGCGGTCACCAAAAAGTGGCGGCCGGCAGCGTCCGGGGACACATCTGGGGGAGCCGGTAACGAGCAGCCCGCAAGCCTGGCCGAAGGAGTCGCCCTCTGGCGTGAACTTGGTGCCCGGCTCCTCGGCGGGTGCTGCCGAACGACCCCCGAGGACATTGCCGCCGTGGCCGGGCTTACGGGAAACCCCTGACGGCTGGCTGCCTCAGCAGGCCGGCACCCCCGCATCGCAGGCCGATGACTGTGCACGCAGTATGCCAAGGGGGCCGCGAGGCGGCAACCGATGGCACGGTCAGTGAGGGCCTCAAGTGTCCGTTCGCGCTGCCAAGCCCATGAACATGGTTCGGTGCAGGATGTCCACGTGCTTCCGTGAGACCTCCACCGCGCTTTGGACGTCGCCTGCCCGCAGGGCCGCCACCAGGGCAACGTGGTCGCAGTTGGATTTGTGCAGCAGCTCGATGGGGTAGGGGATGAAGTAGGCGTAGAGCTCCGCGAGCGTCTCGTGGTAAACCTCGACAGCGGTCCCCAGCCCCGATGCCGTCCCCACCAGTTGGTGGAACTGCTCGTCGGCCTGGTGGTAGTCAGACCAGTCCGAGGACGCAGCCATGTCCCGGGTCAGCCGGTCGAGCTCATCCAGCTGTTCAGCGGTGGCATTGATGGCCGCATAGTGGGTCACGGCGCATTCGAAGAGCAGCCTCCGGTCCACCAGCCGGTTCACGGCCCGGGACTCCGCGGGTGATGCGGACAGTTCGGCCAGCACGCTCCGCGGAGGCTCATCCGCCACGAACGTTCCGCCGCCCCGGCCGCGGCGGCGGACCACCACGCCCTGCTCCGCCAGGCTCGCCAGCGCGCGACGGGCGGTGATCGGGCTGACCGACAGGCCCAGGGCCACGTCCTCCTGGTCGGGCAGGCGCTCGCCGGGTTTCAGCAGCCCCAGCGAAATCGCCATGCCGATCCTCAGCCGCACGGCATCGATGGCGCTGCGGCGGTCGATGCCGGCGAGCCTGCCGGCGCCAATGGGCGAAGGCTCGGCGGTGTCCTCCAACTGACGGGTCATATCCGCTACTTTACGGCGCAATCCGCCCTCTTCCCATAATTGGATCATTCTGATCTAATATAGTTCAGATCACATCGCCAACGTGGAGTAAACCATGCAACGCACGCTTCCCCTCATCGCTGCCCAGGCCCGGCCCCGGCTCATCGGCGAACCCGTCTCGGCTTTCGCGGACGAAGTCAAAGCCGCCCTCGCCGTCCAGCCGCACAGTCAGCTGGTGGTCTTTCCGGAGCTGCACCTGTTCGGGGATTCCGACCCTGACCAGCAGCGCACCGAAATGCTCCAGGCCTCCGCCGAGCCGCTGGACGGCCCCCGGGTCAAGGAGCTCCGGCAGCTCGCTGCGGACCTGGGCATCTGGCTGGTGCCGGGCAGCGTGTGCGAGCGCGGTCCGGAAGGGCAGCTGTTCAACACCCAGCTGGTCCTGTCCCCGCAGGGGGAACTTGCCGGCTACTACCGGAAGGTTTTCCCTTGGCGCCCATTCGAGCCCTACGACCCCGGCGACCGGTTCACCACCGTGGACCTGGCCGGCGTCGGCAGGGTGGGCCTGAACATCTGCTACGACGCGTGGTTCCCGGAGGTCTCCCGCCAGCTCGCCTGGATGGGCGCCGAGGTGATTCTCAACGTTGTGAAAACCACGACGCCGGACCGCCGCCAAGAGCTGGTGCTCGCCAAGGCAAACGCCATCGTGAACCAGGTCTTCGTGGTCAGCGTCAACTGCGCCGGCCCCACCGGCAAAGGCCTGAGCATCATCGTGGACCCGGAGGGCAACACCCTGGCCGAGGCCCCGGATGATGCACCGGTGCTGCTCACGGCGGAACTGGACCTTGCCGCCGTCGAGCATGTCAGAACCCACGGCACCGAAAACCTCAACCGCCCCTGGTCGCAGTTCCGCGACGGCGAAGATGCCGTCGAACTGCCCGTCTACCAGGGCCGGATCAGCCCGGCCACCTGGGCTCCCCAGTCCTTCAACGCCTAAGGAAACACCCGTGACCACAACACCCACCCTCACCCGCACGCTGAAACTGCCCTCCCTGGTGCTGTTCGGCCTGGCGTACCTGACCCCGCTGATCGTCCTGGGAATCTTCGGCATCATCGCCGAAGCCACCGGCGGGGCATCGCCCTCCGCCTACCTGGTGGCAATGGTCGCCATGCTGTTCACGGCGCACAGCTACGGCCGGATGGCCATCGCGTACCCCGTGGCCGGTTCCGCCTACACGTACGTCCGCCGGTCGATCGACCCGAGGGTCGGATTCCTGGTGGGCTGGGCCATCCTGCTGGACTACCTCTTCCTGCCAATGGTGATCTGGCTCATCGGCGGCTCCTACCTGAGCGCGCAGTTCCCCGGTATCCCGATCGGACTCTGGATCGTCGGCTTCGTCCTCATCACCACGCTGCTGAACATCCTGGGCATCAAGGTGGCGGACAAGGCCAACTACGTGCTGATGGCGTTCCAGCTGCTGGTCATCGTGTTCTTTGTGGCGCTGTCCATCGGCAACGTGGTGTCCACCTCTGGCGCCGGCGGCCTGGCCAGCACTCAGCCGTTCTTCAACGACACCTCCAGCTTCGCCACCATCTCCGCCGGCGCCGCCATCGCCGCGTACTCGTTCCTCGGGTTCGACGCCGTCACCACCCTCACCGAGGAGACCATCAACCCGCGCAAGAACATGCCCCGCGCCATCATGCTCATCGCCCTGATCGGCGGCGGCATCTTCGTGGCCGTGTCCTACGTGACACAGCTGGTCCACCCGGGCGGGGTGTTCGAGGACTCGGCCTCCGCGGCCAGCTCCATCGCGCTGCAGATCGGCGGGCAGCTGTTCGGTGCGGTGTTCCTGGCCGGTCTGGTGGTGGCGCAGTTCGCTTCCGGCCTCGCCGCTCAGGCCAGCGCCTCGCGCCTGCTGTACGCGATGGGCCGGGATTCCGTCCTCCCGAAGGCGTTCTTTGGCCGGCTCAGCGCGAAGTTCCACACCCCGGTGGTCAACCTGATCGTGACCGGCATCATCGGGCTGGTCGCGATCTTCCTGGACGTGGCCACCTCGACGTCGTTCATCAACTTCGGTGCCTTCACCGCCTTCACCCTGGTCAACGCCTCGGTGGTGTTCCACTACCTGCGCCAGCGCCGCGCCGGGCACCAGCTGAACCCCGTGTCCTATGTGGTGGTCCCGGTGGTGGGAGCCGTTATCTGCGCCTACCTGCTCTCACAGCTGGACAGCAACGCGATTACGCTGGGAGTGTCCTGGCTGGTGCTGGGCGTGGTGGTCCTGGCGCTGATCACGCGCGGGTTCAAGGCGGCGCCGCCGGAGATGACGGCGACCGAGAAGGCGACGGTTGAGGCGGCCGTTTAGGCCCTGACACAGAACAACCGATGGAGGGAACTGGCGTGAGGGTAGCGCTCGGGCAGCTGGAGTCGGGCACCCATATCCAGGCCAACCTTGCGGCGATCGTCCGGTTCGCCGCGGAGGCAGCGCGCGACGGCGCCGCGCTGGTCGCCTTCCCGGAGTACGCCACGTACGAGAAGAAGACCGTGGACGCGACTTTTCCGGCGAATGCGGAGCCGCTGGACGGCCCCGTCTGCCAGGAACTCGCCGCTACCGCCCGCCGCCACCGCATCGCGCTGGTGGCGGGCGTCGTGGAAACCTCGGACGAGCCGGGCAAGGCCTACAACACGCTGGTGGCTTATGGGCCCGACGGCGGCAGGCTGGCTTTCTACCGGAAGATCCACCTGTTCGACGCGCAGGGCTTCGGGGAGTCGACGTTCATCAAGCCGGGGCTGTCCACCACCCCGGTGGTCTTCGAACACGGGGGCGTGCGGTTCGGGCTGATGACCTGCTACGACCTGCGGTTCCCGGAACTGGCAAGGTCACTGGCCGACGCCGGCGCGCAGGTCCTGCTGGTCTGCTCGTCGTGGGTGCCGGGCACCCACAAGACGGAGCAGTGGCTGGCACTGAACGCAGCGCGGGCCATCGAGAACAGCGTGTACATGGCAGGGGTGTGCCAGGCTCCGCCGGTGTCTGTCGGCCGCAGCATCCTGGTGGATCCCATGGGGTTCACCGAGACCGACCTGGGCCTTGAGCCGGGGGTGCGGACGGTGGAGATCTCGCTTGCGACAGTGGCGCGGGTAAAGGAGCAATTCCCGATGTTCCGGCAGCGGCGGCTGCCGCAGCCCTGACCGGCTTCCACGACTGCCACCCAAGAGGCGGGGCCCACTGCACCGAGAGCAGTGGGCCCCGTCCCTTTTTGCGTCCAACCAAGTTTTTGTGCTTTTTCGATGGATTATCGATTCTTGATGCGATAGTGTTTTCTTCATCACAGATTCGCGGGTAATGGGATCTGAAGAAGCCGTGCCACGAGTAGGAGACAAGGATGTCTTGGGGATTGATCAGCGCCATGGGCCACGTAAGCATTCAAACGACGGACCTCGGAAGATCCGTTCTTGACGCAACCCAGATCCTCGGGCTGCGCGAAACGGAGCGGACGGCCGATGCCGTCTATCTCGCTGCCGGCCCGGTTCACCACGAACTTGTCTATGTTGAGTCGGACGTCAACGGCGTGGACGGCTTCGGCCTTGTCGCCGCGAACGGTGATGCCCTGCGCGAAATCCGCCAGCGCGTGGAGGACGAAAACTTCACCATCGTCAGCAGCAAGCCGCGCGGAGCTGGTATCGAAGACGGCTTCTCCTTTATTGGGCCTGAAGGCTTCGTGTTCGAAATTTATGTCGGCATGCAGGAGAACATCGCCCTCCAGCAGTCCTTTGGTCCCGACCGCTACGGGCACATCAATTTCCACCCCCGGGATGTCGGGGGAATGATGCGGTTCCTGCACCGGGTCCTGGACTTCCGCCTCTCGGATGTCATCGGCGACGACTTTGCCTATTTCATGCGCTGCAACCCTGACCACCACGGCATCGCCCTGGTTCGTGGTGAAGGAACCCTGCACCACCACGCGTGGCAGACGCAAAGCATCGCTGACCTCGGCAAGTTGGGGGACAGGCTGAACAAGCTGGGCAGGGAACTGATCTGGGGCCCGGTCCGTCACGGCGCCGGCCACAACATTGCCGCGTACTATGTGGAAACCTCTGGTGCCGTCGTCGAGCTTTACACGGACCTGGAGCAGATCTACGACGACTCCCGCCCCCCTGTTGTGTGGGGCGAGGACGAGAATTGGTACAACATGTGGGGTGAATACCGCCCTCTGGAATTCCGCAAGTTCGGGCTCGCCCCCGTGGGCCGCCGGTCCCTGAGTAGCCTCCACCGCTGAGGCAGCCCCGGCCGCCCAATTCATTGCCATGTGTCCCGGCACCCCGCCAGTCCAGATTAAATACTTTTGCCTTGGTTATGCCTTATTTATTTGGCCTTCGCTGTGATCTGCGTCATGCTAGGAAGAGCGAATAAAGGGGTTGCCTCGGGACGTGACCAACAACGCCGTCGGTCACAAACTCTCACAGCTTTCGAAAAGAGATCATGTTGAACCCGAAAACCGCCCAGGAGAAAAGCCGGAAGCAGGTGAACCTGCCGCCGAGCAAGTCATCCCCGACGGACTCACTGAACACCAAGGACATGCGCCGCGTCCTGGGATCCAGCCTTATCGGCAGCATTATCGAGTACTACGACTTCATCCTTTACGCCACGGCCGCATCCCTGGTGTTCGACCGGGTTTTCTTCGCCAACCTTGGCCCCGGCCTTTCCTTGTTTGCCTCGTTCGCGACGCTTGCGGCCGGATATGTTGCCCGGCCGCTGGGCGGCATCGTCTTCGGCCACTTTGGGGACCGCCTCGGCCGGAAGCAGATGCTCGTGCTGTCGATGCTGATGATGGGAGGCGCCACCGTTCTGATCGGGCTCCTGCCAACCACGGCTCAGATTGGTGTAGCAGCGCCAATTGTGCTGGTCCTCCTCCGCGTCATTCAGGGCATCTCTGTGGGCGGGGAATGGGGTGGTGCCACATTGATGGCCTTGGAGCACGCTCCTGAGAAAAAGCGCGGCCTCGCAGCGGCGTTCGCCAATGCCGGCGGCCCCGCCGGCGGACTGCTGGCCACCCTTGCAGTTTCCGCCGTTTCCGCCCTGACCGGGGACCAGTTCCTGGTCTGGGGCTGGCGGATACCGTTCCTGCTCAGCGCCCTGCTGATTGTGATCGGCATGATCATCCGCCTCAAGGTGGCAGAAACTCCCGTCTTCCAGAAGCTGGACGCTGAAGCCGCCAAGATCAAGCGGCCACCCCTGATGGAGGTGCTCAGGAACCATCCGCGCCTCGTCCTGGTCACTCTGGTGGCAACGCTGGGCTTTTACGCCTGCCAGGGACTGCTGACAGTGTGGGGCGTTTCGATGGCGGTCGGAAGCGGCGTGGACCGCTCCGGCGTCCTGAACTGGAAGGGTGTTGCCGCCGTGGTCACGGTGGCCGTCTGCTTCTATTCGGCACGGCTCAGTGACCGGATCGGCCGCCGCGCAGTTCTTACCGGCGCGGGCGTCGCCGCCATCCTCCTGGCGTTTCCCCTGATCATGCTTCTGACCAACGGGACCCTCTGGGGCTTTGCGGTCGCGGTAGTGGTCGGCAACGGGCTGGTCCAGGGAGCGCTCGCCGGGCCCATCGGCGCTTACATCTCCGAACAGTTCCCCACGGGTGTCCGGTACACGGGTGCGTCCCTGTCCTACCAGGGAGCCTCAATGATCGGGGCGGGCTTCACCCCGATGATCGCTACGGGCCTCGTTCTCGCAGCCGGCGGCGGTGTGTGGATAGTGGCCGTGTTCTGGATTGTCGTCCTGGCAGCGGGGCTCGCGGCAGTCCGCCTGACGGCCGAGGGCTCACGCCTCAAGCTCGACACGGTCTAAAAACACTCCCGCACGCGGCAGGCCTTCCTGCGCACGGACACGTTTGGCGTGCCTGCCTAGTGGTAGTGGCCCCCAGCTACTCCGGTGAGCTGGGAGCGCCTGCTTCCATTTATCAGTTTTTTTGAACTCCTTGTGCTGAAACTTGTCATTTACGCAACAAAGGCAAAATGCCATGCTGGAGTCAGCGAAGCGTCCGGAGCGGCGCACATCACGAAAGGAACCAGGCAATGAAGCCTCAGAATCACATGGTGCTCACTACCTTCATGTTGCCCGCCGGCTACCACAAGGACAGCTGGCGGATGGAAGGAAGCCGGGCCGAAGAACTGGGCAACCTGGACTTCGTGTCAGACCTGACCGCGATGGCCGAGGCTGCGAAACTCGACGCGGTATTTTTCGGCGACATCGTCCACGCGAACACGGTCATGCGGGGCGACATCAAAATGAACGGGTTCTATGAACCGATGACCGTGCTTGCAGCGCTGGCTGCCAGGACAAAGAACATTGGCCTCATCGGGACCATGTCCACCTCATTTTCTGAGCCCTACAACCTCGCCCGGCAGCTATGCGGACTGGACCACATGTCCAACGGCAGGGCCGGCTGGAACATCGTCACGTCGTCGGACGGTTTCAGCAATTACGGTGTGGAGGACGTTCCCGATCCCGCGGTGCGCTACCGGCGCGCCACCGAGTTCGTGGACGTTGTGCAGCGGCTGTGGGACAGCTGGTCCGATGACGCCATCGTCGTTGACAGGGCCTCCGGCGAGTACGTGGACCGGAGCAAGCTGAAGGCCATCAGGCACAAGGGCGAGTTCTTTGAGGTCGAAGGACCCATCAACATGCCGCGGTCGCCCCAGGGACGGCCCGTGCTTGTCCAGGCCGGATCCTCGGGCCCGGGCATGGACCTGGGTGCCTCCGTGGCCGACGGAATTTATACCGCGCAGCCGTTCAAGGAACCGTCCATCGAGTTCTACACCAAGTTCAAGAACATGGTGGCCGAGAAGGGGCGAAACCCCGACGACGTCAAAATCATCCCGGGCATCCTGCCGATTCTGGGCGACACCCAGAAGGAAGCGCTGGACCTCGCGAACGAGCTGGCTGGCTACGTGCACCTCGGCAACGGCCGCAAGCAGGTGGGTGCTGACCTCAAGATGGACCTTTCCGAGCTGGAGTTCGACGAGTCGATCCCGGCCGAGTGGTTTTCCGACGATCCCAGAATGGGCAGCCGCTACCAGATCTACCGGAAGAAGAGCGTGGACATTGGCATGACGCTGCGCGAGCTGATCGTGGACCTGGCCCGTTCCACAGGACACCAGTGGATGGCCGGCACTCCCTCGCAGGTGGCAGACCGCATGGTCGACTGGTTCGAGTCGAAGGCCTGCGACGGCTTCAACCTCAACGCTCCGTTCAACCCGGGCGGTTTCAAGCTGATCTGCGACAAGCTGGTCCCGGAGCTCCAGGATCGCGGCTACTTCCGGACTGAGTACGAGGGCACCACGCTGCGCGACAACCTCGGGCTCGGTCGGCCGGGAGCCTAGAAGCCGGAGTCTGGAAACCGAGAGCCTGGAGCCTTCGGCTTCGAAGCCATCTGCTCAGACACCGGCCCCGGCACCGGCTGGGCCAAACCGCTCGACGGCGACGTCCACCCACGCCTGCGCGCGGGCGTTCAGCCGCATGCTCCGCGTCCAGGCCAAGGAAACAGTAGCCGGCGCGCGCGTATGGACCCGGGGCTCGGCAACCGTTTTCAGGACAACCTTCAGCTCTTCATATGGCGCGTCCAGCATCGGCTGCTGAAACAGCACGGCAACGCCGCGGCCGCTGGCCACCAGGGACCGGACCGTGGCGTAGCTGCGGGAGCGGTGCCGGATGTTCGGACTCAACCCGGCATCGCGGTACATGTCCAGGATGCGGGTGGAAATGGGCGGAGCGTCGAAGAAAATAAGCGGAGTGGCGGCCACATCCCTGAGCGAGACCACCTCCGCCTCGCGCAGGGGATGGTCCTCCGGAAGCAGGATGTAAGGCTCCACGGACAGCAGCGGCGCCGTCTTAAGGGCAGGGGAAACGTCCATGTCATAGACGAAGGCGGCGTCGATGGAGCCATTAAGCAGGCGGTCCTGAAGATCCTCGTGGTACCCCTCGATGAAGTCCACCTCCACATGGGGGCACTGGCTCGCAAAGTCGGCCAGCATCGGGGGAATGATGGTGGGGCCGAGCGGCATGAAGCACCCTACGGTCAGCGGACCCCGGATATCGGTCCTGTCCCTCTTGGAGAGCGACGCAATCTCATCCGCGAGATCCAGCAACTGCCGCGCCTGGCGGAACACCACGATGCCCGTGGAGGTCAGGGTAAGCCCCTTGGACTTGCGCTTGATGCACAGCTGCGCTCCGACGATCCGCTCCAGTTCCCCGATGGACATGGAGATGGCCGACGGCGCCATGTGCAGCCGCCGTGCTGCCTCGCTCATGGTTCCGGTTTCGGCCGCCACCACGAAATGGAGAACCTGGCGCAGGGTGATCGCGGGGTTGAGACTGATATTCATATTGTCAATTCTACTGACAACTTTCCGCTGAAACTGACGATTTACTTGAGAAGTGCAGCTTGTCATGATGAAAGAAACGGTTCCGACCACGGCGCCAGAGCTATTGCCGCAGCGGCGGCATCCCTTCCGAGAGAGACGTGAAAGCAGATGGACGCCCAATCCAGATTCCTTGACCAAGCTGAAGCCATTGTCGGCGCCGAGAATGTTGTCCGGGCCACGCCCAAAGAGGGATACATCGATCCGTACCCGCTGAATCCCGGACGCGCGAAGTGGCCGGGAGTTCGGCCCGGGAGCGTGGAAGAGGTCCAGGCCGTCGTCCGGCTCGCGAACCGCACTGGCGTTCCGCTGTGGTCCTTCTCCAAAGGCAAGAACCTGGGCTACGGGGGGCCGGAACCGCGCTCGCAGGGAATGGTGGCGCTGGACCTGAGCCGCCTCAACAGGATCATCGAGGTGAACGACCATCTGAACTACGCCGTCATCGAGCCGGGGGTCACCTTCTTTGACCTTTTCGAACACATCCAGGAAAAGGGCCTGAAGCTGTGGATGTCCGTTCCTGCACTGGGGTGGGGATCCATCCTGGGCAATGCGCTGGACCGCGGCTACGGCATGACGCCGATGGGTGACCACGTCCAGTCCATCTGTGGCATGGAGGTGGTCCTGCCGGACGGCGACCTGGTGCGGACGGGAATGTGGGCCATGGAAGGAACCGAGCTCGGTCCCATCTTCAAAGGCGGCTTCGGCCCTACGCTCGATGGGATTTTCACCCAGTCCAATCTCGGCATAGTCACCAAGATCGGTCTCTGGCTGATGCCCTGGCCGGACGTGTACATCAACGGCGACGTTGTGGTGGAGCGCGAAGAGGATCTGCCCAAGCTGATTGACATCCTGACCCAGCTTCGGCGCGAGGACGTCATCCAGAACAACGCCCTCTGCGGGAACGTGGTGCGGGCGGCGACCATGAACGGGCCGCGCTCACGCTGGTATGAGGGGGAGGGGTCCATTCCGGACGACCGCCTGGAAGAAATGCGCCATGAGATGGGCATCGGCCAGTGGAACGCCAAGTTCGCCATCTACGGTGACAAGGGTCTCGCAGAACGCAGGCTAGAGATCATCCGGGAGCGCTTCGCCGGCCTTGGCGGGTTCACCGTTAAAGCCCGGCTCTATGAAGGTGCGGAAGGCGTGCAGGTTGCCTATGACGACATCGCCGACATGGACCGGACCCAAATGGCCGGAGTACCCACACTCAGGCCCTTGTCAACAGTGGCATGGGCGGCGGAGAACGGCGGGCACATAGATGCCGCCCCCATCATTCCCGCTCGAGGGGACGAGGTGTGGGCGTTCTACCGGGAAGCCAAGGAGCTGTACCGCCGGTTCGGCTTCGACCTGTACATCGGCTACCACCTCTACCCGCGCCACATGGTGCACGTGACCATGATCTTCTTCGAAAACGACAACCAGGAGCAGCTGGCGCGCGCACGGGCACTCTACTCAGCATTGCTGGCGGCTGCCCGCAGCCACGGATACGCCCCTTACCGCAGCCACGTGGACTACATGGACGTCATCGCAGACGGTTTCGACTACAACAACAACGCCATCCGGCGGCTCCAGGAGACGCTGAAGGACGCGCTGGACCCCAACGGCATCCTCTCGCCCGGAAAGCAGGGAGTCTGGCCGCGGCGTTACCGCGGCGTCGAAGCGGCGGCCGATGCTCCGGAAACCCAATTTGCCGTGGAGGCCGCCGCCCGTTCCAGCGCTGCCCGGCTGTAGGCCGCGGAAGGCGCGGGCGCTGACCGTAGCGCGTTGCGCGCTCGCGCTTATCGCAAGGGCACCAATCAAACTATGTTTTCTGTGACTATTGCCACAACATAGTCCTCAGGATATATTTTAACTAGATTATGCATTATCGGCGGGAGTGAGCTCTCCTTGTAGCTGCGACTGCGAGCCCCTAGACCTCCAAGTCATCAGCCCGGTGATGCCGATCAGCACGCCAAATACCCAGCAACACAGTGGCATGCCAGGCGCGGAACCATTCCAGCCGCCTCTGCCACTACTCAAAGAGGAGATTCTGGATGGAAAAGCCCACGTTTTACTCCCGGTTCAAGCAAGTCCTGATTCCGGCTGTTGCCGGATTTGCCCTGCTCTCGCTTGCGGCCTGTGGGTCGCCCAGCGAGGCGGCCGCGGGCAGCGAGTCGGGCGGCAAGTCCGCCATCAAGGTTGTGGTGGCCCCCATCCACTTCGAGACGGCCTACGTCGCTGAGGAGCAGGGCTACTTCAAGGAGGCCGGCCTGAGCGTCGAGATCATCCCCGGCGCGGATCCTTCCGCCAACCTGGCGCAGACCGTCAGCGGACAGGCGGACATCACCACGGCGTCGTGGGGTGTCATGACCACGGCTACAGCCAAGGGAATGCCTGTCAGGGTAATCTCCGGAAACGGCGTGGTTGACCCGGAAGCGGACAACTCCGGCATCGTTATCCCCAAGAACAGCCCCATCAAGACGGTGGCTGACCTGAAGGGCAAGAACGTCGCCGTCAACGGCGTGAACACCGGCGGAGACATTCCGATGCTCCAGGCAGCAATGGCGGCAGGGATCGACCCGAAATCCCTCACCGAAATCGCAGTACCTTACGCCGGGATGGAGGCAGCCCTCGAGCAGGGCACTGTGGACGCAGCGTTCGTGGCGGACAGCTACTACCACCAGCTGGTCGATGCTGGGTTCAAGAGCATCGCCAGCCCGGTCCGTGAATTCCAAGGCAACATGCCGGTCACCGTCTGGGCCGCAACCGAGCCTTGGCTCAAGAGCAACCCTGGCACCGCCAAGAAATTCAACGAGGCCATGGAAAAGGCCGCCAAGTTCTATTCGGATCCGGCAAACTCCGCGGCCATCGTGGACATCTCTGCCCGCGTCAAGCAGGTGGACGCTGCCAAGATCAACCCCAAGGCCTACGTTCCGGTCAATACCGCCATCAACCTCACCTCAGGACAGGCGGGCATTGACGCCATGGAGGACCTTGGATTCGTCAAGAACCCGCTGACGGCGGAGGGCATGCTCTGGAGCGGCGCCCCCCGCTTTTCGAAATAGCAGCCGGGCCGGCCAAGAGACCCTGACTGAGAGACGAAGATGAAGACACAAATACGAGCGTTTGATGTGGGGCTGACCAGCCAGAGGCTGCTGGCAGTTGCCGCACTCCTGATGGTGTGGCAACTGGTGATCTGGAGCGGATCACTGCCCTCCATGACTCCCGGGGTGCCCGCAATCGTAACGGCGATTGGGAATGCATTTACTTCCGCCCTTTTCTGGACGTCGCTGGCGCAGACGATGACTGCCGCAGTCAGCGGCTGGCTGGTCGCCGTGACTGCCGGCACGGTGCTGGGCCTGGTGATTGGCTCAGTCCCCATGTTGGACCGTTCCACCTCCATCCTCATTGACTTCGGCCGGTCCTTCCCGGTGCTGGCACTGATGCCGGTTGTCATCATGCTGCTGGGGGCCACCGCGCAGATGGAGATCTTCGTCGTCTCGCTCTCCTGCCTCTGGCCGGTGCTGGTGCAGACGATTTATGGGGCACGGCGGATGGATGCTGCAGTGGTGGACACCGCGCGGACATTCCAGATTCCGAGGCTGCTCTGGTTCCGCCGGATCCTGCTCCCGAGCGCCGCGCCGTTCATCTCCACGGGTATCCGGATCTCGGCCTCGATCGCCATTCTGGTGTCGGTGGGTGTCGAGGTGCTCAGCCAGGCGCCGGGCATCGGACGGCAGATCACCCTGGCGCAGCAGGCGCAGCGATGGGATCAGGCCTTCGCCTACCTCTTCTTCGCCGGCCTGGTGGGCTGGGGCATCGCCGGCCTCCTGAACCTGGCAGAAGGCAAGCTCCTCAAGTGGAACAGGCAGGCCAATGACTGACACAGCACTCCGCACACCCCCGCGGACAACAGCGGGCACGGATCCATCGAAAACAGGGAGCGCGCGGCAGCGCCGCGGGTTCCGCCAACGCAGCCGCGTCGTCAAGGCACTCCTGAACGTCCTGCAGAGGACCTGGCTGATCGCCGTGGTCTTCGCCGTCTGGTGGACCGCTTCGGCGAACAGCACCAACATCTTCATTCCGTCCCTTGAGGACATCCTGCTCAGCCTGCGCCGGGACCTCTCCAACGGAGTCATCGGGTCCGGAGCAAGCTACAGCCTGACCAACCTGGGCGTGGGACTCCTGCTGGCGGTGGTGGTGGGCATCGCCGGCGGGCTGGTTCTCGGTGAGACCAGATGGCTGCGGGAAATCGTTGACCCGGTCATCCACTTCTTCCGTTCGGTGCCGCAGGCCGCGCTGGTGCCCCTCATCATCGGCGCGTTCGGCATCGGGCAGGGCCCCAAGATCTACACCATCGCCTTCGCCTGCATGTGGCCGGTGCTGCTGAACACGATCGACGGCGTCCTCAGCGTGGAGCCGACCATCCGGAAGTTCTCCAAGGTCTACCGCATCCCGCCGTGGCTGCATTTCCGCCGGGTGGTTCTGCCGGCAGCACTTCCGCAGATCGTTGCCGGCATCCGCGTCGCCCTGCCCATCGGCATCACCGTCATGGTGGTCAGCGAGCTGTTTGCCGCCAACAAGGGCCTGGGCTTCTACATCCTCAATGCATCCGCCACCTTCCAGGTGCCCGAAACCTGGGCCGGCGCACTGCTGGTCGGCGTCATCGGCTACATCCTCTCGCTGCTGTTCATCGTCTTCGAACGCAGGATCCTCAGCTGGTACTTCAAGTCGGGCGCGAAATGACACCCACGATCCAACATCCCAAAGAAGGAGCCACCATGGCCGTTCAGGCAGCACCCGAGCAGGAGCAGACAGCGACGGCGCCTCTGCTCGAAGTCCAAGGACTGACAATGAGTTACGGCCTTGGTGACTCCGAGAACAGGATCCTCGACAACCTCAACCTGGACGTCAACGACGGTGAGTTCGTTTCGATCGTGGGGCCATCCGGCGTCGGCAAAACGACCTTGCTGCGGGTTCTGTCCGGTCTCATCAGGCCCAAGAGCGGCGCGGTGCGCGTAGGTGGGGAGGCCATCAGCGGACCGCACCGTGATCTCGCCGTGGTGTTCCAGGACTACAGCCGGTCCCTGATGCCATGGATGACCACCTTGGAAAACGTGGCGTTCCCGCTCCAGGGCCGCGGGGTGGGCAAGAAGGAGCGCAACGAAACGGCGGAGAAGAACCTGGCTGCCGTGGGACTGGCCGGGCAGGGCCACAAATATCCGTGGGAAATGTCCGGGGGAATGCAGCAGCGCGTCGCGATCGCCAGGGCGCTGGCTTATAACGCCAAGGTCCTGCTCATGGACGAGCCCTTTGCCTCGGTGGACGCGCAGACCCGGTTCGATCTTGAGGACCTGGTGATTGATCTTCAGTCCAACCTGGGCGTGACCATCATCCTGGTGACCCACGACATCGACGAGGCCCTGTACCTCGCCGACAGGGTCATCGTGCTCGCCGAAAAGCCTGCGACGGTGGTGGACGTGATCGAGACAGGATTTGGCGATCACCGGGACCAGGTTGAAACCAAGGCGGACCCGCGCTTCGCCGAGGCACGCGCACGCATCCTGCACCGCCTCCGCAACCACTGACCCGGCACTTCGGCCGAAACGCCAACTGTTCTGCCGGCCAGCCTGCTGTTCCGCCGCTGCGCTTGCACATAGAAGCCCGCCGTGAACCTCTCTGAGGTTCACGGCGGGCTTCTGCGTTCCAGGCGAATCAGACCTTGGCGGGCGTCACGCCGTGCTGCCCGGCGCCGTCGTCAATGCCGGACTTCAGGATGGCATTGAGCGTTATCTCGTAGTGTTCCCGGATCAGGCGGGAGGCGCTCTTGGCATCCCGCTGCAGGGCAGCGGCGAGGATGTCCCGGTGCTCCTGGGCGACATCCCGCGTGGTGAACCGGGTGGCACTGCCGGCCCAGCGGCCGTACAGCTGGGAGAGATCGGACAGGGTGGCGCAAAGGTCGATCAGGACGGGCACCCCGCACGCCTCCAGGAGCTTGGCATGGAACGCCTGGTGGGCGCGGTTCCAGGCGTCGGTCAGCTGGGCGTCGTCCGTGGAATCCCGGTAGGGGGTCCGCTCCAAAGTGTGGTGGGCGGCGATGAGCTGGGATTCCCACGCGAGGTCGCCGCGCTCAATGGCCAGCCCGATTCCGAACTCCTCTGACCGGCAGCGGAGCTCGTTGATGTCCTTGAGTTCGGAGAGCGAGAGTGTGGGCACGAAGAAGCCGCGGTTCGGCTTGAGGAGCACCAGGCGGTCACCCACCAGTCGGGTGAGGGCCTCACGGATCACGGTGCTGCTGGTCTGGTAGTGCTTTGAAAGCGCCGTGAGCTGGAGTTTCTCGCCCGGGGCCCACCGGCCGGACAGGATGTCGTCGCGCAGGGAATCCCGGATGTGCTTGCTCAGCGTCTCGGAATCGGTACTTTTCGCCATATGCATTATTGTAGCGGCCGAACTAGAATATATTCTTCGTTGACTTATGCAAAACAAATAATAGAATAGAGGGAGCTCGCACGAGAGACCCTGATCGCTGGTCCTCTGCAGATCCCCAATTACAAGGAGAACCGCCGTGACCAACTCCAGCACCGAAGCAGTCCAGGCCTCAGGGGAGGCGGTGGTGGACGATCTGTACTGGCGCGACCAGTACGAGGCCATCACGGAAGACGACGCCTTCCTCCGCGAAGTCGTGGAAGGTTCGGACCTGCCGGCCCTCATGGTCGCCCTGGCTGCCGTCACCCGGGACTTCTCGCTGCTGCGGGACGACCTCCGTCCGCCGCAGCCCCCCGCCGACATCATGGGCCTGCCCCATGGCGGCATGAACGGCCAACAGCAGGAACAGGCCCGGGAGCTGGCATTCGCGGCACTGAAGCGGGTCCGGGACGAGAAGCTGACCGGCGTCGGGACACTCACCGAGGCGCAGGCGCAGGACATCCTCACGTGGATCACAAATGCAGCCAACCCGGAATACCATCCGATGCTCATGCATGACATGGCCCTGGTTGAGGGCCAGGGCGGCAAGCCGAAGTGGAACTTCCGTGACATCGCCATCGGCCGGGACTTCAGCGTCGCAGTCATCGGCTCGGGCGTCTCCGGCATGGCTGCGGCTTACCGCCTGAAGCAGGCCGGCGTGCCCTACACCGTGTTCGAGAAGGGCCACACCGTGGGCGGCACCTGGTGGAAGAACACCTATCCCGGTGTGAGGCTGGATACGCCCAACTACGCCTACAGCTTCTCCTTCGCCCAGCGTGACGACTGGCCGCAGCAGTTCTCCCAGGGCCCCGAAATTTTCGAGTACACCCGCCAGGTGGCCGAGCGCGGAGGCATCCTGGAAAACATCGAGTTCAACACCGAGGTCACCTCCGCGGACTATGACGAGGCCACGGGGCTGTGGAACGTGGACACCATCGATGCCAGCGGCCGGCCGGTGACGCGCCGCTTCAATGCCGTGATTACCGCCGTCGGGCAGCTTGACCGGCCCAAGTATCCGGACGTCGCCGGCCGGGAATCCTTTGCCGGCATCCAGATGCACTCGGCCGAATGGGACAACAGTGTGGACGTGACGGGCAAGCGGGTGGCCGTGATCGGTACCGGTGCCAGTGCCTACCAGATTGTTCCGGCCATCGTGGACCAGGTCTCCGCGCTGACGGTGTTCCAGCGCAGCTCGCCCTGGATGCTGCCCACCAAGGGCTATTACGACGACATGCCGGATTCGGTCCAGTGGCTGGTCCGCAAGCTGCCGCACTACGGGCAGTGGCTGCGGTTCTGGCAGCACTGGCTGGGAGTGGAGGGACGCCAGCACACCGCCGCCGCCGAGCCGGGCTGGAACAAACCGGGCAGCGTCTCGGCCGTGAACGAGAAGGTGCGCCGCGAACTGACGGAAATGCTGGCCAGGCAGTACCAGGACCGCCCCGATCTGCTGGCCAAGGTCACGCCCAACTACATCGTGGGCGGCAAGCGCATGCTCCGGGACAACGGTGTGTGGGCCGAATCGCTCAAGAAACCGCAGACCACGCTGGTCACCGAGGGCCTCGAGCGCATGGTGCCCGAGGGCATCGTCACCAAGGACGGCGTGCTCCACGAAGTGGACGTCATCGTCTACGCCACCGGCTTCCAAGCCTCCGAATTCCTTGAGCCCCTCCAGATCACCGGCCGCAGGGGCACGGACCTGCACGAATACTGGGGCGGCGATGCGAAGGCCTTCGCCGGGATCACGGTTCCCAACTTCCCCAACCTGTTCATGGTCACCGGTCCCAACACGGGCCATGTGGTGAACGGCAGCCTGTACTCCATGATGGAATACGGCGTCGAATACATCCTCGAGGCCATCCGGATCATCGTCGAAAACGACCTGAAGAGCCTGGACCTCAAGCAGGAGGTGCTGGACGGCTTCATCGAAAAGCTGGATGCCGCCAGCGCCACCAAGGCCTGGGGCCATCCCTCCGTGCAGACCTGGTACAAGAACCGGTTCGGCCGCGTCTCCCAGATCTGGCCGTACCCGGTGGTGGACTTCTGGAAGATCACACGCACGGTTAACCTCGACGACTACAACCAGCTGGCATGAGCGCCGACGTCATCGCAGGCCCGGCAGCCTTCTCCACCGGCAGTACGGTATACCTCGGAAAGACGGCCGACGGCGTCGTCCACGTTCCCGGGGTCCGCTACGGTGAGCGGCTGGATCCAGCCGACCGGTTCTCGCCGCTGGGCGATCCCTCGCCCGGACGTGGGCAGGCCAGCCCCACAGTGTTTCCACAGTCGCCCGGGTCCCTGGACTGGCTGATCGGCCCGGCACTGTCCCGGCTGCCGCAGAACGAGGACTCCTTCCTGCTGGACATCTGGGCACCCGAGGGCGCGCGGGACCTGCCCGTCCTCGTTTTCCTCCCCGGCGGAGCCTTCATCAGCGGCGCCGGCAACGTCGGCTGGTACGACGGCGCCCGGCTCGCCGCCGAGGGCAACGCCGTGGTGGTCACCGTCAGTTACCGGCTGGGCGCGCTGGCCCTGCTGGGCGGCTCCGACAGGCCCCTGAACCTGGGCGCGCAGGACATCCTGCAGGCGCTCAGGTGGATTTCGGCGAACATCGGCGCGTTCGGGGGAGACCCCGAGGCCGTCACCCTCGCCGGGCATTCGGCCGGGGCCTGGTACGCCTATGTCCTGAGCCTTGCCCCGGCTGCGAAGGGGCTGTTTTGCCGGACAGCGCTGTTCAGCCTGCCGTGGCAGCCGCCGCTCAGCCCCGCTGCCTATGAGGAACGCCGGGAACTGTTCAACGGCCTCCTTGCGGAGGCGCTCGCCAAGGAGGCGCTCGCCGGCGGCGGAGCCGGCGAGGGGCCCGGAAATGACGACGGCGGGTTGTTGGCCACCGCGCCCATTGCGGCCATCCTTGAAGCCCAGGCCGCAGTCGGCCGGGCATATGCGGGGCGTGGCCTCGGGCTGATGCCTGGGGCAGACGGTGAGCTCGTGCCGGACTGGGCCATGGACTTCACGCGTGCTGCAGCCTGCCTGCATGTGCAGTCTTTGCTGCTGAGCAGTACGGACAACGAGGCTGCGGCCTTCCTGCACGCCGTGCCGGTGGCTGCCGTGGGTCCGGAGCAGCTGGCGGGTTTCGTGGCCACCCACTTCGAGGATGCCGGCGACGTCCTGGCTTTCCTGGACGCGCGGCTGCCCGAAGGGACGCCGCACGCCAAGCTGGTGGAGGCCATGAGCCTGCACCAGTTCCGCCTTGCCGCGACTGAACTGGCATGCCTGGCCGACGCAGCAGGAGTGGCGTCGACGTTGCTCCGGTTCTCGGTCCCCAGCGGCCTTGAAGGGGCCGGCAGCCCACACTGCTTTGACCTGCCGTTCCTTTTCGGAAACCGGGAGGACTGGCAGGACGCCCCGATGCTCCGCGGCTTCCCGGGGGACAGCTTCGATGCGGTATCCGACCAGCTGCGGCCCCTGCTGCTTAGCTTCGTTGCCGACGGCAACGCCCGGTCCTGCAGCGGCGAGCCGCTGGGCCCGTTCACCCGCGACCGCCCGGTGCTGCACGCCGTGACCGGCAGCGGACTGGTTCCACGGAACCTCGAACCGGAACTCCGCGCCCTGCGCTAGCGGCGGCTATCCCGGCCCCCAAGCCGCACCGATTGTTGCCGCCGGACCATTGCCAAAGGTCCGCAGGTTATATAAAATCGAACAAGAATATATTTTCAGCTTAAAATGTAGCGAACCGGCCACGTGCTGGATCAGGCTAGAAGGAGATCACAGTGACTGCACGCACCGGAGCAGAGTACAAGCGGGGCCTGGATGACGGCCGTGAGGTGTGGCTGGGGGCGGAGCGCATCTCCGTCCTTGAGCACCCGGCCTTCAAAGGTTCCGTGGACGGCATGGCCGGCTACTTCGACTACCAGCACAAGTACGCGGCGGACTGCCTGACCACGCATCCGGAGACCGGCGAGGCTATGAACGTGAGCCTCTCGCTCCCCAGGAACACGGAAGACATCGCCCGCCGCCACCGGGCCTTCGACCGCCTGGCCCGGTACTCCAACGGCATGTTGGGCCGCACACCGGACTACGTCAACGTGGTCCTGGCCGGGCACGTGTCCCGCAAGGACATCTTCGACCGTTCCGGGGACCCGGTGTATCACCAGCGGCTTGCGGCGTACCACCGCGAAGTGATCGAAAAGGACCTCGCGCTGACCCATACGATCGTGCACGCGGCGATCGACAAAAGCGTCGGCGAGCTGCAGGGCATGAACGAGGAACTCACCCTGCGCGTCGTCGAGCGGACCGGGGAAGGCCTGATCGTCAGGGGCGCGAAGATGCTCGCCACCCTCGGACCGATCGCCGATGAGCTGTACGTCTACCCGGCGGTGCCCATTCAGAAGGGGTTCGAGGAGTACGCCCTTTCCTTTGCCATTCCGGTGGCCACCCCGGGCGTCGTCGCCATCTGCCGCGACCACTACGGTGTGGACGCTGATGTTGCGGACAAGCCGTTCTCCGCACGCTTTGACGAGCAGGACGCCGTCATCATCTTCGACGACGTGCTGGTGCCCTGGGAGCGCGTCTTCATCGACGGCAACCTGGACGTCTACAACTCCATAAATGCCGGCACCGCCTCCGGTAGCACCCAGCAGCAGACGGCTATCCGTGCCGCCGTGAAGCTGGAGTTCGCCTACGACCTGTGCACGCAGATCGCCAAGGTGACGGGCACCGAGAGTAAGCCCGACGTCGGCGCGATGCTCGGTGAAATCTACACGTACCTGCGCCTCACCCGCGCGGCCATCCACTCCGCGGAACTGCGCGCCTCGGACTGGGGCGGCGGAGCGTTCTTCTGCCATGACGACATCAGCTCCCTGCGGGCCATCATGCCCGGCTGGATGATCCGGATCAACGAAATCATCAAGACCATGGGCTCGCACAACCTGCTGGCAACACCCACGGGCGGCGCCTTCGACGATCCGCGCCTTGGCCCCCTGCTGAAGAAGTACCTGCCCGGCGCCAACGGCATCAGCGCCCAGGAACGCGCCCGCATCATGCGCACCGCCTGGGACTTTGCGGGCTCGGCACTGGGCAGCCGGATCGAGCTCTACGAACGCTTCTACCTGGGCAGCATCGGCCGTGCCCGCGCCCTCGACCACCGCAAGGCCCAGGCCGCCGGGGAAACCGGCGCCTACCAGGCCATGTACGACGAAATCGACGGCACACCCTTCGCGCCGGACGGCGTCCCTGCCGGCGACCGGATCGCCGTCCCTGCCGGCAACCGGCTCGCCGTCGGGGCCGGAAGCTAGGTCCCGCAATGACCGCCCAGACCGCCGAAGCCACCGGCCTCGAAAACAGCCTGGACAACATGACCGGCACCGTGGCCCGGCATGTCGCTGACACCGGCTTCGAAAACCTGGATGCCGAGAGCGTGGCGCGGGCCAAGGTCCGGATCATCGACTCCTTGGGCAACATCGCCGCCGGCCACCGCGCCCAGGGCAACGACGCCCTGCTGAGCCTGGCCCGCAGCTGGGGCGGGGCTCCCGAATCCCGCGTGCTGGTCCACGGCACCCGCCTGCCGGCGCACAACGCGGCCATGGTCAACGCGGTCATGATGCGGTCCTACGACTTCGAGCCGATCGGCGCGGAATACGAGGACCAGACGCAGACCGCGGCCCACATTAGCGGAACCACAGTTCCGGTGGCCCTGGCCGTCGCCGAGCAGCAGCGGTCCTCAGGCCGGGACGTGCTCACCGCACTGATCGTCGGGGACGACCTCACCGCGCGCCTCGCGGCGGCGTCGGGATTTGACGTCTACAGCGGGCAGGACAACACCGGCACCGTCAACGGCCTCGGCGGCACCGCCGTCGCCGCCAAACTGATGGGACTTGACGCGCACCAGGTCCGGAACGCGCTGGGCATGGCGGTGAACCAGCTGTCCGGAACCGTCGCCAACATCTTCGACCAGAGCCTCGCGTTCAAACTGCCCATCGCCTTTGCCGCCCGCAACGCGATCGTGTCCGCGGAGCTGGCGCAGTCGGGCTTTACCGGGCCTGCGGATGCCATTGGCGGTCAGCACGGGTTCCTGGACATGTACTGCTCATCGCCGGCGCCGGAGAAGGTGACCCGCCGGCTCGGCGAGGCGTTCTATGCAGACTGTGTGATCAAGCCGTGGTCCTCGTGCCGGGCGAGCCACCCCTCGCTGGACGCCTGCGTGCGGCTGGCCACCGAGAACACGCTCAACGAGGATGAGATCGCGGAGATCCTCATCCACGTGACCCCGCGGACCCTGAAGGGCTTCGTGGGTCAGCCCTTCGTGATCGGGGAGTGCCCTGAGGTCTCGGGCGCCTTCAGCATCCGTTTCACCGCCGCCACCGCCCTGATGTACAAGACGGTCCGGCCGGAACACCTCACGCTCGAGCACATGCAGGATCCGGTCCTGCAGGGGCTGCTGGACAAGATCCGGCTGGTTGATTCGCTGCCGCCTGCGGAATCGCTGACCGCCGAGGTGGAGCTGCGGCTCCGGGACGGTTCGGTGCTCAGGGCCAGGACGGACGTGCCCAAGGGCGACATCTATGCCAGCCCCATGAGCGAGGCGGAGATCCTGGACAAGTACTACGCCAACGTTGAGTTCGGCGGCAGGACCCCGCGCAGGAACGCCGAGGAAGCGGTAAAGCTCATCCAGCGCCTTGAGGAGCTGGACAGCCTGGCACCACTCATCAGACTCTTCACACCCCACTTTTCAGCAATACATCCCAGGAGGATCAAGTGAATACACATCAGGTTGTTCCCGCGGCGGAGGTCACTGTCGATCCCGCTGTTTTCCGCCACGTCGTGGGCCACTTCGCCAGCGGCGTCACGGTGATCACCACCGTCGTGGACGGCGAGTTTTACGGCACGACGGCGTCCGCGGTGTCGTCGCTGTCCATGGAGCCTCCCATGATGCTCGCCTGCCTCAACCGCTCCAGCTCCACGCACGACGCCGTGCTGAAGGCCGGAGTGTTCGGCATCAACATCCTGGCCGAGGACCAGAGCGACCTCGCCATGCAGTTCGGACGCAAGGGCGGGGACAAGTTCGACGGCGTCTCCGTCACCCTGTCGGCGGAGGGCGTACCCATGCTGGACGGCGCCCTTGCCACCATCGTCTGCCGCGTTGCAGAAACGCCCACCGGGGGCACGCACACCGTATTCCTCGGCCAGGTCACGGACGCCAAGGCGGGTGCGGGCGAGCCGCTGGCGTACTTCCGCGGCGCCTTCGGCCGGCTGGAGCGGGTCAAGGAGCTCGCGGCCTACGACGCCGTGCGTGACTGGGTGCTGGGACGCCGCACGCCGCTGCACCACGCGCTGGATCCGGTCGAGATCGCTGCCCAGGCCAAGTCCGATCCGCACAACGTCCACAATGCCCTGGTCAAGCTGACGGCCGAATCCCTCGTCATCCGGGGGGACAGGGGCGAATTCCTCTCCGCTCCCATCACCCGCGAGCTGACGGACAGCGTCTACGACGGCCGCCTCACCATTGAACTCGGGGTCCTTGCCAGCCACTTCGACAAGTTCACGGAGGAGGACCTTGCGGAACTGAGCCGGCTTACGGACGAGCTGGCCCTGCTGCGCCAGGGCGGCAAGGAAGCGCTGGACAAGTTCCTCAAGACCAATGCGAAGTACCACAACCGGCTCGTCAGCGTGGCAGGCTCCGCCCAGCTCACCGACGCCTTCCGCCGCCTGGGCATCGGCACGGTCTGGCGGGAGGCCCTCAACAGTGAAGAGTGGGCCCGGAAGATGGACCACAGCCACATCGTGGAGCTCACGTCAGCGCTGAAGGAGCACGACCACGAGCGGGCCGCCGAGGCCCTGCGCCTGCACACTTCCTTCGGCAAGCAGTTGGCGAGCGACGTGATCGAGCGCCACGGCGGCGAGGTGTAAACAGCAGCTGCAAACAGCGACGGCGGGGCCGCACCCAGGGATTCCGATCCCGGCGGGTGCGGCCCCGCCGTCGTTGTTCGTTAACTGTTCGCGTTAACCGTGCGCCGTACGCGGACAGCACAATGCGGACAGTCCCGGGGAGGCGGACAGCAAAGGAGCGGGGAGCCCCCAACGGCCTCCCCGCTCCCTTGTTCCTTTCGCCCGTCGGCTCCCCTCCCGGTGTCTGTCAGCGCGCAGCCGGCTGTCCTGCTGCAGGCTGCAACAGAAGCGGCAGTTCCGGCACGTAAGCGGCGAGCGCTTCAAATGCCGCCTGCTCGGTGTCTGGGGTAGTGGCTGCTGCAACGTAACGGTCGGGACGCACCACGAGGGTCATACCGCTGCCGGCGACAGCCGCGAATGCGCCGCTGGCATCGGTGACGGCCGTGGCGCCGGTCAGCGCGAGGTGCGGGCCGCCGTCGTTGTTCTCCACTTTGTCCAGCCGCCGGACCTCAAGGGGTGCGCGGCGATCGTGGGGGAAGTACAGCAGTGCCCAGCCCATACCGAGGACGGTGTCCAGCGGGACGGCGTCGCCGGTGGGCAGCGTGACCTGCGGCTGGGACAGGGAGCGGCCTACCAGGGCGGCCGCCCGCTTGGGAACTTCATTGCCCGGGTCCGCCACGCAGCCGTCGGTGAAGTGCGGCTGCTTGAGGAACTTCATGCCGGCAAGCCAGCTCTTGGCCGTGGGAACGATGCCGGACGCGGTGATCGCGGCGTCGCGGATGGCGGTGAGCGCCGGGTTGACGTTCATCACCACTTTGCCGATCCGGTGCGAAAGGCGCACCATGTCCACCGCGTGCGGTCGCCGCTCGGACTGGTAGGTGTCTACGAGGGCGTCGGTGCCGGTGCCTTGGACGTTCACGGCGATCTTCCAAGCGAGGTTGGCGACGTCGCGGATCCCGGCGTTCAGGGCCTGCCCGGCGAACGGAGGCATCATGTGGGCGGAGTCCCCGGCGAGGAGGACGTGTCCCACGCGGTAGTTCACTGCCACGCGCTGGTGGGCAACGTAGACGGCCGCGCGTCGGATGTCTTCAGCGGCGATCGTCTGGAACGGCTCGATGAGCTTGATGATGGCCTGCGGAGACGTGACCGCTGCAGCTTCCTCGCCAGGGAGGAGCATGAACTCGTAGCGGCGGCGGCCGCGGACTCCGGGGACCACTACGACGGGACGTGTCCCGTTGCAGTGGAACTCGGAGAACCGTTCCGGTTCACCGGGGGTGTTGATGATGTCCACCACGATCCATTTCTGTACCTGGGTGGAACCTTCCATGGGGATGCCGAGCTGGGAGCGGACCGGGCTGCGGCCGCCGTCGCACGCCACCACCCACTTGGAGCGGACGGTGTGCTGGCCGTCCTCGTCGACCAGCACGGTGTCCGCGTGCCCCGGGGCGTCCGTGATGCGGAACGCTTCAGTATTGAAGCGGATATCGATCAGCGGACGGCTCCGGGCGGCGTCAAGCAGCAGTGATTCCATGACGGGCTGGTCGAACTGCGACTTGCCGGGTTGGCCCAGCCGGGGACTGGCCGGGTGGACTTCGGCCAGCAGCTGTTCCTTCCGGCCGAAGTAGCGCGCGCCGGTGTCCATGAGCATCTCCGGCGCGAGCCGGTCCAGAATGCCGATCTGCTGCATGACCCGCAGCGTCTCGTCGGTGACGCTGATGGCCCGCGGTTCGTCGCTTGTACCGGCACGGCGTTCAACGAGCATCACGTTGACGCCCTGGTCCGCCAGCAGGTTCGCGGCAGCCAGGCCGATGGGCCCGGCCCCGATGACCAGTACGTCGGTTTCGATGATTTTGTCCATTGCCGATCAAAGTTCCGTTCCTGTGAGATTGCAGTCGGGCGGGAGCAGGGCGGGTCAGGAGACGAGTTCCACCGTGTTTTTCAGGGTGCCCAAGCCGGTGATTTCCACCTCGACGACGTCCCCTTCGGAGAGCAGGCCGGAGGGTTCCATGAACAGGCCCACGCCGCCGGGGGTGCCGGTGACGATCACGTCGCCGGGGGAGAGCCGGGTGAAGCCGGTGACGTAGGCGATCAGCTGCGGGATGGTGAAGTACAGGTCGGCCACGGAGGCCTTCTGCCGGATGTCGCCGTTGACGCGGGTTTCCAGGGTGAGCCCGTTGACGTCGCCCAGGTCCGACGCCGGAACGAGGTAGGGGCCGAAGCCGCCTGTGCCGGGGAAGTTCTTGCCGGGGATCCACTGGGAGGCGGCGAGCTGCCAGTCGCGGACACTGAGGTCGTTGTAGGCGGCGTAGCCGGCGACGTAGTCAAAGGCGTCCTCTTCGGCCACGTGGAACGCCTCCTTGCCGATGACCAAGGCCATTTCGCCTTCATAGTCGAACTTGGTGGTGGTGGCAGGCATCTGGGCCGGCTGCAGGTGCCCCATCTGGGAGTCGGCGAAACGGGTGAAGATGGTGGGGGCCTTCTGCTCCGTCTTGCCGGATTCTTCCTGGTGGCTGCGGTAGTTCACGCCGATGCAGATGATCTTGCCCGGATCCGTAACGGCGGGGAGGAACTCGATGTCCGCCTCGGCACGGGACGGGGCGTTGCGGAACTCTTCCCCGACGGTGCCGAAGATTCCCTGCTCGACGGCGGCGCGGAGCGTGCGGGCAAGGTTGGCTCCGCTGGGCCCCAGATCGTAGGCCCGGCCGTCGGCGATGATGCCCCATGTGGGGGAGCCGTCTGCGGATACGAAGCTTGCGTAGTTCATGATGGTGGTTCCTTTCGCGGCGGCGGCGCGCCCGGGTGTGATGCGCTGGTGTCCTGCCGGCCGCTTTGCGGGCAGGACTAATATGCATCCTTTGACAAAGAATACATTATCTTGCATTTACGCATTCTGGCTATAGCGCAGCCGGATCCCAGGCATCTAGAAGGCGGAGCAGTGGCTGCCCTCAACGCAGCCCGGAGTCGCGAGCAGCTGTACGTGGGCGGACGTTGACCGGAACCGCCTCAGCGTTGCGCAAAGCGGGTGTGCTGCGGCGGCGCCAGTAACCGCGGAGCGAGGTGACTTACACCGGGCCGCTAGCTAAGCGTCGGGATCGGCGTCACGTTTCGCCGGCCGGTAGCCGGCAAGTTCGGCGCGGATGTCGCCCTCCTCGTGCCCGCCCTTCTTCTTGCCGAACGGCAGCGCTTTGAGCAGCGGATGCACGATAACCATGACGACGATGCCCCAGGCGAGTCCGATGACTGCCGAGCACAACGTGTTCACGAGCCAGGCCAGGAAGCCGCCAACCACCGCGATCCCCTCGAAGGGGTGCTCGAGGACATGGACCAGGTCGTACGGACCGTGCCAGCCGAGGTCATAGGCCCCCTGGAGCATGATGTGGCCGCCAACCCACAGCATGGCGATCGTTCCGATGAAGGTTATCCCGGCCAGCACGGCGGGCATCCCCTTGACGAGCAGCTCGCCGAAGCGCTTGGAGCCTGCGGAATCTTTAGCGGCCAGGTGCATCCCGATGTCGTCCATCTTGACGATGAGAGCGACGGCACCATACACGGCCACCGTAATCACGAGGGCCACGACCACCAGGATGATCGCCCGGGACAGCAAGGAATCCTGGGCCACCTCGTTCATCGAGATGACCATGATTTCGCAGGACAGGATGAAGTCTGTGGTGATGGCACCCTTGACGACCTTGGCCTCGGCCTCCGGGCCACGTTCAACCGCCGGATGATCTTCCTCTGCGGTGTGGTGGCCCCGGAGCTTGTGCCAGACCTTCTCGGCACCCTCGTAGCAAAGGTACGTGCCGCCCAGCATGAGGATGAACGGGATGGCCCATGGGACGAAGGCGCTGACAAGCAGCAGGGCCGGCAGGATGATCAGCAGTTTGTTCCGGAGCGAACCCCAGAAGATCCGCTTGATCATCGGCAGTTCCCGGGACGGGTCCGCCCCGGAGACGTACTGCGGGGTAACGGCGGCGTCATCGATTACCACGCCGGCGGCCTTGGCCCCCGCTTTGGCCGCTCCGGCAGCGACGTCGTCCACCGATGCGGCCGCTATGCGGGCCAGGGCTGCGACGTCATCCAGCAGGGCGACGAGACCGCCGCTCACAGATCGCCCCCGTGCTGCTCAAGGGTGGACGGCTGAGTGCGGCTGCCTATGTCGAGGCGTGTGATTGGCATGTTTGCAGTATATCGACGGCGGACAGCCCATCGACGGGAGTGAAAGGCGGAAATGTCGTTCGTCCGCTGGGGCGGCACGGCGATCCAACCGCCGGCCGGCGGCGGGCCAAACCGGGAGCGTCCAACCGCTACGGCTGCTGCAATGCGCCGGTACTTCTGGTGGGCCAATCTTTGGTGCTTTGCGGCCTTGATCACCGGTTTGCTCATGGCATGGCCTGGTGGCCGTCTTCTCATGCGGATCCTGGCGGCGTGGTCACCGCATGGCGGAAAACGGAAATCCCGGCATGATGAGATCATGCCGGGGTTTTCGTCACATATGGGCTCGCCTGTCGATGCAAACTGTATTCTAAGCATGCTTACCAATGGCGATTCGGTCAGTCGGCCAACGGCGGGGTCGGGTCTGACTCGGGGTGTACGTCTGGGTTGTTGCGGTACTTCCCAACAGGATCGTGCGCTTGTGGGTAAAGTCACCGCAACGATGTAGGACGGAAACGAACAGGGGCTTTCATTGGCAGGGAATGCAACATTCCGGCACAGCAACACCGCGCTGCTCTCGGTCAGCAGTGTCGAGGCTCCCAGGATCGTGAGTTCTACGGATTTTGACTGCAGGCTGGCTTCGACCCTGCAGCGGCTGAACTTCCCGCCCGGGCTGCTTGAGCGTGTTGCCGGCGTCACGCATCGCCGCTGGTGGGCGGCCGGGACCTCTTTTGATGATGCGGCCACCGAGGTGGGCGCCAAAGCCCTGGCCGAGGCCGGCGTCGAAGCGTCCGACGTCGGCCTGCTGATCAACACCTCGGTGACGCGGCGGAACCTTGAACCGTCCGTCGCGGTAAAGATCCATCACGGACTCGGCCTGCCGTCGTCGGCCATGAACTTCGACGTGGCCAACGCCTGCCTGGGGTTCGTGAACGGCCTGACCCTGGCGGCCAGCATGATCGACTCGGGGCAGATCAGGTACGCGGTGATCGTCAATGCCGAGGATGCCGAGGCCACCCAGGAGGCCACGCTGGCCCGCCTCCAGCGGCCCGAGACCACGCGGGAGGACTTCAACCGGGAGTTCGCCACGCTCACCCTGGGGTCGGGAGCTGCTGCCGCCGTCCTGGGCCCCGCCGACAAGCATCCCGGTGCCCACCGGATCGCCGGCGGGGTGATGCGCGCCGGCACCGAACACCATGAATTGTGCGTGGGCGGCCTTGACGGCATGACCACCGACACGAAGGGACTGCTCGACGGCGGCCTCCAGCTCGTCGTCGACGCCTGGCATGAAGCCCGGCCGGACTGGGACTGGACCGCCATGGACCGCTACGTCACCCACCAGGTGAGCAATGCCTACACGCAGGCGATTATCGACGCCATCAACCTGGACCCCGCGAAGGTGCCCATCACGTTTCCTCACTGGGGCAACGTGGGCCCGGCCTCCCTCCCCATGACCCTCGCCGCCGAGGCCCAATCCCTTGAAGCGGGGGACCGGGTCCTGTGCATGGGCGTCGGATCCGGGTTGAACACCGCCATGCTGGAGATTCTTTGGTAACCGCAGACTGGCCTGGCGTGGACCCGGAATGGTCGCGCACCATTGAAGTCGCCTCCACCTCGGACGCCGATGCGCCGGGCACGGTCCGCCGTTGGCACCTGCTGGACAACGGGGCCCAGCTCTCCCGCCTGGGCCTGGCTCCCGCCGGTACCCTGCTGTGCGTGCACGGCAACCCCACCTGGTCGTACCTGTGGCGGACGCTGCTGGCAGCCGGATCAGATGCCGCCCACCCGTGGCGTGTTGTGGCGGTGGACCAACTGGACATGGGCTACTCGGAGCGCACCGGCACGTTCCGGGGCCTGGCTGACCGCATCAACGACCTGGGTGACTTGACCGACGCTCTCGGCCTGGACGGGCCTGTGGTGACAGCGGGCCACGACTGGGGTGGCGTGATCAGCCTGGGCTGGGCCCTGGCGCACCCGCAGCACCTCGCCGGGGTGGTGCTGACCAACACGGCCGTCCACCAACCCTCCGATTCGGCAATCCCGCCGGCCCTGCGGCTTGCCCTGCACCCCGCTGTCCACGGTTGGGGAACGACGACGACGGACGCGTTTCTTCGGGTGACGCACTCGCTCGCCCACCCGCCGCTGCCCGCCGACGTCCGCAAAGCTTACATGGCTCCCTACCGAGAAGCCCACCGCCGCGCTGGAGTAGGAAACTTTGTGGCGGACATCCCCGTGGATGCCTCCCACCCGAGTTTTCCCGCGCTCACCGGCGTCGCGGAAAGGCTGCGCGGGTTGAAGGTCCCGGCGTTGATGCTCTGGGGCCCACGGGATCCCGTTTTTTCGGACCGGTACCTCAAGGACCTCATCACGAGGTTTCCGCACGCCGATGTGCACCGCTTTGAAGGTGCCGGCCATCTTCTGGCGGAAGACCGGAACATTGCCGCGCCGGTCTTCCAGTGGCTCGCCGAAAACGTTGGCGACCGCGAAAACTCATCCGCGGAAGCGGACGCCATGACGCCCGGCGGCCAGCGGCTGGACCATGCAGCTGAGCCGGAGCAGGCGGAATTCCGGCCCCTGTGGGACCTGCTCGGCAGGCAGGCGGCAGGGCCCGCGGGAGCGGACACCGCCGTCGCGGAAATGGCGCCGGACGGTACGGTGGCCCGCTCGCTCAGCTGGCAGCAGCTGGACCGGAACATCCTGGACCTGGCCGCGGGGCTGCGGGAAGCCGGCGTGGACAGCGGCAGCCGGGTGAGCCTGATGGTTCCGCCGGGGGTGGACCTGACCGTTGCCCTCTACGCCTGCCTCCGGCTGGGCGCCGTGGTGGTGGTGGCCGACGCCGGACTGGGAACCAAGGGCCTCAGCCGCGCCGTGAAGGGCGCCACCCCCGATTTCCTGATCGGAATCGACAAGGCGCTCGCGGCCGCCTCAGTGCTCGGCTGGCCTGGACGTCGGATCAGTGTGCGGGAGCTCCCGGCCGCCCGCCGTCGGATGCTGGGCGTCGAAGCCTCTCTCGACGCGCTGGCGCATACCGGTGCCGGCCGCGGTTCATCGCAGCCGGGGGACAGCGTGGATCCGGATGCCCCGGCCGCCGTACTCTTCACCTCGGGCTCGACCGGGCCCGCCAAAGGCGTGCTTTATGCCCACCGGCAGCTTGCCGCGATGCGGGACACGGTGGCCGCAACCTTCGACATCCGTCCCGGTGCACGACTGGTGGCCGGTTTTGCACCGTTCGCCCTGCTGGGACCGGCACTCGGAGCAGTGTCCGTGACGCCGGCCATGGACGTTACCGCGCCCCGCACCCTGACCGCGTGCGCGCTCGCCGGCGCCGCCGCGGCGATCGGCGCTACGGTGGTCTTCGCCTCGCCGGCCGCGTTGCGAAACGTCCTTGCCACCCGCGATGACCTGGACCAAGCAGGGCGTAAAGCTTTGGACGGCATCGGGTTGCTGCTCTCTGCCGGCGCGCCCGTCCCGGAACCGCTGCTGGCAGAGGTGCAGCGGCTGCTGCCCCGGGCCGCGCTGCATACCCCGTACGGGATGACTGAGGCGCTGCCGGTTACCGACATTAGCTTGGGACAGATCCAGGCCGCCGACGCCGATGCTGCCGCCGGCACCGTACTGGGAGCAGGCAACGGCGTGTGCGTGGGGTGGCCGGTGCATGGCGCCCGGGTGGCCGTCGTGCCGCTGGCCGCGGACGGTACCGCACCAGGATCCCAGCCTTTGATGGAACCCGGAATAACCGGTGAGCTCCTGGTTAGCGCCCCGCACGTCAAGGAAGCGTATGACAGGCTCTGGCTGGTCCAGCGGGAAAGCAGCAGCGTGCCCGGATGGCACCGCACGGGCGATGTGGGGCACTTCGACGGCGCCGGCCGGCTGTGGGTGGAGGGACGCCTCGCCCATGTGGTCACGGCGCCTGGTGCTGTGGTGACGCCCGTGGGCGCGGAGCAGGCCATCGAACGCCTGGACGCCGTCCGGCTTGCGGCGATCACCGGCGTCGGACCGGCGGGCACCCAGGCCGTGGTCGCCGTCGTCGAGACCGTCCCGGCCGCGCGGAAAGCCGGCCCTGCTGCGCCGCAGCTCGCCGGGAGTGTCCGCAGGGCAGCGCTTGAGGCCGGCGTCCAGGTATCCGCTGTGCTCCAGGTCCCCGCACAGCCCACCGACATCCGGCACAACGCCAAGATCGACAGGAGCCGGCTGTCCCGCTGGGCTACGCGGGTGCTGGCCGGCGGCCGGCCAGGAAAGCCATGAGGGTCCTCGTCACCGGAGCAAGCGGGCTGCTCGGGGGAGAAGTTGCCCGGCTGCTGGTGCGCCAGGGCCATGACGTAGCCACCTTCCAGCGCCGTCCGTCAGGGGTCGACGGCGCCACGGACTTCTGCGGGTCCGTCACGGACGCTGAAGCGCTCCGGAGAGCAGTCGAAGGCGCAGAAGGAATCATCCACCTGGCAGCGAAGGTTTCCTTCACGGGCCGCGCCGCGGAGTTCGATGAGGTGAATGTTGAAGGAACGCGCCGCCTGCTGGATCGCGCCCGTGCGGCCGGAGTCCGGGACGTGGTGTATGTGTCCTCCCCGTCTGTGGCCAACTCCGGTGCCGCCATCGCCGGGCTTGGCGCGGAGCCGGCTGACCCGGAGCGCGCGCACGGTGACTACTCACGCACCAAGGCCGAGGCTGAGCTGTTGGCGCTCGCAGCCGACGCTCCGGAATTCCGGGTCGCAGCCGTTCGGCCCCACATCGTCTGGGGCCCCGGGGACACCCAGCTGGTGGAACGGGTCCTGGCACGGGCCAGCCGTAACCGCCTGCCGCTGCTCGACGCCGGTGCGGCCCTGATCGACACGACCTACGTGGACAACGCCGCAGCGGCCATCGTCGCCGCGCTGCACCGCATGGAACACGTGCACGGCAGGGCCTTGGTGGTGAGTAACGGCGAGCCGCGGCCGGTGGGGGAGCTGCTGGCAGGCATCTGCGCCGCGGGAGGTGTCCCCGCGCCCTCGTGGTGCGTGCCCGGTGGGGTGGCGCGGGCGGCGGGGGCGGTAGTGGAGAAGCTCTGGACCTGGGCGGCGCGGGATGAGGAGCCGCCGATGACCCGGTTCCTCGCCGAGCAGCTCTCCACCGCCCACTGGTTCGACCAGCGCGAGACCCGGGAACTCCTCAACTGGACGCCCGCCGTCTCGATTGATGAGGGATTGGCGAGGCTGGCGGAGCACTATAGGTCCGGGTCTTAGGTATCAGGCGCATGGCAGCCTGCCGGCGGGCCGCCGTCGTAAATTGCGACGGCGGCCCGCTCGCGAGCGGGACTTACAGAGGCCACGTCCTGCTTCTAGCCGTCACCCGTACCATTTCCGTTGTCCTCCCACATGACATCCAGATTGTGGAAGATCACGGGGCCGTCGCACAGTGCCGCCATCTTGGCAGCGAACTCCGAGGTTTCCGGCCGACCGGAATTCTCCATCGCGGAGTCAAAGGAATCGAAGTCGACGATGGTGAAATAGGTCCCGGGATGGTCCCTGTCCGCCGTGGCAACAATGCGGCGGAACGTGGGCTGGGTGCTTCCCTCGGTTCTTGAGGGACGGCCCAGCTCTTCGATCTCCTTGATGCGGGAGGTCTTGAATTCGATGATCTGCACAAACCCGGCCATGACGGCTCCTCGACGGCGGTGGACACTGATGCAGATCACGCTAGTCCCCACGGCGGGCGGTGCAAAGGGGAGAAATGCCCAATCAATGCTTCCTGCAGGAGCGTACCGAACGCCCCGCCTGTGGCTCCGGCTCCGACGACGTGTATCCGCATGGGTGCCTGCTTTTCCGAGGGTGGCGCCCGGTCCAACGGGCTCCGCAAACTACCCCGCCACGGCCGCCTTCGCGGCCTGCGATGCCTTCATCCACTCGCTCATCCACGGGGCCCGAACGCTCGGCGTGATGCGGCAGTCGGCCACGAAGGTTCCCTTGGCGCCGGCGTCGATCCAGTCCTGGAGCGCCTCAAGATCTGTCAGTGAGCGGATGATCGCCGACTCGGCACCGAGCGCGCGGGCGACGCCGCTGAAGTCCACCTCGGGGATCAGCATGGGCTTTTCGGTCAGGCCACCGGAGCCGTACTGGTGGATCTCGGCGCCGTAGGCGGCGTCGTTGTAGATCACGACAACGGCGCTGCTTGCCGCGGCAATGAGCGATTCGAGGTCGGACAGGCCCATCAGGAAACCGCCGTCACCGGAGGCCAGCACCAGGGTGCGGCCGTCCTCCACTGCCCGGGCTGCCCCGACGGCGCTGGCAAGGCCGAGCCCGATGGTCTGGTAAGCGGTCCCCACCATGACCAGGTCCTGGGGCCTCGGGATGCGCCAGTACATGGGTGCCCAGCCCATGAAGTGCCCGCCGTCCTGGACCACCGTGCGGCGCTCCGGCAGCACGGCGTCCAGGGCGGCGGCAAGGGCGCGCGGGTCCAGCCGTCCGTCCGCGGTTACGTCGGCGCCCGGGTGGTGCGCCGGTCCTTCGGCCAGGCGTTTGCGGGCTTCCGCGCGCCAGGCTTCCGCGCGGCCGGCGCTCGGTGAGGCCGGGCCATCCAGCATCCGGAGGATGTGGCCCGCGGCAGACTTCGCGTCCGCGCTGACGAACAGGTCCACCCGGGGGTGCGTCGGCTGCAGGGCGGCGTCGATCTGGATAACGGTGCTGTCCGGGCCGAGCAGGTGCCCGAACCGCATGGTGAAGGCGCTCAGGCTTGCCCCGGCCACGAGGACCACATCGGCCTCACCCATGAGCCCGGCCGCGGTGTCCGTGCCGAAGCCGCCCGCGACGCCGAGGTACCCCTCGCCCTGGAGGAGGTTGAGCGCCAGGGCGGTTCCGGCGGTCAGGGCGCCGAGGCGGTCGGCGAGCTCCCGGAGCTCCGGGCCGGCGCCGGCGAGGTGTGCACCGCGGCCGGCGAGGATCAGCGGACGCTTCGCCCCGGCGAGCAGCCGGGCTACCTGCCCGAGGCCGCCGTCGGCGTCGTCACTCACCGCCGGTGCCAGGGGCTCGGGAAGCTCTTCATCTGCAGCGTCGAGTGCGGCGAGATCGTACGGAATGGCAATGACGACGGCGGTCCGCTTGCTGAGCGCGTACTCCACCGCCTGCTGGGTGATCGAGCCCGCGGCGTCGCGGGTGACGGTGAAGGTGGCCGCGCCGAGGCCCGCGGCGATGGCCGCCTGGTCCACGTCCTGAGGCCGGGCGCCGCTGGTAGGCGCGTCCCCGGTGACGAGCACAACCGGGATCTGCGCCTGAACCGCCTCGGCCAGGGCGGTGAGGGCGTTGGTGTAGCCGGGGCCGTAGGTGGTGGTGCCCGCTGCGAGGCGTCCTGACGTCCGGTAGTAGGCGTCGGCCGCGGCGATGGCGGCGCCCTCGTGGCGGACGGGGGAGAAGCGGAGGCCCAGCTTTTCCGCGGCGTCCAGGAAGTGGACGTTTCCGTTGCCCATGACGCCGAAGACATCGCTGAGATAGCTGCTGAGAACCTGCGCCACGCGGCCGGAGACGGTAAGTGAAGTCATGCAGGAATCTTCTGGGCTGGTCTGCAGATAGGCAAGAGAGTCCAGTTTGATTGGGATATTTGGCAGGGAGGTGGATCCACAACTGAAAATTTGCGCACTTGTGGCGTGCATCACCCTCGCTTAGCGGGAAGGGGGGATTCCTGCTCGGATAGCCGGCTCAGGAGGCCGTCGTAGCGGGGCGGCATGAGTTCCAGCACGGAAATGGCCGTGCTGGTCCGTTGGATCCCCTCGATTTCCAGGATCTGGTTGGTGATGCGGTAGAGATCGGCCGTACTGCGTGCCACCACCTTGGCCATGAGGTCCGCGTCCCCGGTGGTGGCGTGCACCTCGATGACCTCCGGGATCGCGGCGAGCCCGTCTTCCACCGCGCCTGTCCGGGTCTGGCTGATGGACAGCGAGAGGAAGGCCATCAGGTCATAGCCAAGCGCGGCGGGATCCAGCCTCCGGCTGAAGGAGCGGAGGGCGCCACTGCGCTCGAGCCGTGCCAGCCGGGCGTGGACGGTGTTGCGTGCGACGCCGAGCGTCCGCGAGAGTGCCAGGGCGCTGGCTTCCGGATCCTTGTCGAGGGCCAGGATGATCCTGCCGTCGAGGGAATCGAGGGTGCGGGGGTTCGGGATGGTCATATTTTCATCACAGTCACTAGAGGTTGAGCAGAAGTCCCAATGGCTTGAGGGTATCTTGCATTGTGGGCCGGGTCACAATCATGATCGGTCCTCATGACCCGTGATCAGCTCCTGACCGCACCGGACACCGCTCTTCCCACCCTTCGTGGTGCTGTGGCCGGACTTCCGCCCTACGTCCCGGGCCGGCGCAGCGCCGGCATGGACATTGCTGCCCTCGCCAGCAACGAAAGCCACTACAAGCCACTGCCCGCTGCCGCCGCTGCGGTGGCCGCAGCGGCCGGTACGATGAACCGCTACCCGGACAGTGCCGCCGTCGAACTCCGTGAGCGGATTGCCCGCCACCTCGGCGTCACGGCCGGAGAGGTCGCGGTGGGACCCGGCAGCGTCGGCGTCCTCCAGCAGATCATCACCGGACTTTGCGACGCCGGGGATGAAGTGATCTTCGCGTGGCGCTCGTTTGAGGCGTACCCCATCCTGGTTGAGCTGGCAGGCGCCCGGCCGGTCCGCATCCCGCTGGACCGCGTTGAGGGCCACGACCTCGACGCCATGGCCGCGGCCGTCACCAACCGCACCAAGGTCATCCTGCTCTGCACGCCCAACAATCCCACCGGCGTCCCGATCAGCCATGAACGCATCGAGGCCTTCCTGCAATCCGTCCGTTCCGACATCCTCGTGGTGATCGACGAGGCCTACGTGGAATACGCCGAAGCAGGCAGCGGCCCCGGTTCCCTGGCGCTGTACCGCCGGTACCCGAACGTCTGCGTCCTGCGCACCTTCTCGAAGGCCTACGGACTGGCCGGCCTGCGGGTGGGCTACGCCGTGGCGGCGCCGGCCATCGCCGAGGGGCTGCGCCGCACCGCCCTTCCCTTCGCCGTGAGCGCGCTCGCCCAGAAGGCGGCCATCGCGTCGCTGGACGCGGGGGAGGAGATGGAAGCGCGGGTGGCCGCCGTCAGGCAGGAACGCGTCCGGATGGCCGCACAGCTGGAAGCCCAGGGCTGGAAACTGCAGCCGAGCCAGGGCAACTTCCTCTGGATCCGGGCCGATGACCATCTCCTGGCGGGGCTGGTGGACGCGTTCGACCGCGCGGGCATCCTGGTCCGGGCATACCAGGGCGACGGCGTGCGGATCACCGTTGCCGATCCCACCTCCAACGATCGCGTGCTCCAACTCTTGGCAGCCCACGCGGCCTGACAACCGACTGAACTTTACCCCTAACCCCCGTTCCACCTACATATAAGAGGAATCCCCATGGAACAACAGACAAAGACGTCTGGCCGCGCCCTCGGCGCCGCACTCAAGCCCCGCCAGCTCACCATGATGGGCCTGGGCAGCGCCATCGGCGCGGGCCTGTTCATCGGCTCGGGCGCGGGCATCCAGGCTGCCGGCCCGGCGGTGCTGATCTCCTACCTCGTGGCGGGCACGCTCATCATCCTGGTGATGTGGGCGCTCGGCGAGATGGCCGCGGCGAACCCGGACAGCGGCGCCTTCTCCGTCTACACCGCCAAGGCTTACGGGCCGGTGGCCGGTGCCACCGTGGGCTGGCTCTGGTGGCTGCAGCTCGTGGTGGTGATCGCGGCAGAGGCGCTCGGAGCGGCAGGTCTGCTGGCCACCATCTTCCCGGCCCTGCCGGTGTGGCTGATGGCCTTTGTGTTCATCGTGGTGCTCACCGCCGTGAACCTGACCAGCGTGAAGAATTTCGGCGAGTTCGAGTTCTGGTTCGCCCTGCTCAAGGTGGCGGCCATCGTCGGGTTCCTCCTGGTGGGCGCTGCCCTGCTTTTCGGCTGGCTGCCGGGCGTCCAGTCGCCGGGCCTGACCAACTTCACCGGCGACGGATTCGCGCCGAGCGGTTTCGCCGGGATTGCGACGGCACTGTTCGTGGTGGCGTTCGCATTCGGCGGCACCGAGATCGTGTCCGTGGCAGCGGCCGAGACCGCCGAGCCGGCCCGCAGCGTGAAGAAGGCAGTCCGGACGGTGCTGTGGCGCATCCTGGTGTTCTACATCGGTGCGATCTTCGTGATCGCGGCCGTGGTTCCCGTGGGTTCTGAGGGATTGAAGAGCCCGTTCGCCGCGGTGCTGGAAGCCGCAGGCATGCCCGGCGCCGGCACCGCCATCACCCTGGTAGCCGTCGCAGCACTCCTCTCCGCCCTCAACGCCAACCTCTACGGCGCATCGCGGATGGCGTACTCCCTGGCCGAACGCGGTGAGGCGCCGCGTGCGCTCGCCTCCGTCTCCAAGGCCCGGGTTCCGGTCATCGCGGTGCTGGCCAGCGTCGCCTTCGGGGTTGTCACGGTTGTGCTGGAGATGGCCTTCCCCGAGATGGTGCTTCCCGTCCTGCTGAATATCGTGGGTTCGACCTGTCTGTTGGTGTGGACGTCCGCGCTTCTTGCCCAGCTCGCGCTGCGCTTCCGCGCCGACCGCGAGGGAACGGCCCTTCCCCTGCGGATGCCCGGGTTCCCGTGGCTCACTTCCCTTGGTCTGCTGATCCTCGCGGCGATCTTCACGGTGGGCTTCATCGGCGAGGATTCCCGCCCCCAGCTGCTGAGCACGTTCGGGCTCGTTGCGCTCCTGGCGGTGGCGAACTGGCTCCACCACCGTTCCGGCAACGTTTCGCCGGTTGTTGAATCTTCGGATGGTGCCAAGCAGCCGGTGCTCATCGACTGAACCAGGCGTAGCGAACCACTCCTCGGGTTCAGGGCACACGAAGGGCGCGTCCGGTCTGGCCGGGCGCGCCTTGGCGTTTTGAGGTGCCGGACGATACAAGTGCAGCATGCTCCTGGGCCGGACGGCATACCCGACCAGCGAGTTTCAGTTAGCTGTTCAAAAAGTGTTCGGTTACGTCGACCCCGGCTTGGAGTGGTGCCTGTGTGACTCGACGTAGGCGCTCGTCATCAGTGAAGTGACCTGACGGGTTGTAGGTCTGCCGCAAGGGCAGCGGGTGCCCGACCTTCTACATGTGCTTCCTTGCGCCGGTGGCAGTAGGGCGGGCTACCCAACACCACCCATCGAATTGACGGTTTTCTGCGCATTTTCTGCGCAAATTCTGTCGACGACAAGGATACAGTCAGGGCACTCACATGAGATCAAGGGGGACCAATCACCATGAACAAACGCTTCAACCCGCCGCCGAACTGGCCAGCACCCCCTGAAGGTTGGACACCCCCGCCCGGATGGCTGCCTGATCCAGCGTGGGGTCCACTACCGGAAGGGTGGCAGCTCTGGATAGACGCACCAACGTATGGAGTTGCCACCCGTCATGTCCAACGAGCTGGGGAGTTTGAGGCGCCCGCGGTCATAACTTATCCGCGCAAGAGACGAAGTCGAACCGTTTGGCTGGTGGTCCTGGCTATGGTCGTCGCACTATTCGCAGGATGTGCGGCAATTGCCTCCAGCTTTGGCCATTCGTCCGCAGAATCGCAGCTTGACTCAAAGGATGTTCCTCCAGTCTCTCAGGCACAGATCGATGCCGCGCCGGAACTTACTGAGCGAGACTTGGCGCTCCTGGTTAAGACTCCTGACAGCCATAAAGGGAAGACAATAGTTCTCTACGCCCGGATCACGCAATTCGACGCCGCAACGGGATCATGCACCTTTCGCGCCAACATCTCTTACAAGAAAATGGAGAACTCGTATGACTACGATGAGAACTCAGTTTTCCAAGGAGGGGATGGAGATGCGAACTGTCCTGATCTGAGCGGCTTCGTGACTGACGATGAAGTCCGAATTACGGCTACGTCGCTGGGCTCGATTAGTTACGAGACCCAAATACGCGGCAACACAACGGTTCCGGCTTTTAGGGTCGAAGGAATCACCTCACTGAAGTAGCCAGAAGCGGCGGAATTCAGGGAACACGGCCGCTCCGGCGAGGACATCCATCAGGAGCTTGTGGCGAACAATACCTCGTTCCACGAGCACATTCTGAGGGCATCCGGCAACGGTATATCCAATGCGTTCGGTCAGACACAGTGCCGCCTGCACCTGTTCCGGCTTTATCCGGCGGACGTGGACGACACCCACACTATCGAGGAGCAGGGCAGGAGTGGAACGTCATCCGGGACGGCCATCGGATCCGGCCCGAGGAAGCGATGTACCGGCAGCTGACTCCATCCACCGTCGCTTTGCACAAGCGTTCGACGGCGGGAGTCGGACGCGTTGAAAGCGGGGCGGGCACCTCGTACAGCGGGCGCCTGGCGGGGGTTGAGCTGTGTTGGTGGGTGCGGAGGCGGTTCCCCGGAAGAATTAGCGGTCTAGCCGCAGCGTGGGCTACCTGCTCACCAGGACGGCTATGCCCGTGGACTGCCTTTAGAAATCCGTCTCGGATGTCTCTTGAGAAGCGGAGAGGTCAACAGTCGCCAGTGACAGCGTGTGGCCTTGCAATATCATCGACTCGTTGATGCAGTGACTGGCGCTGAACGCGGCGAGCGCCATTGAGAACAGCGTTTACGTGGTGGGGGGTGTGCCAGGCTCCGCCGGTCTTCGTGAGCCGCAGCATTCTGGTGGATCCCATGGGGATGGTAAAGCCGACCTCGGGCTCGAACCTGGTGTTCGGACGGTGGACGACTCGCTGGAGACGGTGTGGCGAGGGTGCGGGAGCTGTTTCCGATGTTCCGGCAGCGGCGGCTGTAGGCGACCGGGCCAAGCTGCCGTGACCGGTGTGTGCCTAGAATCCAACTGCTTGCTAGTCTGACCAGGGGGAGCTACACCCTGAATTTCTGCCCAGCGGCCGGATGCCCTCGGGAACCTAAAACCCAAACCCACTGACGTCAATTTCATTGGCGTGTCGAGCTCGAGCGTGGTCGCGCGCAGCATCAACGACTAGGCGAACACGTTTTTAGCGTTTCCTCGGTCCGCTCCCCGCGACCGCTCCGGTGCAAGTGCAGATCGAAGGAGCCGCCGCGTTCGTTGGTCTTGGACTGCATGTCTGAGGACAGGCCCCCTCCGGCGGCGGCTGATATGGCGGACATGGAAGGAGGAAGCAGACCCTTACGTTGGACTATAGGGTATCCCTGTGGATGAAGTAGATAATTCGTATTCCCCTGCGCCGAGTCATGCTCGACTGAACGTGAAGTGGATCTGTTGGCTAATGGGTATCGGCGCCGTTCTAGTCGTCGCGTCGTTCTTCCTGCGGCTCTTGGTCAATCCCCAAGGCGTGGGCGAGCTCTTCCCTTGGAACATCATGACAACTGATGATCTGCCAGTGCTCCAGTCCATTTTCACGAACTTTGGCACGGGATTTTTCTCAGCGGGTGCTCTACTCATTTTTTAGCCTCGTGTCAGGAGAGCTGTCCGCAAAGTTGCTGACGAAGCTGCGGCTGAGAAGACCGATGAGGTTGCTGAGAAGTTTGAGCAACGCTTTCAAGATCTCCAAGCGCAAATTGACGCTAATGTTCAAGCGAAAGCCCGATATCAAGATGACGTGTTGGACGCGCTTTCGAACTTCACCTACGGGACTGCATTGGCCGCAATGAAAGAGGCCGTCGGTATCGGTGCGCTGGACCACAACCAAATTACCGTCGAGGGAACAGACGTTCCGGGTGAGTTTACCGTCACGACCGCTTTCCGTGAGTTGGCCGGTGCCACGGGCCAAGACGGCGGGGTGGGAGTTCTTCGCATCATGGTGGAAACCGCGAAACATAGAGCTCACACCACCTGGCGGTCCCACGAGCAGTTCAGTCAAGTCGTCGATGAACTCCTCCATCAGCTAACGCGAGCCAAAGCATGGGGCCTCAGCAAACCGGCCCCTTGGGTGAATAGTTTGGATAGGCTGCGTGAAGCTCTCAGGCTTGCAATCAGTTCTCAAATGGAGCGTACTGACGCGCAGTATCAGCTACAGGGAAGTCTGGCAGCTGTTATCGCCGAAGGCTGGTTTCTCACTGATGCTGGTCTCGAGTGCCCAAATCAGCATTACTTTCTTCCTCGATCTAAATTTCCCCAATACCGCGATTTGGCCACGGGCCTTAGCAGAGTTCCAAAGATCAACGACCTGATCGAAAAGCCAGACTGGGCGGACAATGCAGCCTGGTCCTATGCTTTGGAGCGTTGCAGTGCGCGGTTTACTGTTCAGAAGTTGGGCAGCCAGAAAGTACCTGACCCAACGCTTGTCCCTGCGACGTGAGCACACCGCCTGACGCTGCTTCAAGCACAACCCACTCGCAGCCTGTCGATCGCTACGTGGGTCACTGGATCCATTAACGTGCTCGGTCGGGTCCCGGCAGTACCCGCCGCACATCTCCTAGCGCTCGCAGTTTTCGCTGCCAGGGCTTGGTCCCTCACTGTCCAGAGGATGGCAGGCCGTCGCGGAAAAGCGACGGCCTGATGTATCGTCCCAAGCATGGTGAATTCGTTCTTTAAGACAAACCCAGTCTCGCTTCAGGAGCTCTTGTCAAACTGCCAATCAGGCAAATTGCAGTTGCCGGATTTTCAGCGTAGTTGGGTTTGGGACGAGGATCGGATTAAGAGCCTCATTGCTTCAGTCTCCCGCGCCTTCCCTGTGGGTGCACTGATGACTTTAGAGACTGGGGGCGGAGTTGAATTCAAGCCTCGGCCGGTTGAGGGCGCTCCGGAGGGCGCATTCGAGAGGATGCCCGAGGCACTCTTGTTAGACGGCCAGCAGCGAATGACTTCCCTGTATCAAGTGACTCTCAGGAACCAAGTCGTCAGAACGGTTACGCCGAGGAAGAAGCGAGTTGACCGCTGGTTCTACATTGATATTCGGGCAGCGCTCGACAACAGTGTCGATAGGGAAGATGCGGTCGTTGGGGTTCCCGCCGACAAGGTCGTCAGAGGTGCCTTTGGACGAGAGATCGAGCTGGATCTCTCTTCTCGTGAGGCGGAGCTCGATAATTTGATGTATCCATTGACTATGGTCTTCGACTGGGATGAATGGAATAGATCCTGGATGGAACGAAACATGGGGAAGGAAGGCTTTCAGGAAAACTGGAAGCTGCTAATGAGCTTTAAAGATGAAGTCTTGAACAACTTCATGCAATATCAGATTCCCGTGATAGCTCTTGACCGTTCGACTTCCAAGGAAGCCGTTTGTGTCGTATTTGAAAAGGTCAATACCGGCGGCAAAGCACTGGACGCCTTTGAGCTCATCACCGCGATGTATGCGGCCGATGGACATGAGCTGCGGAAGGACTGGTACGGTGATGCGTCCACTGAGGGGCGGCACCGACGGCTGGCTCGCGCTTACCGTCCCGCGGATGCGGAGTCAGGCATTCTGACTAATGTAGCAAATACAGATTTTCTTCACGTCATTTCCCTCTTTCACACACGTGAAAAGCGTCGAGATGCCGAGTTGCGGGGGAGGACAGGTAAGGAGCTACCGCAGGTTTCAGGGAATCGGCAGGCCTTACTCAACCTCCCTCTGACTGCATATCTGAAGTATCAGGACCAAGCCGAGATCGGTTTCCACCGGGCGGCAAAGTTCCTTCACATGTTGCATATATATCGCATCTTCGATCTCCCATATCAGTCTCAGATAATCCCTCTCGCTGCCGTTTTAGCTGATATTGGCGATGCGTGGGAGCACGAGGCAAATCGATCGAAGCTAGTCCGTTGGTACTGGAATGGAGTATTTGGTGAGCTGTATGGTTCTACTGTTGACACGCGGATAGCCAGAGACTTCCTCGAGGTCCCCGAATGGCTCAAGGGGGGAAAGCCTCCCGCCACAGTGAGCGATACTGTCTTCAGGGCGGATAGGCTTCGAACTATGAGAATGCGGCTCTCCGCGGCTTACAAGGGTGTAAATGCGCTTCTAATGCTTGAAGGTGCTCGTGACTTTCGGTCGGGTCAGGCATTTGATCACACGGTTTTCTTTGGCGAGGCGGTGGACATTCACCACATTTTTCCCCGCAAATGGTGCGAAGACCATAAGATACCGGCAGGCATCTATGACTCTATTATTAACAAGACTCCCTTGTCCTATCGCACCAATCGCATTATCGGCGGTGCTGCGCCCTCGATCTACTTGGCGCAACTTGAGAGGGGAAACAATGAAACCCCAGCAATAGAGTCCTCTGCATTGGAATCATATTTGAAAAGCCATGCGATTGATCCCAATTTGCTCAGAGCCGATGACTTTGACAACTTTATGGAGGACCGGCAAAAGCGCTTGATAGAACTGATCGAGCGAGCTACTGGCAATCTCGTTTATCAGGATCAGGCGACGAGCCTGACTGAAGAAATTGATGCAGATGAAGAAGAGGCACTCCAAACAATCGGTAGTTAGGCAGCCCTGCGTTCGGAAGGGAGTATCACTTGGGTTTCGCTCCCGGAATCCCAGTGACCCCCATCTTTCCGAACTCCGGATGGACCTGCCGCCCCATCGCGGTCCATGACCGCTGAGATTGTGGTTGTCATTGGTCTTTCCTCTTACTACCAAATAGCCTGGCGCAGTGACTACATTCAATGGGGGACCGGCAGCAGAGCAGCTGCCCGAGGGCTTGTACGAGCTACTGAACACGGAAGCCCTCGCTTCGCGGCTGAGTCAACTCTCGGACGTCCAGCCAAACTTCGCCTATATAGAAGACGAAGACGCCCCGGACATCCTCTCCCGCCACATAGCCGATGCCGTTCGCCGAGCCCTCACCGCAGCCAAGCCCCAGGAGCGCGTTGCTCTCGCGAACAAGCTCCTCCGAGCGGTGCAGTATCACGACCTGATCGGCGAAGGCCCCACCCAGCTCCAGTCACTTCACCGCACGGACACGCTCAAGCGTCGTCAACTCCGCCGCCCCACGACGCCGCTATCAGACTCGGCCCTCCTCACCAACAGCAAGGACGATCCCAACCTTGCTGCCGAGCTCAGAACCGAGATCGAATCGGCCAACACGGTCGATCTTCTCTGCGCTTTCGTTCGCTGGACGGGCCTAAGGCTCCTCCAACCGGCCCTCGAGCAGCTGAAGGAACGCGGTGCCCGTCTGAGAGTCCTCACCACGACATACATGGGCGCCACGGAACGCCGCGCCATTAATGAGCTCGTCACTCGCTACGGCGCGGAAGTGAAGATCAACTATGAAACCCAGGCCACCCGGCTGCACGCCAAGGCCTGGCTCTTCCGCCGTGACTCGGGCTTCGACACGGCCTACGTCGGCAGCTCAAACCTCAGCCAGGCAGCCCTCCTGGACGGCCTCGAGTGGAACGTCAGGCTCAGCTCCGTCGGCACGCCCACACTGCTGCAGAAGTTCGAAGTCACCTTCGACAGCTACTGGGAACAGCGCGCCTTCCAGGGCTATGACCCCGAACGCGACGGAGAGAGGCTCGCCGCGGCGCTCGAACGCAACGGCGGCCGGCGCACGGCCGCCCCGGACGCAGCCACCGGCCTCGAAGTCCAGCCGTTCCTCCACCAGGAAGAGATGCTCGAGGACCTGGAAGCCGAACGCCTCAAGGGCTTCAACCACAACCTCGTGGTCGCTGCTACGGGAACCGGCAAGACTGTGATCGCCGCGCTGGATTACCAACGCCTCTGTGAGGCTGCCGGCCGGGATCTTAAGCTGCTCTTCGTGGCCCACCGACAGGAGATCCTTAAACAGGCAATGCGCACCTATCGGGACGTTATGCAGGACGGCGTCTTCGGCGAACTCTACGTCGGGGAGCACAAACCGCAGCAGTGGAAACACATCTTCGCGTCGGTCCAGTCCCTGTCATCCCTCGGCATCGAAGAACTGAAACCCGACTTCTTCGACGTGGTCGTTATCGATGAATTCCACCACGCCATGGCGCCCACGTACCGGCGCCTGCTGGACCAGCTGCAGCCGCAGCAGCTGCTCGGACTGACTGCGACGCCGGAACGCGGCGATGGCGTCGACGTCGCCAAGCAGTTCTTCGACGGCCGCACCGCTAGCGAACTGAGGCTCTGGGACGCCCTCGACGCGGACCTGTTGGTGCCGTTCCACTACTTCGGCGTCTCGGACGACGTCGACCTGAGCCACCTGGAATGGAAGCGTGGCAATTACGACACCGCCCAGCTGAACAACCTGTACACGGGCAACGATGCCCGCGCCGCCAAGGTCATCCGGGAACTCCGCGATAAAGTGACCGGGACGGACCAGATGCGGGCCATCGGCTTCTGCGTCTCTGTACAGCACGCTGTCTACATGGCTGAAGTCTTCAACCGCGCCGGCATCGCTTCGGTCGCGGTTTCCGGACAGACAGACGATGCCGACCGCGCGGCTGCACTTGAGCGGCTGCGGCAACGGGAGATCAACTGTATCTTCGCCGTCGACCTCTTCAATGAAGGACTGGACCTCCCGCAGGTGGATACCATCCTGATGCTCCGGCCCACGCAGAGCGCCACGATTTTCCTCCAGCAGCTGGGCCGCGGACTGCGCCGCGCCGAAGGAAAAGCGGTGCTGACAGTCATGGACTTCATCGGCCAGCAGCACCGTGAGTTCCGCTTCGATCTGCGCTACCGGGCGCTGACCGGCTACGGGCGGAAGGAGCTAGAGAAGGCCGTCGAGGACGAGTTCCCGTACCTGCCCTCGGGATCGCAGATCGTGCTGGACCGGGTGGCGCAGAAAGTCGTGCTGGACAACATCAGGGCACAGCTGCGGTTCAACCGGGCGCAGCTGGTCCGGGACATCGCCTCGTACGCGGAGACCGAACTGGAGGCGTATCTGGAGCAGTCCGGGAACGACGTGAAGTCGATCTACCGTTCGACCAGGGACTCGTGGACCGGCTACCTCCGCCAGGCGGGCCTGATCGAAGGGTTCTCCCCGCTGGAGGCAGCCCTCAGCGGGAAAATCCAGGAGCTCTCGGACGCCGATGAGAAGAAGCTTCTCGGCCGCATGGCTGCTCTTATCCACGTGGACGACCCGGAACGCGCCGCGGCGTACTCGATGCTGGTCGGCCCCGATGCGCCCCGTTATGCCGAGCTCGGAATGAGGGAACAGACGTTCGCCCGGATGCTTTTCTATACGCTTTGGGATGACGGCGGCGGTTTCCAGACGTACGACGCCGGCCTCGACTACCTGCGCGGCTATCAGTTTGTCTGCAGCGAGATCCGCCAGCTCGTGAAACGCGGAGTGGCCGCGTCTAAGCATGCTGCAAAGGGCCTGGGAACGGGACTGCAACATGTTCCGCTGCTTTCGCACGCGACCTACCGGCGCGAAGAGGTCTTGGCGGCCCTGCAATACGGTTCGCTTGAGCTGGGCAAGAACGTTCAGCACCGTGAGGGCGTGGCCTGGTGCCCGGCGACGTCCACCGATGCCTTCTTTGTCACGCTCAACAAGGACGACAAGAAGCACTCGGCGACAACGATGTACAAGGACTACGCCATTAGCCCGGAGCTATTCCACTGGGAGTCGCAGAACGTGACCTCACCCGGCAGTCCGACGGGGAGGCGGTACCTGGACCGGGCTCCGGACGGCTCGAAGATCCTGATCTTCACTAGGGACACCTCAGAGGACGAAACAGGCCTGACTGTTCCGTACACGTGTCTGGGGCAGGTGGACTACGTTCAGCACGTGGGTGAGAAGCCGATTGCGATCACCTGGAAGCTGCACCGGCCCATGCCGGCGGACGTGTATGCGACGGCGGCTGCGGTGGCGCAGTGAGCTGTAGAGCTGGCGCATAATAATCGTGAGGTCGGGAGATCGAGCCTCCCCACCGCCGCTACAGATCAAGCCCCCGGAATCGGCGAGATTCCGGGGGCTTTTCTGTCTTGGTGACCGGAGACAAGATTGGCCCCATCCTCCGGACTCCCCAGAAAACCTTCATGTTCTCTAGGTTGTGGATGTTTGTGGATGGTTCCCGACGCCTTTGCAGGTCCGAACCAAACGGAAGTGTGGCGGGAGCTTGAGCGGCCGTCTACGAGCCTTCCAAAGGATGCATGGGCTTCTAGGCCGCTTCGGCCTAGGAGAGCGACAGCGCCCCTCTGGTCGTCTTGGAGAAGCTGAGTCTGGGTCTGGTACGCCCTCGGTATGCACCGGTCACGCAGCCCCTCACTCAGCCTCGGACTTAGCCCATGGCGAGCCGCCCCCCAAAGAGATCATTGATCGGAAGGTGCGCCAGTCAGTAGTCATCCGAACGACGACATGGTCCTGCGGATTGCAGCATCGACGATGGTCCCGGTGAAAGCGCTATCGGCCGTTTGTCTAAACTAGGGAACCCCGGTCTTTCAGGAAACCGGGGATTAAGCGGCCAGACTGGATGCCAAGCTCACCGCAGGGGACCCAGGCCGCGAAGTCACCCTGGCCTGGCAGTGCTACCAGAAGCTCCGCGACATCACGCCCGACCCGATAGAGGGCGGGACCTCGTGAACGGGGTGATCGCGCCCGGCTCGGGCGGACCCGGCGGCTCTGGAAGGCAGCGATCCTGGCCTAATTCGACACCTACGGCGCCTCCCAACGGGCCCACGGAAGCGGTCAACGCCGTCATCGAAACCACCCGCAGAATCGCTCGCGGCTTCCGGAACTAAACCAACTACACACTCAGATGCCTACGCGCAGCTGGCGGCCACCGCCCGTACCGGGTAAAACAACCCAACCATGCTTAACTGCGAAGGGCCCGTAAACGCCTCTGATCCGAACGTCAAGTAGACTACCGCGTCATGTCCCGGACATTTCACAGGCGCGTTTGCGAAGCTATGAAGCATGATCTGCCCCTGGATCCACGGTCTGGGCCGTGGAGAACCTCGAGTTGAAGGCCTGTATGTCTGCGAAGAACTCCTCGTCGAGAACGTCGACTTGTTTGGCAAGCACGGCATCGATGGCGTGCATCTGTGCTGAGCACGCAGGCAGGTACCAGTTGCCCACCCGCCCACGGTTGTCTTTGTACACATAGTGCTTTCGCAGCTCGCGGCGCAGCGCTGCTCCCGCCGAGGCCAACTCCTTTCGGGCCTCCTTGGTGAGATCTCTCAGCGAGATCGGAAAGCGGTCGAGCAGCCACTTCTTGAGATTGAACCCGTCTGAGGCAACGGCCCACCACCAGTAGCCAAGTGAGCTACCCAGCAGCGCAAAGACGACGTCGGCCTCCTCCTCAGACTTGAACCTGTAACAGGCAGTCCGCGCAGGGAGACTTGGGTTGCCTGCCGCATCAGTGGTCTCGGGGATCTCCCTCCAGACCGGGAACCAGTTGTAGGCAGTTCCGCCAATGAAGACCGACTTAGAGGGGAACACCGGTGCGCTGCTTGCAAGAGACGAGAAACTGACGCTGTCAGTCAGATCGACCCCAAGGGAATGTTTAGAATGCGTCAAAGCTTCATAGGCTTTCGCCTGTCGCTGCGAGCCCAACTTCGGGATCCCAAGCACCGGAACCTCATCGATGACCGCATAGTGGAGCGTGTCGAAGAGGTAGTCGCGCTGTTCATGCGTCCAGCGGAGGAGCTCAGTGACACCCACTATAGACCCGCCTTCATATTCGGATGGGTGGCTCACGTGGATCGCAACTGTGTTCCGCGTTCTCACGTCATTTCCAAAGAGAGAACTGGGGATTCGATCAAAATGCGAGAACCACCAGGAGCCATCTGCCTTCGCGATCTGCTCCCGCAGCAGGCCGTACGACCGCTTTGTGCTGAACGAGAGACTGAGTGGAAGCACCATGCCGAAGACTCCCCCCTCGGCCAACAGTTCAAGACTCCGCTCGACCACGAACGTGTAGACGTCCTCATCCCGGCTCCACCGCGACAGGGCCGTCGAGTACTGCTTCACCAAGTAGTCCCGGCTTAGGGTCTGGGGCACTTCTGAGTACGGAGGATTCCCAATAATCACATCGAATCCGCCGCTTTCCATGATCTCGTGGAACTCAGCAAACCAGTGGAACGGATGATTCTGTTTTATCCACGCTTCCTCGGATCGGGGGGTAACGCCTCCAACGCGCTTTAGCAGGTACCTGTCGAGTTCAGCTCGCACAGAGTCCAGCGACTCTTCCAGCGAATCCTTATTAGTCGCCGGTCGATTGTGGACGGCCAGCCCCTGAGCCTGCCGAAATCGAGCATGGGCAGAGTCCAACTTATCCAAGGCAGAGAGCACACCCGCGTGATCACCATGCAAATCCAGGACTTCACCCATGGCAGCCGCAAGTTCGCCACGTGAGCTGAAACCGATGATTGTATTCCCGCACTTCACGTTGAAGTCGAGGTCTGGCAGGGGCTCCAAGTCAGTCGGCGTCTGCAACGTCGAAGCGGCTTGGAGGAACAGTCGCAACTTGCATATTTCGACCGCCTCCTCCATGAGGTCGACGCCGAACAGATTGTTCAGGAGGATGCGTTTGAGCGTGAAGTACGTAGGGTTGGCGTGGCGCCGAATCTCCGTGATGACCGACTCGAAGGAGCTGCGTTGTTCGGTGGTGAGGTTGGTTGTCCCCAGCAACGCCTCCATCCGCGCCGTGGTTCCCTCGAAAAGTGGCTGCAGAATCCTTAAGGCCGCGAACAAGAACGCCCCTGAACCACACGTCGGATCGAGGACCTTGAGACCGTTCAGGGTCACCCAGAACTCCCACAACTCGTCCGGGTATGCCTCCTGCAGGACGTCCTCGAGGAAGACACTGAGGTCCACGTTGTGGCGAATCGCATCATTCCACTCGAGGGGTGGCCTGCGCATCTGTCGAACAGCCTCATGACGCCTACGTGAGCGCTCCCGCTCGTCCGCCTGCCCCTCACCTGGCAAGGAGGCCGCGAAGAGTGAGGGCGGTAGGTAGCGTTCGGGGGCCAGGGTAACCAACTCTCGTGCTCGATCAATTGCACCACTCCCCCCGAGCCGGTGGAGCAAGGCGATTCCGATGGCATTTCCTGCTATGTACCCAGTGACATCCTCCTTTGTGTAGTAGGCTCCCATTTCCTTCTGATTGATGTATTTCTCGAATATGTAACCGAGAACATCGGGGTTGATTTCGTTATCGCTCTTAAGCGGTCGGTCATCAAGGTGCCAGCTGTAAGAGTCGAAGAAACCAAAGAGCCTCACGAATGCCGCGTCGTCAATCTCGACATGACTTCCGAGTCTTTCCAGACGGTGCGGCTCGAAGAGCCCACCATTTAGGTATGGCACCTTACCGAGGAGGTCCGCCAGATCTTTCTCTCGGTCGGAAACTGGCATCGCGAGGCCGTCGTGGAACAAACGCAGGAGAAAGAATCGGTAGAAACTGAAGAACTTATCTTCGCCCCGAACCTCACGTACTCGCCGTAGCCGATTCTGGAGGTAGTCACGGTCATTATCAATGAATCCACGCTTCTGCACGAAATAGATGAACATAAGACGGTTCAGCATCAATGACGCATACCACTCAGCATCGCCTTGATCAGTGAATCCCCTTATGAAGCTAAGAAACGCCTTGTGTTCATCTTGGAACCGATCATAAAACTGACGCGTTACCGACTCGATATCGAAGGCCTGCCGCGCGCGCTGCGTTACTTCTGAGATGGTAATGCTGTCTTCCTCCGCGAGAGTGAAGAGCAATTGATCCAGTTTCGCGATCAAGGAGTCTCCGGACTGCGAAACATGGAAGTGATGCTCCCGGGTGGCTTGGGGTTTGCCAGCCTCCCGCCTAACCCACTGCCAGATCTGGAAGGCTCCGGCGCCGTCGACGAAGATGATGACGTGCTCATGGACCAGTTTGCGTAGTTCGCGCTCAAGCGCGATCCGGTCCTGATAGCTAGGAAGTTGCCCAGCGGCAGACGCGCACAGGAAGGCAACCACGCCGCGCTTCTCGGCAAGAGCGCTGAACGTGTATGTGGTCCCGTTGCGTTCGATGAGACGCGTCGCCTTGTGCCGATCCCATCCGAGCTCTTCGACAAACAATTGCTCCAAAGCGGTCGCCCTAAGCAGCTTGCGCGCGCGCGCGGCGTTGATGCCACTCACTCAACCAGTCCCATCGAACAGAGAATCTCTGGCCCGATCTGCGCTACGTTATCTTGGATGACGGAGAGTCGGCCGTCATCCCGCAGCGCCACTAAGAGTTCAGCCAACTGATGATCCGGAATGCCTGCTCGCAGTTGCCTGTTTATAGTGTCTGTTGCGGTCTGCTGAAGCGGGTGTCGGTAGATGTCCTCCAGAGTCTTCAACAATTCAGGAGTCTCAAACAATGTCCCCCGCACATTTTCCGAATGACGCTTGAGACGTTCGTAGCACCGAAAGCGGGCACCGGACGGTCGCCCCAATTGCCCTCCGACTGCACGCTCCTCGTTGGAAAGATGCTCGACAGCCTGCTCGACAAGTTCGTGATGATTCTCGGCGCGTGGTTGTGGTGCAGTATCCGGAAGACACTCAGCAGCTTTGAGGATTCCCAGCTGACTGTGACTCAAGATCTCGCCCCTGTCGGAAACGTATGCAAGGGCATCGTTGTCGGCAGATGTGCGGACGAAAACTAATGCCCCTGGGGACTTGACCTCCCCAGCGCCGACAGTCAGTCTACGCGTGGCATATACGACGGCAGGCAGGCTCGGGATCAGCTGAGCGAGATGCGGGTCCTCGTCAATGGCGTTCTTCCATATCTGGTACGCGTAGGACGCCAGATCGACCTCCGTGTCAGCATCGCCGTCAAGGACACCTGCCTTTTCGTTGTAGAGATCCTCCAGAGGCATGCTCGCAGGGTCGTCTTCGAAGAACGTCTCATCGGTACCCAGCACGGCAGCGTTCTCCAGCAGACGCTGGCGCACCCGCGCTCGCAACCGAAGCAGTTGCTCGACTCCATCCGCAGGCAGGAAGGAGTAGGCAAGGATCTCTTCAGCTTCTTGCCCGAGACGGTCTACACGGCCAGCCCTCTGAATAAGGCGAATGATTGCCCAGGGCAAGTCGTAGTTCACGATGATGTGAGCGTCTTGTAGGTTCTGCCCCTCACTCAGAACATCAGTGGCAAGCAGCACGCGAATTTCGTGACCATCTGTCGTTTCAGCGTCATTGCTCTTCGGACTGAAACGCCAAGCAATCGACGTGGGGTCATTATCGTTACCGGTTACAGCCACGATTTCTGGGCGCGCCTTCTCGTCGACGAGAGAACGTAGCTCCCGCTGGAGGTATACCGCGGTGTCGGCGAACTGGGTGAACACCAGGACCTTCTCCTTCGGATGTACCTCCGTTATCAACCTGTGAAGCGCTAGCAGCTTCGCGTCCCCTTCGGGACGCCAATCACCGAGTTCTCTCAGGAGACCCGCTAAACCATCGGCATCGGCGATTAGGTCATTGCGCAGCTCATCCCGAAAAGCCTCGGCCGGAAGCCACCGAAAACGGCCATGCTGGGAACCGGAGAACTCGCGATAAAGATCGCGGGCACGCTGTCGAATCTTGGCGGGGCTATAGTCGACCTGCTCGTCGACACGTATGCCCTCCCCGTTCTCGTCTGCGTCAGTAAGATCCGTATCCAGCACGGTCGCGTCCTGAGCACCGATGGGTATTGGCAAGCCGTTCTCGAGGGCGTAGACCAACACCTCGTTTCGCAGGACATGGCGATACACAGACAGAAGGAAGGATGGTCCGCCACTCTCAAGGCGTTTGAACAGGTTGGTGCGGACGAAGCCCATCAACCGAGCGCCAGCCCGCGAGAGTCGCGCAATGGTCCGGACTTCTCCCTCGGTCGGGCTGAACGCGGACTCCGGGGCCAGATATGAGGTCATGCCGTACCTGGGCAACTTCAATGCGTCGACAACGTCAATCACGGAATCGCTGTACATCCGAAGGTACGGGTCGTCCTCTTCGGAAGTCACAGGTGTCGGTGCCACGTTTCTGGGGACGCGTGTGGGGAAGACGTGACGACTTCCGTCTGGGAAGCTCAAGAACATTCGGCCAGTTTTGGGATCGGCAGCCGCGTAGTTCTCCTCGATGAAGCTACGTGTGCGTCGCACCAGATAGAGCCGCATCAGGTCACGCCAGTCATCCGGGTAGGGCGACTTCTCAAACGCCGCGATCGTGCGGGGAGCAGCCTGATACTTACGGATGAACTCCATTTCCCCCATCTCGCGGATCAGGCGCTCGGGGCGCACTCCAAGGTCCTGATTCTCAGGAACGAACAATCGGAGTTGGGATCCGAGATCTTCGTAGGACTTGTTGTACGGGGTAGCGGAAAGAAGAATGCAACGCGAGTCGTTTTGTTCAATGTAGTCACGAATGATCCGATACCGAGAGCCTTCACGATTACGCAGATTATGACTCTCGTCAATCAGCACGACACGGTACCTTTGAAGTGTAGGCAGGACGTTCTGCACATTCCCGAGGGAAACCACTCGAGCTATGAGTCCGTATTTGTGGACGTACGACTCCCACATTCGAACCAAACGCGCCGGGCAGATGATCAGGGTGTTTGTGAACTGGTCTTCTTGGAACAGGCGGGCCAAGGCCACCGCCATGAGAGTCTTACCCAGCCCCACCACATCGCCAATTATGACTCCACCGCGATGGTTGAGATGGTGCGCGGCTATTCTCACAGCAGCGGCCTGGAAATCGAGCAGAACATTCCGCAGGTCTTTCGGGACTCCGTATTCACTTAACCCAGCCCGAGCTTCCTGCGAGAGGTGGTACGCCATCTTCACGTAGATGTGATACGGATCCCGAAGTACAGGGCTGGCCCAACTCTCGTCGATAATATCGGCGAGATCCTCCGTAATGTCGACGCAGAAGTTGTCCTCCCAGCGATCCTCGAACCAAGAAGTCAACTTCCTGCACGCGTCGTGGTCGAGGACGTCAACATTCAACTCGCCTTGGTTCTTCAGGCCAGAGAACGTCAGGTTACTGCTACCGACGAATCCAATGGTTGGGTTGTTCATGTCTTCCCTGTGGACCAAGTACAACTTGGCATGCAGCGTCTCACGCAGATAGAGCTTAACTTGGACTTTGCCGGCGCGAAGCTGGTCGGATAAACGGCGCAACCCCTTCTCATCGCTGTTGCTTGGGTTCCCCATTGTCAACTGCTGCCGGAACTCTTGCGCCACACGTCGACGCAACGCATTGGCGGTCTGCAGATCGATTCCGCCACTTGCAGAATCAGCGCGTAGCATGTCGCGCAGTTCGTCTTGGGGAAGTCGCTGCATCCCCACGAGCAGTCGGCACCGATTGTCTGGGGTTCCAGCCCATGCATCGATGCGGCTGTCGATCAGTTTCCACCCGCGAAGATTGAAATAGCCAACACAGAAATCCGCCCGACTGGAGTTGGCCAAGGTTGCGTCCAACGTTGGATGCAAGACCAGTTCGAGATTATCGAAGATCCTCGGCACGTCCACGTCCTCCACTTCGCCGACAGTCAAGGGAGCATTCCCTCGCCAACTCAGCCCTAGAAACTCGCTGTCGGCTGACCCCAACACCGCTCGCCACCCTATAGCCCGAGACCCACCATATCTCCGAGTTGAGGAAGACCCGTGGATCTCGAATCCGTGCGTTGCCAAGGACCATATGTTAGAAAGCCGTCTGTGCCTCCACTCTTGGCCGAGGACGGACATTTGGTGAGGACTTTCCCCATGATGTTGTCCCACTGCTCCCAGCCGTGGAGGGGCAGGATTGGGAACACATCATGACCTGCTTCAGACTTGGAGCAGCTGGGCGGGGATTCTCAACGTCCGCCGGGTTGAGCTCAGGGCTCGCTCCTGGTGGACTCACTCATTTCTAACGATAGGCATTCCTCGAGGCGACGAGGCAGATCGCTGATTCCGTGTGGATGTCCTTGGCCACGTTCTAGTCTGCGCAGCATGTTGTCACCAGGACGATGCAGCCATCATCCTCGGCATCGGGAGCGCAATGTTGGCCCTCAAAGGAAAGCCGATCTCAATATTTACTACGGGGGAGTGGCAGTCAGCTAGTGCAACGGATTGTTCGGAGGGAAGACCGCTTCCAATACAGAAGGCATGATTATGGGATGGCCTGTAGAAGCGGTCCGAGTCCGAGGCGGCAATTTCTTCGCTGGCCTGCCAGCAGTCCTGGTGAAGTCCTCGGACGCTTCAAAGAGGCTCTTCACAATGGGGGTGTCAGCATCCAATCGGAAGTGCCGATGTAGGTGAGCGTCGGCGCGTGGGCCCGGCTGTCGGGCATCATCGCGCGCAACCGGCACCGTTCCGCGGCGATCCTAAGAGAGGGGCTCGCATAGGCTCCATCGCGGGACTTCACCCAGGACTGCCGGCGCTGGGACCTGGATGCCGAGGTCGAGCGGCGCGTGCGCGCCGTCCCTCCCTCCGGGGAACGGCCCCTCCCGGTCGAGGCGGACGCCGTCGCGCGCGCCGTCCTCCTCGGGCAGACGGCGCCGCGACCGTTGCACGGCGGCCGTGTCGCAGGCTGCACCGGCACGCCTGGAGCCTGGCGGCAACCGCGGCCGTGGCGCCGAGCGATAGCGCCGCATGGGGGCCCACGCCTCGTGTCGTCACGGTGCCACGACTCCGCGCCGCATCGGCGCTTGTCAGTGGCCGCAAGTACACTTCGGGCATGGCTCCCTATGATCTGACTGCGCTCGCCGAGCGGCAGCGCGTGCATACCCTGGACGCGTTGGAGAGCCAAGCACGCGCGAGTGGTGTATTTTTCTGTTTGAGGCGTCGGAGCATAGGAGTCGCATGAATGAAGAATGGCAACTCCGCAGGGTTCGAGTTCCAAAAGGAACGCATTTTTCGGAGTCGAAAGATACTCCCGGCGCCGAGCGCGAGCTCCTGCGGGAAGACGGCACCAATAAGCTCTTAGGGCCACCCGAATCATTTCCGGTCGACGAGGCCGCCATGTTCGGAGCTCACGCGTATGCTCCGGATTCACCAAGAAGCACGGACACGCGGGAGCTCTCGCCGACGCAGCAAGCGATAGCAGACGCGATAGTAGACGGGGGCGCGTGGGTCCTGAGGGAGGTTGCTGCCCCCGTTTTCAAGGAGCTCGTCGCTCCAGCAATAAAGCGGAAGTCGAGCGAGATTGCCAAGAGCCTTCGATCTGCAATTAGAGAGGCCAGCGGCAAAGCCGGTTCTACTGAGCTGGCCGTTCTGACCGCCACTCCGTCGGCAGATCCCTCCAAAGAAGTGGACGCCGCCGTCGAGGAGCCCGGAATCAGCATGAGCAGCGCAGAATTCCGGGAGCGCGTTATCGAGGTTCTGGCAGCCGAGAGATTCGCGGAAGAGCGGAAGAGAGTCTTGGTTAATGCCCGCATTGAAGATGACGATCTCCCTCCGGAATTGAAGAGCGCAATCAAATTGGTGCTTGAGGGGAGTGCTTCCTTGCTCGACGAAGAGACACTGGCGGTAGTCGTGAAGTTCTTGGCGGGAGCTCGAATTGCTGTTGGCGAGTATGTGCTGCCGAGAAAGGTAGAGATCAAAGAGGCACAGCGACTGGCGGATGGCGAGATGTAATCTTGGCGGCCCTTCGGAGTTGACGATGTAGCCCGGGTGCGCGCGGCGGTGGCCGGGTAGGAGCGAGATCCAACGCCCGACCGGACGCCGAAACAGCCCGTCGTCAAAGTGCTCGCGTACTTCGACCGCCCCGGCACATCCAATTGACCCACAGAAGCGATCAACGGCCGCCTCGACCACCTCCGCCTCAGCGCCTTCGGCTTCCGCAACTTGACGAACTATATAGCCCAGGCGCTCCTCGAAACCGGAGGATTCAGGCCCAACTACACCCTCTATTCTGAAGAGCCTTCAAGGGTGAAAATACTGCGCGCCCGTTCGGCGCTGGCCATACCTGCCGTAGCCGAAGGTCCTGCTTCACACGATCAATCTAGTACTGGGTGGGCTGGATCGGCCCCGGACGAGCCAGGAGTTTTCGGCCCCGTGTCCGCCCTGACCTCCAGCCCGGGACTCTTGCATCCAGGGCTACCAGTTTGGCGGGGGCCAATTCGCCCCGGCGGGCCTTGTAGCGCTGGGTGTGAAGCCAGACGCCGAGCTCATGCTCGTGACCTGGGACGGTGGCCTTGTGGCGCGGCCAGTCGTGCCCCGAGGCCAGGTAGGCGGACAGGGCCGTGAGTCGGTCCTGCCACCGTGCCTCATTTGCCACTGCCCTGGGTGTGCCCCGCCAGTCCGGCAGCTCCGCCAAGCCCTGAAGGTAGGCCGGAGCGAGTGTCCCGTCAGCGGCTTCGCAGCGGCGCCGCTGAAGCCATGCTGCCAGGGTCCGTTCCGATACGTCGCCCGAGCTCCTCGAGGGGTACCGGCCTGTATCCTGCACGAACGCGACGAGCTGCTGAAGGCGTTCCCGCCCCTGCCCGGTGATCGCGGGCTTGCGGGCGGCCGCGTCATGCTCGTGCTGCAGTCGTGGGTCCAGTGTCCGTGCCAATCCGAGGTGGTAGCCCACGGTCGCCGGCGCCGCACCGGTGAGGTCGGCAATCTGCCCCCGGCTCAGGCCCTTCCTGTACATAAGCACCCACTCCTGGTAGGGAGCGCTGCGTCGCGGAGTATCTGTCACGGGGTCTATCCTCCCAAAACCCGGCAGGGTCCTCGGCCTTCTCTGGGCTTTACCGGGGGAACCCACCTGTCCACCTCACTGCTTCGCGGAGCTCTTTCGACAGGGCCCGTTGCCGTGAATCCGTCGCCTGACGCCTATTCCGGCGGTAGAAGGATCGGTCAGTCGTCTTGTCCGCTGGCAGGGATAGATTCTTGGAGTTCCCCACTGTGGAGATTTTCCGCTGTGCGGCGGTAGGCCTCGTCAATATAGGCCTCAACATCATCGACACCGATACGCCATATTCCCCGGCCGCCGACTTGGAACCCGCGAAGCTCACCGCTTCGTAGCAGAGCCCTGACCTGGATCTGACTCACGTTCAGTTCCTGTGCGACCTGTTCGATCGTTAGGAAACGCAGGGGTCGAGCTTCTTCAGTCATGTCCAACATCGTATGTGCAAGGAGAAGGACTCCTGGCGCAAACGCTTCGGCTAAGCAAGCCGGAGTGGCGGAGAGGAGTGCCGGGAAGGCAGGTGAGTTCGTCGGAACCGTTGGGCGCACCTGGGCTACCGGCACAATCCCGCCACTGCAGACCGGAAAGCGGCTCTAATGACGGCGCCTGATTCCAGCTACGCGCCGATCACGGACGCGTTGACGCTTCCTCTCATGATTTTTTTACTTTGTTGCTGCAAAAAATACTGTCATGACCACGTATCCACTGATTCCATCCAACACAGCAAGCACTTTTCCGGGTGTTGCCTTGACACCGTGGTCTTCCGCGCGCCTGGCCATGATGAGCGCTACGATTCCCGCCGCTATACCGAAGAAGAACAAACCGACAACCCTAATAACGGTGGAGTTACGGCGGTAAGTCTGGCCCCGATACTGGTGGAATGCAGCCGCTTCCACATCTACCGGGCCGTTCTGAGGGGACGCCGTCCCTCTCAGTCTTATTAGAGCCGCTCATTTTCCTCAAAATGTTTGCAGGCATCCTGATGGTGCCAGTTTTCGAAGACTAGTTGAGCGCACGGCCACATGACAAAGGTGCCGGTTGTCGCTCTCAACATTTCGCCTCAATAAAGGCTTCAATTCGGGCTATTGCCGACAGGAAAACACGGACGCCAGGAGACCACGAGAACGAGGGGACTTGGACTGCGGGATAGCCGACGGAATCAAGAGAAATGCGGCGGCCGGGCCACACTAGGTGAATACCCAGATTATGTGTATGTTTCTCTCAGCAATTCAGTGTAGTGGGGGTTTCTGAGCTTGCGCGCTGCCCCCGAGCCCTGATCTCTTCTTTGTAGAAAGTGGTTTCCATGAGGGTTCCCTCAGCGATCAGCTGTGTTCTTCTCACCCTGGGCTCGGCGCTGGCCTGATCGCCGGTCCGGGAGCAGCACTCCCGGCGGATGCTTCTGACATCCCACCGGGAACAGCTGCCGCGGGCAGAAGCCCCGAACCGGACAGCATCCCCGAAGAGGAGGCAGCTGCCATCGAGGAGGCAGGAACGACGGGTAAGCACGTACCGTCGACTCCCTGACCGAGCCAACCGAAACAACCGTTGCGCACCCAGACGGCACATTCACCCGCACCTTGAACGCTGAGCCAGTGCACATGGAGACAAGCTCGGGGTGGGCTGAAATCTCCACAGACCTCATCCCGTCGGTGGCCGGAAAGCTGTTCGACCTCTAGGCTTCAGCGACTCCGACGTCTGCGGAGAGGAGTTGCTGGAGCCCCGGATTTGTCCTCCCGCGCCGCGTGCTCGTCTAAAAGTTGTTTAGCGCTGAGACGCAGTCCGGGTGGCCCAAGATTTTGAAACATCAGGGCTTGCACGAATGTCGTACTCTCCTGTGGTCCGACTCGCTGAAGCGTTCATGAGACGTCACAAGGATCGTAAATCGGCAGTCATTGCCTGTTCTGGGTCGAGGAGGGGCGCCGACCTAAGTGGCTGATAGGCAAGGCCGACGCTGTCTCGTCAGTCACGGGTTGCAGGGAAGGGAACTGTTTTTGACGGAACTTTGGCGACTGCCAGATCAGCAGGCAACTGCCATCATCAGCCGCCTGGGAACAGCGACGCGACGTCTTCAGCCGTGCGCACTTTGCCGTTTGATGGTGTGAAGAGCCCAGCAAGCCCTCCACGAGCAGGCAACAATTTCTCGACTTCAGATCGTGCTGATCCACGAGCCGAAGCAGACCCCGCGCTCGACAACGATGAGTAGAGGCGGATCCTGTCGGCTAGAAGGTCATAAAGCCGAATGGCAGCGGGTTGATGTATGAGCGAAATCTTATCGAGCGCTGCCTCCGCAGATTCGACTGGGACCTCCAGCGTCGGAGTCAGAAGACAGCCTAGGACTCGTGCTTTGGGTGATCGGCGTCCCTCAACTTCGAGCTGCCCAAGCAATTGGTTAACATCGCCACGCGGCACTTCACGGGCCTTTCCTGTTTTGACCTCCCATAGGCGTCGCTCACTATAGCGGGCTGTCGTCCACATCCATTTGCAGTCTGTAGCGCTCTGCTCCTTCTGGGACGGTAGCTCGCTCGAAGCCCCACAGAGTAGCGCCAGGATTCGCAGCCCTTCGCACTGATCATCATGTTTGCCGTCAAGGCGGAGGCGTCCCTTTGCCAGAACTGAATCCAGCCTGGGACCCGTTGCCCTTATCCATTCGTCCCAAGCGAAGAAAAGACGGTCGGTTTCGTCGGCCACATTCTGCTGCTCGCTGCTCAAGCCCGCCGCGGGCCCAGCAAGACGCCGAAACCAAGCAGTTCGTGGCCCATTCTCCACAACGTCATCCAAGATGCGTTTCGCTTCGGACTTGCCTGCGGCGCTTCCAGCATCGAAGTGTATGTGAGCCTCAACGTATCGCCAGAAAGCGGAGTGTTCGACTTCACCTACTCTTGCAAGGGTTGTAGCTGCTCGTTGTGCTGCGGATGCAGCACTAGAATGGCTTCCGATCCACAGATCTGTTGAAGCCGTAACCTCGTGATGGGCACTCAATCCTCCTACGCCAGCACTTGCACGGCCTGGGCGCCGCTTCTTTTGTACGGGAGGCGCCGATTGCGATGTCGAGATCGACGGCTGTGGCGGATCCAGCAGATATGCGAGTGAAGCCTGGACGGTTGGTCTCCAGCCCTCCTCGAAAAGTTCAAGAGCCTCCCGAATGTAGGACTGGGCCGTGTCCGGGATGGACCCCCTGACCGCACGGTCTGCCAACACCTGTCCAAACCTCGGATCAAGCCCCACATACAGTGACTTATCGGAGGGTGTGCGGTTGGCTCTTCCCAGAGCCTGGGTCACCCGCTGACCAACCCTATGGCGCATGTGAGTGGCGTCCCCCAAGTAGGCGGCCACGAACCGTTCGAACTCCGTACTTGCCTGGGGAATGCCAACTATGAATACCAGCCGGCAGACTTCCCCGGGTAAGTCGAGGCCGTCGTACCGGCCCGCAGTTATCAGATGGCCGTTTTTCGCTTTGATCCATTGATCGAGTGCCGAGTCATTTCCCGAGCGTAGGCGGTAGGTAGCTTCGCTTGCGTTCAAAAGAGCACGTTCGATGTCGTCGGCTTCGCTGTTGCTTGAGCACAACCACGCGGCACGGCCCTTGGCCGCTCGACTCAGCGTCAAAGCCCACTCAATCACAGGTTCTGAATCCGGCAGATCTGATGTGGGGTTCAGTACTAGTTGGCGGGATCCTGTCTCACCGTCAGGGAGCGCTTGCTCTGGCACCAACCGCTCGATGGACCCAGTGCCAAGACGACGTTGCAGGTCGTCCATGGAGCCGAGCGTTGCTGACATGTATAGGCGTTGTTGCGCCTTGTTGTGCCACTGATTGAGCGCAGTCGGCGGATGATATGGTCGCATTTCTATGGCAGAAGGACCGATGAGGACGCCGCAGCGTTTTAGGCGGCCCTGGATGTCGCCCCAAACATACCTCGGTTCGCCCTTGGTGATAAACGGGGACTGGGCGATTAGGGACTCCACGGGACCACTTACGTCCGCCCAATCACTGAAGGATATTAACTCGGGAGCAGCGCCCGGGAGCGCCGTACCTTCCCTCATAGCCCTAAGCCCTGGATAGTAGTCCCCTCGCGCGAGGATCTTGTCGCAGATAGCCCGGTAAAGGGGTTTGGAAGTCTCACCGGTGTAGGGAATGCGAAGTGTAGTTTGCGCGCTGAGTGCCTGTTCAGCCAAATGAGCGTCATCGAAGATGACTAGATCTGCGGGCTGCGGCACCGGGCGGCTATTGAAATAGACCCAGTAGTTCATCACACCGACGGCCTGAGCTTGATGATAGTCGTCCAGGGCGGAGGGGCCGTACTGCTTGGAGGCAAAGCGAACAGTATCCAGCCCCAGTTTTGCAGCTTCCTGTTCCACATGTTCCGCCAACTGCCTCGTTCCGGTCAGATACGCCACAGACCAACCGCGGTCTAATGCATAGTCTGAAATCAGCAATGCCACGAGGGTCTTGCCCTCTCCGGTGGGCATTTCAATCGCCAAATCCGGTTCGTCGAGGTGCAATTTTGCGTACTGTTGCAGAACGAGCCGTTGTCCGGGCCGCAAACCCTCAAAGGTCAGCGATTCAAAGCTCGACAGTCTTTCTTCGAAATTTGGCTCGAGCTTAGACATGGATGCCCCTTCTGGTGTGCGACTTACCTGTACATTACGTGGGTTCATTGGACCGCAATTGCTGAGGCTACCCCTGTATCAGGGCACAACCATCCCATCACTCTGTTCGACCAGCTGAGTATTCGATGTCCAGTGAGGTGTGTTCTTTTCGAAGATTGCAGGATGGTCTTCCCGCCCCGTAATTGGCGCGACTCCGGAGCCCCTTCCGCGCGAGCCAGCTACGAGACGATTCTGAGTCCTCGTTGGATCGGCGCGAACGCGTGCGAGTTTCGGCCGGATGCTTGACCGACCAATCCAGCGATCTCATCCTGAGTAAGACCGTTCGCGTGGAGGTTTTCCCCAATGGACGCGGCGAGCGACGCTTGCTCCGGGGCTAATTCGTCGCTCCCAGGCTCAGAGGTCTTCCAACCTCGGGCGTTCATCGCCCGATAGAACTTGAGCCGGTCCTCTGTCGAAACTTTCCCGAGTCTGTATGCGCGCTCGAAGAGGGCCTGCATCGAGACTCCCCACTCCCGCTTGAGATCTACGAGTTTGCCGAGAGAAATACCACCGAGAGAGGGCGAGATCACGCGCTCGGGCATTAGAAACTCGGCAGCGAACTGATTGGCCTGCTCTTCCATATCGAGGTCAGCGTAATTGGAATGCAAAACCAAGTGCCCCAGTTCATGGGCCAGGGTTAGGCGCTTTCTGTCCGTCGGCAGAGTTGCGTTCAGAAGTATTACTGGGTACTCGCTTGCCCACTGTGACAGCCCGTCCATCCGCCGGGTACCGAAATCCTCCTCGATAACCAGTACCCCAGCAGACTCGATCCACCGGACGAGATTCCTCACAGGTCCAATTGGCAGGCGCCACTGTGCACGAACGTGAGCTGCAGCCTCAGCAGGCCCCACACTGTCCGGGTCGAAGGTAGGCACATGGTTCTCGGCATGCATGGGCAACCGCTCGAACAGATAGGAAGATTGCATGCGCACGAGGTTTAGGCGTGCTTCCATGCGTTTCCAGTCAGACGCTTTGGTGGATTTCTGTCGTCTCATGTGAGCATCCGCGGCGATAGCGCCCTGGAGCCGAAATGAATGATTTAGAAAGTCCGCCGAAAGACCCAAAGCCTCGCCCAGCTTCGCCAAGGTTTCCTCATCAGGAGTCCGCAAATTGTTCTCATAGCGTGAGAGCGCGGCTTGAGTCACCCCAAGCGCTTCCCGTAACTCCTGTTGCGTGATCCCTGCAGCTTGCCTGGCGGCGAGTATGACGTCACCGATGCCATTCATCAGGAACCTCGCTGCTGTTCTGCTGCGGCAACGATTTGGCTCAGATCCAGAGCAGGGAGGTTGGGCTCAACCGGCGTCCAAGTGATCTCGCTGGTGCCCTCTTCCATTTCGCCTAAGCGGATACACCAGACCGGCCTGTCCATGCGGTCTCGGTAGGAGATGAGAGCATCTCCCATCTTTCGTTCGTCTGCATGCCACATATATCCCATGGCCAACGGGATCAGATCCATAGTTGGGAGTGCGTCATCGGTCGACCAGAACGACCGGGCGCCGTCAGTGGGATAGCTTGAGATGCGATCGCCCGGAAGATGCCGCTTGTAACGTACTACGAAGTTGGCGTTGCCGACGGGAACAACCATTTCCCGTTTGGGTTCTTTGTCCACGATCTGTATCGCGAGTTCTTCGTTGAGCACTTGCTCGTTCATCCTGGCCCAAAGGCGTTCGTGAATGAAGTTTGCGAGGTAGCGTTCCGAAGACGTGGACATCCACTCAGGGTGATCGGAGCGATGTATCTGGTAATCGGCCCGGGTGAGCGCTACAGCGCGCCGGAAGCAGTTGACGAATGGGGACCCGAGCTGGCTGAGGACGTCATCAGCATTTCGCGATGAAAACATACCAGAAAATATACCACACGCGCTTATCATGGTGGATTGCACCTGTCGGACAGGGCCTTGGTTCCCTGTCCGCGCGCCTAGAGCGCATGTGATCCCGTGCCGATCGCGTGGCGAATTAGAAGCTGCCGGGCAGGATTGCAATGAAACCCCCGCCGCGGCGGCCACGCCGATACATCAACACCCATTCTGGGTTCGGAACCTGCCGTGTCTTGTCTCCCATATCGAGATGATCCTGCCACGTGAGGGGCGTGCTCGACCAAGGACTCTTCGGCGTTTTTAGAGAGGAGAGCGGGACCACGGCCCTTTCAGCCGAGCAGCGCGTTCGCTCGGAGCCGCACTGGAGACCGGTATGCAGCAGGGTGGCAGACGGAGAACTGCATGTAACACAAAGGCAGGGCCCGCTCGGACTTTTCCGGTGTTCGCAGGCCGTAAGACTCGTGCTCGGAGTGTGGGAACAGTCGACCTTGAAGGTGTCTCGTACATTCCAGCCGTAATACCCACTGCGGGACGTCTTCACCGAGCGCGAACCAGTCACGATCATGGACGGGTTGGAAACCCAGCGACTGGTACAGGGCGAGCGGCCGTTCAATAAAGCGTCGCACTAGTAATGCTGCGCGCCGTGACAGTCGGCAGCGAGTGGGCGTGTTCGATGACCTGACGAAACAACGGCGCGCCCCACCCCGCTGCCCTGAACAGCAGGATCAGCCGCGAGCTTCCGAAACTCGAGCTCATTTTCAACCGCGATCTCGCTCTACGGCTGCCCCGCGAAGTAAGCGCCACTGCGGCGGCCACCGCGCCGGAGGCTTCGGCCACCCACACCTCGGCGTGCTCCGCCCGCTGTTCGATACTGTCCAGCACGCTCATGTATGGGTTGTCGGCAGCGAAATGCCCAGCCTGGAGGTAGGCCTCCCGGGTGATTCGCCGGACCTCTGAATAGTCGGCCGGCCGTGCTGGCCTGAAAACCAGATTCACTGCCGAGCAGCCCCGGCTCCACCTACCCGGGCAACGTACTGCTCCAGTGGGGCAAGCGCCGGCTGCGACGAAGGGTCACCCACCGCATCAGCCCCGACAGTATTCGCCACCGCCAGCGCCCGGGAATAGTGAAGCCCGGACCGCAGCGCCAGCACCAGCGCCGCGCAAAATGCGTCTCCCGCACCGATGGTGTTCGCCACCGTCGCGGCCAAAGCCGGCGACTCGGCCACCTTCCGGCCGCGCTCGAACATCGCCGAGCCGTCCTTCCCGTACGTCACAGCGACCAGCTTTGCCTCTGCCAGCGCCGGGATCAGCTCGTACTCGGTCTCGTTGACGATCACCAGGTCGCACCGCTCCAGGAGCTCCGCCGGCAGGTCCATCGCGGGGGCCGCGTTCAGAACGAAAAACCCTGTAGAACGCCGTGCTGCCTCCAGCACCACAGGCAGGCCGACTTCCAACTGGCACAGCACAGTCTCGTCCGGCCCAAACGAAACGCCCTCCAGCGAGAAAGCGGAGTTCGCCCCCGGGCACACCACGATCTGGTTTTCGCCGTCGCGGTCCACCACGATCAGCGCGGTCCCGGTCGCGTCGCCGTCGAGCACGGCCACATCGGCCGTGTCAACGCCGGCGCCGGCCAATGCCTCCAGCATCAGTCGGCCCTGGGCGTCGTCGCCCACAGCACCGATCATCCGGGCGCTCCCGCCTAGGCGCGCTGCGGCCACGGCCTGGTTGGCCCCCTTGCCGCCGGGCTGCTGCTGCAGGACGCCGCCGCCGACGGTCTCGCCGGCGGTGGGGAGCCGGTCCGTGGTGGCGATGATGTCCAGGTTGATGCTGCCGACGACGGTGACGGCAGGAAGTCGAGTGCTCATGGGGAAGTCCTATCAGGTCGAGCCAGGGGCGGCTGAATTAGAAAATAGTGTACGCCATGGTTGTACTTGCGCGTCATACGTGGTTGTATAACAACTCACATCCCAAAGGCAGGACCCGCCTGCAGAACAAAGGAGTTTGATGTGAACACCCCAGCCACGGTCGCCACCTCCCCGCCAATCACCTCCGAGGAACAGCCGAAAATCGCCGGCCGCCGCGCCGCCCTTCTCATTTCCACCCTGCTGCTCGGCGTGCTGTCCTTCCAGCTCAACGCCAGCATGGTCACCCCGGCGCTGCCCCAGATCGCGGCCTCCTTCGGCCGGGGTGCCGACAGCGCAGCCCCCGTGCAGTCCATGTTCTTCCTCGCCGGCGCCATCGCCGGCCCCGTCATCGGGCGCTGGAGCGACTTCATCGGCCGCCGCGCCGCCCTGCTCCTGGTCCTCGCCATCATGGGCGCCGGCACCCTCCTCTGCATCGCCGCCCCCACCCTGCCGCTGCTCATCGCCGGCCGCTTCCTGCAGGGCGTCTCCAGCGCGGTCTTCGCCCTCGCCTACATCGTCCTCAGCGAAAACCTGAACGCCCGCGTCTTCGGCACGTCCGTGGGCATCATCGCCGCCATCAACGGGGGAGTGGGCGGCGTGGACGGGTACGTCGGCGGCCTCATGGCCGAGACCCTCGGCTTCCGGTCCATCTTCGCCGTCGTCCTGGTCCTCACCGCCATCGCCGCCGCCTGCATCATCAAAACCGTCCCGGCGGGACGCCCGCAGGGCATACGCGGCGCGATGGACTGGTGGGGCGCCGGATCCCTGTCCGTGTTCCTGGTCTTCATCACATACTTCGTTTCCGGCGGTTCGGCCGACGGCTGGACCGCGCCCAGCACGCTGGGCCTGCTCGTCGGCACCGCCGCGTCCTTCGCCGCCTTCTGGGTGATCGAGAAGAAGCGCAGCCACCCGCTCATCGCCGTCCACCACCTGCGCTCCCGCCAGGTCTGGCCCGTCATCGCCACCACCGTCCTGACCCTCGCCGGCATCTTCGCCATCATCAACTTCACCGTCGTGCTGCTCAGCCAGGACACCAAGAACGGCTTCGGACTCAGCGCCTCCCTGTCCGCCCTGCTGTTCCTGACCCCCGCCGCGCTGATCGGCGTCTTCGCCGCACCCCTCGCCGGCTGGCTCGCCGACCGCCGCGGCTGGATCAAAACCCTCCGCGCCGGCACCGGGCTCAGCCTCGCCTGCGCCATCATCGCGGCCACGTTCGCCGACAACCAGGTCGCCGTGCTGATCGCCGTCGCGTCCCTTGGCATCTTCTACAACGGCTTCTTCCTCACCGCCATCAACGGACTCTCCGTGCTGCTCTCGCCCAAGGAGGCACCCGCGGCCCTGCCCGGCATCAACGGCGCCTCCTTCGGCATCGGGGCGAGCCTCGGCGTCGTTCTTGTGGCCCCGTTTGCCGCCCAGGCAACCTCCGCCGGCTACGCCACCGCCCTCTGGATCTCGGTGGCCATCACCGCCGCCGCATTCATCGTCAGCCTCTTCGTCGCCGCCCCCAAGGGCGAGTCCGTCTAACAGCCACACCCAGCACCAACCGAAAGAAGAACCATGACCACGCCCACCAGCCACCCGTTCTACCTCGACTGCGACACCGGCATCGACGACGCCCTCGCCCTGGCCTACCTGCTCGCTACCCCGCAGGCCCACGTGCAGGGGATCGGCACCGTCAGCGGGAACGTCAGTGCCGCCGTCGGCGCCCGGAACACCCTGGACCTGCTCCAGCTCGCCGGGCACGCGCACATCCCCGTCGCCGTCGGAGCCCACGACCCCCTTGCCGGTTCCTTCGGCGGCGGGGCGCCGCACGTCCACGGCTCCAACGGCATAGGGGAGGTTTCGCTGGAGGCGGCCTCCGTTTCGCTGGCGTCCGAAACCGCGGCCGAGATGCTGGTCCGGCTCGCCCACGAACACCCCGGCACACTGCGGGTCCTGGCCATCGGCCCGCTCACCAACATCGCCGAGGCCCTGCGGCTCGAGCCCGACCTGCCCCGACTGGTGGAGGGGATCACCATCATGGGCGGCGCGGCCCTGGCTCCGGGGAACCTCACGCCGGTGGCGGAGGCGAACATCGCCAACGATCCCGAGGCCGCAGCCCTTGTGCTGTCCGCCGACTGGAACGTGACCCTGGTGCCGCTGGACGTCACCATGTCCAATGTGCTTGAGGAACGCCACCGGCAGGAGCTGCTGGCCTCATCCGGTCCTGTGCCACGGGCGCTGGGGGAGATGCTCGGCTACTACTTCCGCTTCTACGAGAGCCAGTTCGGCCGGGCCTGCTCCGCCATGCACGACCCCCTCGCCGCGGCGCTCGCGGTGGGCGGCGTTAAAGCCGCCGTCGCCCCGGTGGTGCATGTCGACGTCGACACCACCGATGGTCCTGGCTGCGGCCAGACCGTCTGCGACATGCGTGGGCTGTACATGGACTACCCGGAGCAGCCTGAAGCCCGCTGCCGGGTGGTGCTGTCGCTTGAGGACGACTTCGCGCCGCACCTGGTGGAGGTGCTGCTGTCGTTTGGCGGCGCGGAAGGTACGACGGCGGGCCTCGCCGGGGCGGTCTCACTCACCTAACGTCCACCCCACCCCTTGGAGTTTTTGCCCAGGTATGCAGACCTACGAACGATTCAAGCCAGCATAGACGGACAACAACTCCGGGGGTGGGGCCAGTGTTGGAAGTCGCTATCGGCGCTGGGCCACGAGGACGAGGGCGCAGGACGCCAGCACACCGGCGAGGGCGAAACTGAGCATGCCCGTGAATGAGCCTCCGCCGGACTGGATCAATGCTCCGCTGACAATCGGCCCGATGGAGAAGCCGGTGCCGATCATAAGGTTGGTGGTGTTCATCAGGTGGCCTCCGCTGGAAAGGGAGGACAAGGTGGACAGCAGGTAGGGCAGGATGAAGGTCCAGGCGAACTTGAAGATCACGGCGGCGATGGCGAACTGGATCAGGGCCGGTGAGCCGAAGAGCAACGCGATGCTTACCGCCATGCCTGCGTAACCTGTCGCCAGGTAAAGCTTTCAGTGTGGCGACTCACCGAGGGCGGTTGCAACGAGGGCCGACAGTATCCCGGCGACAGTGGCCAGGGACAGAACAAGGCTGCTGGCGGAAAGGTCGATTCCGGAGCCTGCCAAGATCTGGGCTATGAATGACCAGACACCGCTGAGCGCAATGTAGAAGAGCAGCACCGCGGCCATCCCCGCAGCTGCCTTGAGGACAGGCGCCCGTTTCACTTTGTCAGCAGCAACGGGGGCCGCGGTCCGCAGCGCTTCCCCGTCGATCCGGTTGACGACAAGCAGGCACAGCACTGCGAGTCCGGCGAGGGTCCAGTAGATCGCCGCAACGTCTGCTGCCGCGAACAGTGACGGGAAGACCGCCAGAATGAGTGCTCCCATGGCCAGTTGGAAAACGACGAATATTCCGAATGCCCGGCTGGGGTTGGCGGTTTTACCGCTGAGGGTCAGGATGATCACCGTGATGGAGCCAGCCGCGACGCTGGTCACCACCCTGGAGATCATCAACAGGCCAAAGTCGTCCACAAAGCCCGAGACGACGTTGCCTGCAATGACGATGGCCGTGAAGATGTAGCTCGCCGTTCTCAGGTTCATCCGGCGGAGCCATAGATAGGCAGGTACGGTCGCCAGGCTGAAGGCCCCAAGCTCCAGCGAGAAGAGCGTCCCCACCTGGACCGGGGTCAGGCCGAACTGCTCGATCAGCTTGCCCGCAATGACAGGGGCAATCAGCAGAACGGTGTACAGGACTGCACTGAATACAGCGATATAGGCGTACGTCCCCTTGTCCGAGGAGACGGTAGCCGGAGCGGCTTGTGCGGTAGTGGTCATGGTCACTGTCTTTCGGGCAGGACGAAGCGGCGAAGGCCGCCGTCGGCGGGAAATTGGGGAAGTGGTCCCTGCGGGCGGTAAGGAGCAGGGGTAATGCGAACCGTCAGGCGCGCTGCGCTGCGCGCCCTTCGGCCGGGGTTGCTGAGGGATCCGTTGACTCGGCATCGAAGACCTTGCGGCCGGCGAACCAGGTCTGCCGGATTTTGATGTGCGCGATTTTTTCGATGTCGATCTCGTACGGATTGTCACTCAGGATGATGAAATCAGCTGACTTTCCCGGGGCCAGGGAGCCGGTGACATCATCCACGCCCATCGCCTCGGCGGAGTTCGTGGTGTAGACCCTGATGGCTTCCGGGAGGGTAATGGCCTGTTCGGGCCAGAGTGTGCCCGGGAATTGTCCCGTTGGGTCCTGCCGGGTGACCAGGCCGTAAATCCCCTCCCAGACGTTGGGCGACACGCTGACCGGCCAGTCCGAGCCGCCCGCGATGCGGGCACCGGCGTCCATAAGGGAACGGTTGGGCTGCATCTTGGACGCCCTTTCCGCTGGCAGCACGGTAGCGATGGCCTCGGAGATGACGCCGGGGAACCACAACGAGGGGGAGATGTCGGCGGTGACATCGAGTTCAGCAAACCGGGGGATGTCTTCTTCTTGGACGAACTGGCCGTGGGCGATGTGGTACTTCGGCTTTGTGCGTCCTGCTGCGCGGATCTTGCCGACCGTGTCAAGCACCAGCCGGACCGACGCATCCCCGGTGCAGTGGATCTTTGCGGAAATACCCCGTTCGGCCGTGCCCATAAGCCAGCGCTCAAGTTCTGCTGCAGGCATGGTGGTGCCTCCGCAGTGGCACTCCGGAAAGCCGACGCCGGACAGATACGGTTCAATGAATGCTGCAGTCCCCGCCGGCGGAACCCCGTCAAGGAAGATCTTGATGAAGTCCGGTCTGTGGTGCTCGGACCGCGTGTCCTCGCGGTGGGCGATGATGCCCTCTCCGAGGGGAGTGGTGCCGAAAATAAAATCGTTGGCCTGCATGGAAGTCACCACCCATGCAGAGAGTTCACCGGAGTCGTCCAGCTCTTTCAGTGCCTGCAGTAGCTGGAGGGACGAGGCCGCATCCTGGAACCCCGTGATGCCGTAGGTGTGCAGAATTTCGATACCGCGCGCTGCGGCCCGGGCCAGGTCCTGCCTGGACTGGGGCTGCAGCCGCGCCACCGTCTGTTCGATGAGGACGCCCCCAGCCTCGATGAGGACACCAGTGGCACGCCCCGAAGCGTCCCGCATAATCTGGCCGCCTTCAGGATCCGGCGTGCCCTCGTCGATTCCGGCCAGTGCCAGGCCTCGGGAATTTACCCACCTGTTGTGCTTGCTGTCGTCTTTCAGGATGGCCGGCCGTCCGCCGGCCGCCGCATCAAAGCGGGCCAGGGTTTCCACGGAGTTGAGTTCTGCGAGGAGACCGGAACCCCAGCTCCCGCCGATCACCCACTCGTCCGGGCCCAGCCTCTTTGCGTACTCCACGACGGCGCTGAGGAGATCATCGAGCGATTTGTTGGGCGCCTCGTTGAGCTCGAACAAATCCATTTGCCCTGCCAGCATGTGGTGGTTGTGGACGTCCAGTAGTCCGGGCATTACATAGGCGCCCACGAGGTCGAGGACGTCTGTGCCCGGTCCAGCTGCAGCCTCGGCAGACGAACCGACGGCGAGGACCTTCCCGGCTTTGACGGCGAGTGCCGTGACTCGAGGGTGTTCATCGTGCAGGGTGTCGATGACGCCGTTGATCAGAAGAAGGTCAGCTGTGTTGTTCATAACCTCAGTCCCTAAAGGTGTGTTGGATCACAACACTAAGTTGCGGGACTCTTGGTTACTTGACTCTCCGTGCACGGCTTTTGGAAATCCGGGCAGGCCTGAGGCTCAGGACTGGAGCGACTGCATTCCCGAGAGGTGGCCGGCGCGGTCGGCGACGAGGCACTTGGCCAGGTAGAAGGGGCGGTTCGCGTACCGGACGTACTGCGTCAGCACGAGGACCGGGTCCGAAGCCCGCAGGTCCAGCAGCTTCGCACGGCTTGGGCCGACCTGGCTCAGGCTGATCTGGCACTCGCCCGGCCCGAGTCCCCGGCCACTCGCCTTGGTGAGGGCGGCAAGCAGGGTGGTGCCGCCGTCGTCGTTGACTTCCAGCGGCGCGGCGGTGCTGCCGGCGACGCTGACCGGCTGGGCGGAGAATGCTTTCCTGCAGGTCCGCGACGGGCTCGCCGTCGCGGATCAGGACGGACTCCCAGAGCCAGACGTCGCTGCTTGGTTCGACGCCGACGCCGGGCGCTGCGAACTCGGAGGCCGGCTGCCGTACCACCTGGACGCGCTTGATCTCGAGGTGCTGGCCGGGGCCGCCGAGGCCTGCAGGGTGTGACGCGTTTGTTGGACAAGTGGCCCGCGCTACCCCGCCAAGGCGCGCGCTTCATGACGTATGAGCTGACGCAAAGCGTTTTCGGCCGCACACTATAAGCGGCAGGATGTTCTGCACCGGCTGGGCTTCCGGTCGGTTTCGTCGATGGCGACCAAAGGCTTGGGGGTCCTGTTGAGGCAACTTTCACAACTTCTCGAGCTAAGGAATACCCATTGCAGATCAACAAACAGACGCTAAAAGAGGACGGGTTTACCGGGTTCCGATCGTTCGAGCAGCTGGAGATCAACCGCGTGCCGCAGGCTCCCGGAATCTATGCAGTGCTTAAACCCGATGGCTTCGAACCGAGGTTCCTTGCGAAGAGCAATGGAGGCCGCTTCAAGAGGCGGGATCCGTCCCTCCTCCAAGCCACTTTGGAAACGGAGTGGATCGAGGATGCGGACGTCCTCTACATCGGGAAGGCAGGTCCAGGAAGCACTGGCAATCGCGGACTCCGAAAGCGAATTCAAGAGTTCGCCGACTTCGGCCGCGGGAAGCCTGTTGGTCATTGGGGCGGGCGGCTCATCTGGCAGCTCGCCGATTCCAAATCGTTAATCATCGCGTGGAAGGAGTTGGCAGCAGCTGAGGTGAATTCTGCCGAAGCCACCTATCAGGCGAAATTCATCAGAATTTATGGAAGATTGCCCTTCGCCAACCTGGTCCAGGCCAGGGCGAAGTGCGTCTGAACGCCTGAGCGGCGCAATAAGAGGAATCTGCCCGGCCGGGGTCTGCTCGGTTCCGTCATGAGTCGGCGAACGGGCTAGAAAACTGGAGCTTATGCCCTCTACGGCCTCCGAAGATCCACAGCCGCTACTGCTGCGTGCACTGGCTTGGACGTTACCGCGCTTTGGAGCCCACATTCCCGGCCAGCAGCAGCCGTTCGAAGGGTGAGGCCGAAGGGGGAATCCGGGTAGCTGACTGTGCGCCGCGTGAACGGCGCGGCGCACGGTGCACTTCGCACTAGATCCGTGCGGATTCCTTCTCGCGGTCGGCCGTCTTGTAGGACTCCCAGAAGGTGGCCCCGGTGATGCCGAGGGGCCGCGGGTCAAAGACCGGGTCAACGCCGAGCTTCTGCTGGCGCTCGAAGTCCTTGAGCGCCTTGAAGGCGGGCTTCTGCAGGATCAGGATGCCGACGATGTTCAGCCAGGCCATGAGGCCGACGCCGATGTCGCCCATCACCCACGCGTCAGCGGTAGTGTTCATGCAGCCGTAGGCGGCGGCGATGAGGATCGCTGCCTGGAGGGCGACTGTCGTTGCGCGGCCGACGCTGGTTCGGACACCCGGAATCATCTTGCTCGAGGAGTTGCCCACGAGGAAGCGCAGGTTGGTCTCCGCCATGTAGTAGTAGGCGATGACCGTGGGCAGGCAGAAGAAGATCAGCGTGATGGCGATGAACGCGGCGCCGAAACCGGGGAAGACGGAGTCGAAGCCGGTCTGCACGAACTGGGGCCCGACGGTAGCCGTGGCCGAGAGCAGGCCGCCCTCGGCGAGGATCTCGCCGTCTTCGCTGCCCCCGGAGAAGACGCGGTAGGCGCCGGTCGAGAGGATCAGGAAGCCGGTGGCCGAGCACACGAACAGCGTGTCGATGTAGACCGCGAAGGCCTGGACCAGGCCCTGCTTCGCCGGGTGTGACATCTCTGTGGCAGCCGCGGCGTGCGGGCCCGTTCCTTGGCCGGCCTCGTTAGAGTAGACGCCGGGTTTGACGCCCCACATGACCGCCAGGCCGATGATGGCGCCGAGGGTCGAATCCATGCCGAAGGCGCTGCGGAACACCAGCGAGAGGATTTCCGGCAGCTGGGCAGCATTGATGAAGACGGCGATCAGGGCAAGGATGATGTAGCCGACGGCCATGAGCGGCACCACGAACGCTGCGACGCTGGCGATCCGCTTGACACCGCCATGATGACAAGCGCCAGGACGATGATGGAGCCGATGGCGACGACCCACGGGATGGTCGCTGCGCCGCCGATCGCGGTGGCCATCGAGTTGGTCTGGACACCCGGCCCCACAAAGTGTGGGTGTTGGTCCATTTGGCCATCTCCCGGGCGGCATCCCGGCGTGCGCCTGAGGCCGGTGGAATCGCGCGATAAAACTGTGAGTCCGGGAGTTGCCGCTCCGCATCGGGCTGACTGCGGCCCTGACCGTGCTGCTGGCCTGGGCGTCCTTCCGTTGGTGGAGCAGCCCGTCCGCTTGGCTTCTTCACCGGGTTGGTGAAGAAGCCGCTTCGCCTGTCTGGAAATCGGCGTCGACCGAATCGGCGGAAGAAGTGCTGGGGGAATGCGCCGGGGAACGCTCGGGCCGCAGGACCAGAGCGATGGCGGCGGACCCGAGGATCAAGCCGGCGAGGGTGGCGGGAGTGAACGGTTCCGCGAACAGGAAAGCCCCGGCTACAGCTGTGGTCGGGGCGACCAGGAAGAGGAGGGCATTGAGCGCGGTGATGCCGATCCGGCGGAGGAGGAACCAGTACAGGGCGTAGGCGATGAGGGTGGGGACGATCGCGATCACCAGGGTGGAGATCCAGAATTCAGGGGTGGCCGGCGGGGCTAGGGTTCCGGCGAGGGACCCGAGCAGGGCGACCGCGACGAGAGTGACGGCGGCATGCGTGGACAGGGTGGCAAAGACACCGAGGCGTGCCGAGGTGCGGCGCTCCAGGAATGTGGCCGCGACGAGGCTCGCGAGGGCGACGAGCGGGAGCAGATACGCGGGGCCTGGAGACGCCACTGCGGATGCGTCCGAAGCCACGATCAGGGCGACGCCACTGGCGCCGAACACCAGGCCGAGCCATTGGAGGGCACGCACGCGGAGCCCGAGGAGCGGTCCCACGAGGGTGGCGATGACAAGGGGCTGGATGGCATCGATGAGCGCGGTGGTCCCCGACGAGACGCCGGCGGCGATGGCCAGGTAGATAGGCACGACGTAGCCGAATTGGGCGAAGAATCCGATGACGAGATGGGGGCGGATGTCGCGCCAGCCGGGAAGGTCCGCGCGGGGAAGGACTGAGCCGCGGGAGGGACTCCCGGGCCGGCCTTTCGAACCGGCGCCAGCCACCCGACGACGGGTGATGCTGGCCCGGAGGGCGGTTCCGGCGACGGCGAGCGCCAGGATCACCACGACAATGAGGAATCGCCAGAAGACGACAGTAAGCGCCGGGGCGCCGGCGGTGCCGATCTTGGCTACGAGAAAACCGGAACTCCAACTGAGAACGAACGCGACGGAAGCTCCGATCAGGACGATGCGCTGAGGTATACCGTTCTGTTTACTCATGCCAATTAGTATACAGAACGGTATAGTAGATGCATGGTGAAAGATCGCCGTGAGGAGCAGCCCCGGGACACGACTGAGCTGCCCAAATACACGAAGGGAGCCGAAAGGGTTCTGCGCGCCGCGTCTGAGCTGTTCTATCGGGAAGGCATCCACGCGGTAGGGGTGGACACGATCGCCGCGGCGGCCGGCGTAACCAAGAAGACCCTGTACGACCAGTTCGGTTCGAAAGAGGCGCTGGCGGTGGCCTATCTCCGACGGCGGGACGCCCGGTGGCGCGAGTACCTCGACAATGAACTCGCGCAGGTACCCGCAGGCGGCACAGAGCGGATCCTCGCGATCTTCGACATCTCCGGGCGGTGGGCCATCGACAACAGCGACAAAGGGTGTTGCGCGATCAACGCGCGGGCCGAGACGGATGACCCGAAGAACCCCATCGCGGCGGAAGCCATCCGCCAAAAGAAATGGTTGAGAGACCTACTCGAGCAGCTGTGCAGGGAAGCGTCCGTTGCTGATCCTGCCCAGACAGCCGACTCGCTGATGCTTCTGTACGAGGGCGGGCTCGTGACAATGGGAATGGGTACCTTCCCCCAGCCCTTCGCGGTAGGGCGAGACGCAGCAGCGCGACTGCTCGCCACCAGCTAGCCTCCTGGCGTCTTAGCGCCCTGTCAGGGCGGGACGCGTGTCGCCCAACTGACTGCAAAGGCAGGATCCAGTCCGCGGTCACGTCACCGGCCATGTAATTTGGCGACAGCCCTATCTAGCTGGTGCAGATTGAAGCAAGATGCTCTTTATGAAAAAGATCGTTACAGCCAGCGTCGCCGCGGTGGCCATGGGGCTCGGCGCACTCACCGTGGCAGCCCCGGGCAACGCGGCGCCTCAGTCATCCATCACGGGGCAGATCATCGTGAAGTTCCGCGACAGCGGCGCGGCCGGCGGCGTGCTACGCCAGAATGGCCTCAGCGAGGGCGCTGGAATCGGCAGCACCGGCGCTCACCTCATAAAGGTGCCGGCTGGCAAGGAATCTCAGCTCATTGAGGCCTTAACCCGGAACCCGGCCGTTGAGTACGCCGAGCGGGACGAGCTGGTTACTGCCGCTACAGCTGACGAGTATTTCAAAAGCCAGTACGCTCTGCAGAACGAGGGTCAGTCATTCACCAACACAGCCGGCACGCTGACCGTGGACGGGGGCACCAAGGACGCTGATGTGGACGCCGTCGAAGCGTGGCCCACCACGAGAGGAAGCGGTACCCGGGTCGCCATCGTCGATTCAGGTGTGGCAATCGACCACGACGACATCTCGGACAAGGTCGTGGCAAGGGCCAACTTCAGCGATACGAAAATCGTCAACCCCGAGGACTACGACAAATACGGTCACGGCACGCACGTTGCCGGTATTGTTGCCGCCACCCACAACTCCATCGGTGTCGCAGGTGTATGCCCGGACTGCACCATCCTGGATGCCAAAGTGCTCAACAGCAGCGGGGTAGGCTCCAGCTCAGCCATTGCCAATGGCATCAACTGGGCGGTGGAAAAGGGCGCCAAGGTCATCAATATGAGCCTCGGACAGCGCGTTTCATCACGGACCCTCGAGACTGCCGTCAACAATGCGTGGAAGCGAGGCGTGGTGATGGTAGCCGCGGCCGGCAATGCCGGCACCCAGGCCAAGATCTACCCGGGCGCGTATTCCAACGTTATTGCCGTGGCTGCGACCGACAACAGGGACGTCAAAGCGTCCTTCTCGACCTACGGCAGATGGGTGGATATCGCGGCGCCGGGTGTTAATGTTTACTCGACTTTCCCGAACCACCCCTTCGTCCTGGGCACGCAGAACGGCCGGTCCACGGGTTATGACATTGGCAGCGGCACCTCAATGGCCGCACCGATTGTCGCCGGCGTTGCCGCCCTGGTCTGGAACACGCCTGCCGGCACCGCAAACTCAACAGTCCGCGAAAAAGTCCAATCCACCGCTGACAATATTGATGGAACGGGCACCCTCTGGGAGCACGGCCGCGTGAACGCCTGCGAAGCCGTCGCTGGTGACTGCCCTTAGCCGGAATACTCCGCCAAAATACTCCGCCAGTAAAACTGGCGGAGTATTTTTTGCGGCAAGTCCGGCAGCACTGATGCTAAAGCGAGGAGCTTGGGACAAATGGGATGCCTACTATTAGGCAACCACCGTCTCGAAGGACAGCATGGAATACCCCAGCTTCACCGTAAACTTCCCAATGATCCTTTTCTCGATTTGGTCACCGTTGTTGTCGGCGTTATTGCACTTGTCTTCAATAGCTTGAAGAAGCGTCGGTTTGCCTTGATCCTGAGCGGTGCAACGGTGCTGCTGATTACCGCCTTCGTGGTTGCCAGCGGTTTTCTGGAGGCGGCTAGAACCAATGAGATGCTCCGTGCAGCAGACGACCTTGCCGTTCCTGAGGGCTTCAAGCTCGGGGATGTGCCGCGAAGGACGGGGCGGATCGTTCAGGCCACGGCATTCCTTCCCTGCCCGGCTGTGACGGCGCCTTGCCCGTCCCTGCACCGGCAGTGGTCGGGGCCTGAAGGCCAGGGTATGACGCGGGCGACGTGGAACGGATTATCCGTGACAGCGACTGGCAGGGAAAGCTGGTTATCAACGAGGACAACTGCGAGCTGCAGTACACGAACAGTAGCGCGATCACTTGTGAAGCAAGAGGGAAGCTCCAGGACTTTGATGCCCAGTTGAGGCTGGATCAGATCAGGGGTGACGCATGGAGGTTATTTTTGATGCTTGAACCGGAAAGATAGCAGCTCAAATTGAGCGCTACCAAGGGGGAGAACCTTCGCTCAGAGGACGCCTTCTGTAAGCAGCGAACCCGCACGAGGTCTGCACAAGATCCATGTCGACCGCCGACCTTGGTCTCCCAATGCTCGTGCTCGAACAGTGTAACGAGATCTGCGCCAACGTAACGGGTAACTTCTTCAAACCGAACTGGCATGCCATCGCGGAAGTTTGATGAAGCGAAGTCGAGCGCCTGTGAAACCGCATCCCAGCCGCGCGAGGAGCCGCCGAAGGGATTCGCTAGCAGCACGTCCTCGCTCCTCGCGTACATTGCCTTGATCGGCTCCGGATCGCCCACGGCAAACACGTGTAATCCCGAATGGTACTGCTCGATGACCTGACCAATGTCCATGACTGACCTCCTATCTGATCTCTACATCAGCGTCGCTAGGCAGGCAAGGGATGGATTCAGGGACGACCCAGCTGCTTCGGGCAGGGCCGACGCAGATGTGGTCGCTAGTAATGGTGCGCCCGTGGTGGTTGAGAACCAGCGGTAGCAGACGGTACTGCCGCGAGATCGCGATGAGGTGGTGGGTGGCACGCGTCCGGAGACGCTACCCTCCCAGTTGCAGGCGCATCAACCAGCGCGTCATGGAGCCCGACTTCGAACTTGTCTTTACGACGCGCTCGAAGCCCATAGATTCGAAGAGGTCGGTGGTACCCACGTAGGCGAACGCCGAACTGACTCGGCCGCCCTGCGGGTCGAGAGGGTATGCCTCGAGGGCGGGGACACCGCGTTCGCGGGCGTACCGGATCGCGCCGGCCAGCAGCTCACGGGCCAGGCCCTGGCGCCGGAACGAGGGCCGGATGACAAAGCAGATAATGCTCCAGACCGGTACGTCGTCGACGGTCGGGATCGTGCGCGAGCGTTGCAACCGGTGATGACTGGATCGGGGGCTCGCCGAGCACCAGCCTGCGGGCTCGCCGTCGACGTACGCGATAACCCCCGGAGGGTTGCCCTCTTCGGCGAAGCGACGCAGCCGCGCCGGTCGCTCCGGGCCGACGAGCTCTCGGTAGTCCGAGTTCGGGATGCGGTAGCTGAGGCACCAGCAGGCCGGGGTGTCGGGGTTCTTCGGGGCCAGGATGGGGTGGAGATCGTCAAAGCGATCGGCGGTCGCGGGCAGGACTTCGATCACGCGAGCCTCATCTCCTTGGTAGAGCGAGGGTACATTCATACGATTCATCCTCATACGCTAAAAAGGAGAGTTCAATGAGCGAGAAATTGCGTTGGGGCGTCCTGGGCGGCGCCCGCATCGTCCGCAAGACGATTCCGGCGTTGCAGGAAACGAAAAACGGTGAGGTCGTAGGTATTGCTTCCCGCGCCGAGGAAAAGGCCAGGGAGTACGCCGACAAGCACGGCATCCCCCAGGCATTTGGCTCCTATGAAGCGCTGCTCACTTCCCCGGACATCGACGCTGTCTACATTCCGCTGCCGAACGCACTGCACCTCGAGTGGATTCTAAAATCCTTGGACGCGGGCAAACACGTCCTCTGTGAAAAGCCTCTGGCGATGAGCGCCGAGGAGTGCGCGGAGATAACGCGCAAAGCGGACGAGACCGGGCTCAAAGTCCTGGAAGGCTTTATGTACCGTTTTCATCCGCGTTTCGAGAAGCTGCAAGAGCTGCTCGCGGCCCGCGCGGTGGGCGAACTGACATTTGTCCACGTCGCTCACACGTTCGATGCAGGCGGGGACGACAACATCCGCTGGTATTCCGCGCTCGGCGGCGGCTCACTTTTCGATACGGGTGGCTATTGTGTCAACGTGAGCCGGATGGTCACGGGGCAGGAGCCGGCTGGGGTGGCGGCCTATGGCAACTATCGCGACGCCAACGACGGAGGCCGAATCGACACCAGCATCGCGGGCATGCTGCGCTTTCCCGGTGGGGCAACAGCGCTTTTTGATACCGGAGTTAACTTGGAGCGCCGCAACTTTCTGGAGATCACGGGCACTGACGGCCGGCTCTACCTCGACAGTCCTTTCAGCCTCTTGGAGGAGAATTCGGTCCTGGAGGAGCATCACTTCGGGAAGGACACGATCTATCACCAGGTCAAGGGCGCAAACCACTTCGTTCGGATGGGTGAACACTTCGCCGACAGCGTCCTAAACGGTACGCCGCTCCGCTACGATCTCACGGACGCGGCAAGCAACGCACGGGTGTTGGAAGCTCTCGACAGGGCAGCGCGGAAACAAGAGGGGGCGCCGGAACCGAGACCACATTCTGGCGCTGGCCCAGGCGTTAGCTGAAGATTTCGCGGCTCGAGCCGGAGACGCCGACCGCAAAGCCGGTCTTCGGCTTTCCCGATGGCTGCACGATTCCGTTGATCCCGTCGCCCCGCGCGTGCCGCGATGAGGTACTTGGCCAGGTAGAAGGGCCGGTTCGCATCCTTGACGTACTGTGTCAGCACGAGGACCGGATCCGAAGCCGCAGGTCGAGCAGCTTTGCCGGCTCGGCCCCACTTGGCTGCTGGCCGGGGCCGCCGAGGACTTCTACGCCTGGTGGCGGCGCCCAGCCTTGGACCTGACTCGTGCTACTTTTCGGGAACGAGCCCAAGTTGCTGCATCACGCCCAGATTGTCGTAGCTATTCCACTCCTCGACTATCTTGCCTCCTTCGATGCGGCTGATGGAGATGCCTTTTAGTTCTATTTGCTTCCCGGTGGGAGGGCCAAACTCTTCGATCTCTCCCTGGTGGGTGCCGCGAATTGTCCAGCGGGTGGAGACCTTATCCGCTTCGGCTAGCTCGTCCTCCACGGTTACGTTCATGTCGGGGAAAGCGGCTTTGAACGTGGCGATAAACTGCTTGGCTTCCTCGGGGCCCCGGATCTCTCGATCGGGCTCGTGCCAGACGAGATCGGTGGAGTACACCTCGTCGACGATGTCCGGGTTAGTCGGGGCTTCCCAAGAACGACGCGCGAGGGCCTTGTTTTCTTCGGACATGCTTATCCACTCCTTTACCTCATGGACCCTTCAGGCATCCCAGCACTAACCTTACGAGGGCGCTGTAGGGAGATTGTCCCGCACCCGTGCTCCCAAATAGAAGGGGCCCTGGCTAGCCGTGCAAGGACACCCTGGAGACTAGGCCTTGGCAAGAGCTGGATGGTCGCGAGCGCCCACGAACTAGTTCCCTTTAGCGGGCCCTTCGCAGTTGGTCGGGTCGGCTCAGGACTGGAGCGACTGCATCACGGAGAGGTGCCCGGCGCGTGCCGCGATCAGGCACTTGGCCAGGTAGAAGGGCCGGTTCGCGTGTCTGACGTACTGTGTCAGAACGAGGACCGGATCCGAAGCCCGTAGGTCGAGCAGCTTGGCCCGGCTCGGCCCCACCTGGCTGAGGCTGATCTGGCATTCGCCGGGTCCCATTACCCGGCCGAAGCGGGAGTTGAGGGCCGCGAGCAGCGTGGCGCCGCCGTCGTCGTCGATCTCCAAAGGCGCGGGGGAGGCTTTGCCGATACTGAGCGGCCCGGCGGAGATGTTCTCCTGCAGGTGGGCGATGGCTTCGCCGTCGCGGATCAGGACCGATTCCCAGAGCCAGACGTCGGCGCCGGGCTCGACGCCGACACCCGGGGCGACGAATTCGGAGGCGGGCTGCCGCTCCCGCTGGATGCGTTTGATTTCGAGGTGCTGTCCGGGGCCGCCGAGGACTTCCTCGAAGGGGCGGATCCGTTCGATGCCGATGCGGGGGAGGGTGTCGGAGACGAACCGGCCGACGCCGCGGCGGGCCCGGATGAGGCCGTCCTCCTCGAGCAGCATCAAGGCTTCGCGGACCACGGTGCGGCTGACCTTCATGTCCGTGCCGAGGTCGGTCTCGGTGGGGAGCATGGAGCCGGGGGTGAGCAGGTTGTTGCGGATGGCCTCGGCGATCCGGGAGTAGACGGCAACCCGGAGCGGCGAGCCGGGCTGGGCCTCCACCGGCTGGGACAGGAACTTGGCGGCGTCCTCGTGCACGTTATGCCTCGCTTGCGTGTTGTTCGCGGAATTCCAGCCTACTCCACGTGCTACATGCTTGTTGGACAAGGTGGCGGGTGCTGGAGATTCCCCTCTTAGCCGTCCCGGCCATGAACGTTTGTGCAGGCGTGTCGGGCCGTTCTTTCTGGCTTGGACGCCCGAACCAAAACCTACTCGCCAGTAACGAACAGGGGAAACGCAAGGTTTCGCCGAGGGGGAGGGGACGTCAGCAGGCGGCCGTTCTCCGCGCACATCCGTGCACCCGAGGCCACATGGGCCTCCGGGCTGCCTACATTTGAGTACCCCGGGCAACCCTGGTTAGCCCGAAGAACAAGGTAACTGCTGGGCCCAGCCCGCTGACACATGAACAAAGAGGTTTCTATGTCACTGCTCACCAAGACCCTGTCCATCGCCGCAGCCACCGTCCTTGCCGGGTCCCTGGCCGCGGCTCCCGCCCAAGCTGATGCCGTTGAGATTTCCCCACCGGGAGCCAACGACTGGTCCTGCAAACCAACCGCAGAGCACCCTTATCCGGTCATTCTGGTGCCTGGAACCTTCGAGAGCATGGTGAAGAACTGGTCCACCCTGTCGCCGTACCTCAAGAGCGCCGGGTACTGCGTCTTCGCCCTCAATTACGGCGAGACGAACGGCGTGTATGCCACCGCGCCCGTGGCCGAATCAGCCCAGGAACTCGCCCCGTTCGTGGATGCGGTCCGTGCTGCCACCGGCGCAAAGAAAGTGAATCTTGTGGGCCACAGCCAAGGCGGCATGATGCCCCGCTACTACATGGGCTTTCTCGGCGGAGCCAAACATGTCCATCAGCTCATTGGCATCGCACCCTCCAACCACGGCACGGAAGGTGTGATAGTCCCGCCGCCAGGCTTTGTGCCGGATCCGGACTACCCAGGCCTGGGCTGCGCCGCCTGCGCCGACCAGCAGGCTGGCTCGGTTTTCATGCAGAAGCTCAACTCCATCGGCGACACCGTTGCGGGACCTTCCTACACCGTCATCTCCACGGTCTACGACGAAGTGGTCATTCCCTACAACAGCCAGTTCCTGAACGGTCCGGCACGGCAGGTCACCAATATCACCATCCAGGACAAATGCCCGGCAGATCCCTTCGAACATGACCAGACGCCGAACGACCCCGTGGTGCACCAGATTGTGGCCCACGCACTGGGTAGGGCATCCGGCCCCGCTGATCCGGCATACCAGCCGCGCTGCATCTAGCTTGTCGGTCAGGCGTGTCCCAACCTCTGAATTCATAATCAGGCGGCCAAATGGGGCGGTGCGGGAATAAGAAGAGGGCGGTCCACCAGGGCCGCCCTCTTCGGCCTATCTGGCCTGAGTCTACGAACACCTTGGAACGGGCCTGGTCGCCGTAGACAGGGTTTGAATCAATGTGAGCAATTTGTAGAACCGGACGGCGCGGAAGCCCAGCTAACAGGTGCTACTGGCTTATTGAAGAAGACGCCTCCACTGGAGGAAAAGCGCACCCTCAATGCCGTATTCGTCCGGCTCAAAAACTGCCACCGAAGATCTTCGCCGATCTTGACTGAACCTTTCGCCGATCTTGCCCGAACGGGGCGAGCATCAATTCATAACTTGGAAGGAGTGAACATCATGGCTGACAACCAAGAATTGCTGGACTGGGTTTCCCCGCGCAAACAGCGTGAAATCGACAACCAAGCGGCATTTCTGCGGTATCTGCTGGAGCGTGAAGAGGCGCAAGGGGGTGGGAAATCATGAACGACTACGTTCCCCGTTCTCGTGAACCGCATGACGCGCTTTGGGTCATCCAACGCGACCTGGCGAACATCATTGCCAAGTACACGGACAGGGGCGACCACGAAACGGCGGCCGTCTACAGGGAAGCACTTGCCCGTTACCGCGGCGAGTGAATCCGGCGGTCAGCACGTGGCGCGAAGCGCCGGTGCCTGTTCAACACCGTCGACCGTACTCCGCCGGAAGGTCCCGCCAGGCAATGCGGCACCGGTACTGCCGGTAAACAATGCCTTCAACAGCCTGGCGGTGACCACCCCGGAGACGGCCAGCCGCCGGCCGGCGCACGGAAGTTACACGCCCTAAGTGGCCAGGGCCACTGTCCGCCGTCGGGCAGGTGAAGCCGCAACCAGCAGCGCAGCGATCGCGACGGCGGCGCTCAGCACCAAGCCGGGCCTGTACTGCTCAAGCATGGCCGCGGCACTTGGGGCCGTGCCGCTGTCCGAGTGTCCTCCGCTGACCATGGCCGTGGTTACTGCCAGGACCAAAGCGGCGCCCACCTGCGTGCTGGTCTGGATGAGCCCGGCTGCCAGTCCCTGTTCCGAGTCCTTGATGCCCGCGGTCGCCTGGACGTTGATGGACGGGAAGGCCAGGGCAAAGCCGATGCCCAGCAGGATGATCGAGGGCAGGATGTCCAGGGCGTAGTTGGGCGTGATGCCCACCCGGAGGAACAACACGTAGCCGAGGGCCAGGGAGACCAGACCTGTCAGGATCAGCCGCGTGGCGCCGAACACGTTGATCAGGCGGTCCGCGAACGGCGCGCTGGTGGCGACGATCAGGCCGGCCGGCAGCAGGGCCAGGGCCATCCCCAGCGGGCTCCACCCCAGCACGGATTGCAGGAAGAGCGTCACGATGAACTGGAAGCTGAGGTAGGAGCCGAAGAGTCCAATCGCACTGAGGTTGGCGCGCGCCACCCAGCCCTCGCGCAGGATGCCAAAACGGATGAGCGGGTGCCGGACTTTTTTCTCGATCACGGCGAAGGCTCCCAGGACTGCGGCAGAGATGATGAACCCGGCGATTGTTGCCACAGATCCCCACCCCTGTTCCGGTGCGGACACCAGCGTGTACACGAGTCCCAGCATGCCCAGCGCCAGGGTGACGGCGCCCCAGATATCGTGACCGCTGTCTGTGGCATCGGGCGTATCGCGCGGGATGAAGCGGGCGCCCAGGATGACCACCAGCACAGCGATCGGCACGGAGACCAGGAATGTCCAGCGCCAGCTCAGGCTGGTCATGAGGCCGCCGACGACGAGCCCCAGGGAGAAGCCGCTGGCGCCGAACGTCGTGAAGATGGAGAGCGCCTTGTTGCGCTCGCGGCCCTCGGCGAAGTTTGTGGTGATGATGGAGAAGCCCGTGGGGGCGGTGAAGGCAGCCGCCAGGCCCTTCACGAATCTCGTGGCGATGAGGATTGCGGGGTCATTCACGAGCCCACCCAACAGGGAAGCGGCGGCGAAGACCGAGAGAGCGATGAGGAAGATGCGGCGGCGACCCAGGAGATCCGCGAGCCGTCCGCCCAGAAGCAGCAGGCTTCCGTAGCCAAGCACGTACGCGGAGACAATCCACTGGAGGGCGTCCGTGCCAAGGTTCAGTTCGTGTCCGATGGACGGCAGGGCCACGCCCACCATGGACACATCCAGCCCGTCGAGGGCAAGGACGGTGCAGACAACCATCAGCAGGAGCCACTGGGCCCGGGTCCAGCGGACGGCCGTGGCGATTGGTTCGGCGGTGCGTTCGAGGGCGGTGGGTGATGTCATGTCCGCCAATCTATATGACACGTCATTCAATGACAAGGAATATGACAGGGAATATTATGACGTCGACTTCAGTTCGGCTGTCGCCTAGAATCAGTGCATGGCATCAACGACGGACCGCCTGCTGGTTGAGCAATGGCGCAGCATCCAGGACGCATACTTCCGCACTTCGTGCGCCCTTGACCGGACGCTGGAGGCCAAGTTCGACATCGGCCTGAACGAGTTCGAGATTCTGGACCTTGTGGCGGAGAACAGCAAGGCAACGTGCCGGATGAAGGAACTTGGTGAACGGACACCCATGAGCCAGAGCGCCGTCTCGAAGGTCGTGGACAGGCTGGAAAAGGCCGGATTGCTGACCCGCCAATCCTGCGCAGACGACCGCCGTTCGCTGTACCTAGAGCTCACAGAGGCGGGCCGCAAGCTCCACCGGGCCGCCGCCGTCGAACACCGCGCGCTCCTCAAGGAAAACCTGGCCTAAGGGTTCCGCGAAGTAACCCTGACCCGCCGCGACATCCTGCCGTGCGTCTGCCCCGTCGCTCCATTCTGTGTTGCTGCGTGGAGTTCATCGGAGGTGTTCAGGTTCAGGGCGGACCGGAGTACCTTTTGCCTATGGCCACGGGCAAGCAACGGTGCTCTGACCCAATGCAGGAATTTCTACTCAGGAGGAGTGGGAAAGGTCATGAATCCGCGAAGCAAAATATTCATTGCTGTGGTTGCCGTGCTGCTGGTGGCCGGCGGCGCCGCACTGTTTTTCTTCGACAGCACCAAAAGGAGCAGGGCCGCGGAATACAACCCGCAGGTCAACCCTGCCGATTTCAGCACCAACATCACCAATCAATACTTCAGCCTCCCTGTCGGCAAGAAAATGACGTACGAAACCACTCAGCAGGGACGTGTCACCGAAAGGATTGAAATCGAAATCCTGCCGGAGACCAAGATGATAGAGGGCGTTGAGACGGTGGTCTATCTGGATAAGGAATACAAGAACGGGCAGCTCGTGGAGGAAACCCGGGATTACCTGGCGCAGCACAAAAACGGCGACGTGTGGTACTTCGGCGAGGACGTGAACAACTACTGGAACGGCATGCTGCTGCACCATTCCGGCAGCTTTCTCCATGGCAAAGACGGCGCAAAAGCCGGCATCTGGATGAAAGCCGAGCAGCGCGTCGGCGACTCCTACAAACAGGAATTCTACGTTGGCCATGCCGAAGACATACGGGACACCGTCGCCACCGGCGAGACCGTCTCCACGAAATCAGGAACGTACACCGGCTGCGTCAAGGTCTACGACTGGACTCCGCTCGAAAAGAATGCCCGCGAGCATAAATATCACTGCCCCGAGGTCGGTGCGCTGGTCCTGACCGAGGACCTGGAAACCGGCAGCCGGTCAGAACTCGTGAATGTCGTCCAGCCCTAGCCTTCCAACAGCACCTCGGCCTGCCGCCAGCCCCTCCGCCGCGTCGCGCAGGGCCAGGGCCGCCTGAACCAGCGAGGCATGCGTCAGGGCCTGCGGATAGTTTCCGAGAAAGGCGCCGGTGGCAGGGTCGATCTCCTCGCTGAACAGGCCCATTGGACCCGCGGTCGCCAGGAGGGCTCCAAACAGTTCCGCGGCCTCTGAAGCCCGTCCCGTCAGGGCGAGAGCCTGGGCGAGCCAGAACGAGCAGGGCAGGAAGGCGCCCTCATCCCCGGGCAGCCCGTCCTGCCCCGGCGGGTAACGGTAGAGGAAGGGGTAACCCGCCGACAGCTCCGTCCAGACAGCATCAACAGTTCCCCGCAGACGTGCCGAGTCCGGTTCCTCGAAGCCGGTCACTGGGAGGATGAGCAGCGCTGAGTCGAGGTCCGCGGATCCGTAGGAGCGGGTGTAGGTGTTCCTGGCAGGATCGAAGCCCCGGGTCCTGACCTCGGCGGCGAGGCTGTTCCTCGCTGCATCCCACCTCCGCTGCCGCCGCCTGCCGACCGGATGGGTCCGGGCGATGCGCAGTGCCCGGTCCAGGGCGAGCCAGCCCATCACCTTGGAGTGCACGTGCTGTGCCGCGTCCGCTCGGATCTCCCAGATGCCGGCGTCCGGCTCCTGCCAGCGCCGCGCCACGAGGTCGGCAAAGCCCCGCATCGCCCGCCATGTCTCCGAATTCAGAGGGTGCCCCTGCCGCACAAGGTTCCAGACGGCGTCGAGGACCCAGCCGTAGCCGTCAAGCTGATGCTGGTGCGCCGCCCCGTTGCCCACCCTCACCGGGGTGCTGCCACGGTAGCCGGGCCAGTCCTCCAAGGTGCGTTCGCGGGGGACGTGCCCGCCCGTCAACGTCAGCAGGGCCGGAAGCCGGGGCCGTTCCAGCCTGCTGGCATGCAGCAGCCAGTTCAGGAAGTTGAGGGCCTCGCTGTCCTTGCCCACCCCGAGGAAAGCGCCGATGCCGATGCTGGCATCCCGGGGCCAGGCATACCTGTAGTCCCAGTTCCGCACGCCTCCGGCGTCCTCAGGCAGCGACGTGGTGGGCGCCGCGACCGGTGCGCCCGAGGGGGAATAGGTCAGCAGTTTCAGGGTCAGCAGGCTCCGCAAGATAGGTTCGCGGAACGGGATGTCCTGGCTGAAGCCTGCCGCCCAGTCCCGCCAGCGCGATTCGTCGGCCTCCACCAGCTCCCACGCGGATTCGGGGTCCACCCAGATGAGCGGCTCCGCGTAGGCCACGGCGAGCACCAGCACAACCGGGCGGCCGGGCATAACGGTGATTGCCGCCGTCGTACCCGGCGTGGTCCTCAGCCCGCCGCTGCAGCCGAGCGACAGGGCCAGCGGGCCCCATTCGCAGACCAGGTGCTTCCCGGGCCGGACGCGGGGACGGCGGTGGCCCTCGCCGAGGCGGGGGTCAAGCTCGACGACGGCCTCCGCCGGTGCGCCCTCGGCCACCAGCCGCCGGATGAGGAGAGTGGCGGGCATGAGCCGCCCCGATACCTCCGCCACCATGGCTTCGGTCAGCGACAGCGTGCCGCCGTCCGTGGACCACACCGTCTCGAGCGTGGCGGTGTGCTCGCGGTAGCGGCGGACGAGGGGCCGGGAAGGCAGCGCGGGACCCGCCCGGAAGGTTCCCGCTTCCGGCCCGCCGAGCAGGGCACCAAAGACCGGTTCACCGTCGAAGGCGGGCGCGCAGAGCCAGTCGATGCTCCCGCCGGCCGAGACCAGGGCAGCCGTGCGCGTGTCGCCCAGCAGCCCGTACTCGGACAGGGCGGACGTTGCGGCTGCGTCCATTGTGCGTGCACCTTCTTCCGCGCCGAGAGGGTCAGTAGACCGTGAGGAGCAGGCCGAGCAGCGAGCCGTAGACCACGTGGGCGGCCACGGCCACCGCCGGCGTCTGGATTCCGTAGTTCAGGGCCAGCAGGCCCGGAGGCTCCAGGGCCGCGCGGCCGGACGGGCCGGCCCTGGTGGTGGCCATCCTCGGATGAATGCCCGGCAGCAGGGGCAGAATGACCGTCAGCGCGACGGCAACGTGCAGGAGTCCCAGCAGCGCCCCGATCCACCATGTTGCCCTGCCCAGCAATGCGAAGACCGCCGCGTAGCCGAGGGCGAATGCCTGCCCCGCCACGAGGTGAATGAAGAAACCGGCCACCCGCGCCTTGTCCGGGTCCGCGGTGACCAGTGTGCCAAGGACCAGGGGCAGATCCAGCCGCGTCCAGCCTGCCATCTGGGCGGCGATCATCACCGCGGTCAGGGCTGCGGTGGCGAGCAGGCCGAACAGTGCCCAGCCCTGACAGTCCATCTCAGCCGCCGCCCGCCTGCTCTGAGGTCGCCCGTGCTGTTTCCATTGCGCACTTTCTAAAACTATGTTCTCTAATTTTAGAGAGCGGCTGCGCGGGAATCAAGGGACGACGGCGGCGGCTACTTCTTGGTCCGCGGCCTGGAGACTTTCGGGGCCTTCGGTTCCTTGGGCGGCAGTCCCGCGACGTAGGCGTAGGCCTTCGCAACCCAGGCCTTTTCCCTGGCTTCGTCGCCTTCGCCTTCGGCGTTCCAGACCTCAGGCAGCCCCGTATAGCCGCCCATCGGGCGCTCCTCCGGCCCAAAGGGGACGGTCCGTTCGGCCGCCTCCAGTTCGGCCCGGTCGGCCTCCGAGAGGCGCACGCCGATGGTGGAGCCAAAGAGCCCGGCGAACATATTCCCGTTGACGAAGGCGCCAAGGTTGCCGAACATCGGTTTGACTACGACCCCGGGGTCCGTTGGCATGACGGAGCGGAAGTGCTCCTTGTCCGCTTCTGACGGTTTGGGCATCTGCATGGTTTCTTCTTCCGGATCGCGGGAGCCCGCGCACGTCGGGCCCGACTGCTTTCAGCATCACCATATTGCTTTACCGGGGCACGGGGGAGGGGCGCGATTAACTCACTTCCGAAAACCCGTGTACTGTGGAGACCGTTGTTGTGTTTGTATTTGGTAGTTCAGGCAGTACGCGCGGTCGAAAGTCCGCGTTCTTCTGAAGTAGCGGTTTTGAACACCCCACACCGGAGGACCCGAAAGTCGGGACTTTTCCTCCACCTTCACGAAGGACAAAAATAATGGCTACTGGCACCGTCAAATGGTTTAACGCTGAAAAGGGCTTCGGCTTCATTTCCCCCGATGACTCTTCACAGGACGTCTTCGCGCACTACTCCGCGATCGCTTCCTCCGGCTTCCGCTCCCTCGAAGAGAACCAGAAGGTTTCCTTCGAAACTGAGCAGGGCCCGAAGGGTCCCCAGGCCGTCAACATCCAGGCTCTCTAATCTTCTAGAGAAACTGGGGCCTTAGGGTTTCATATTTTCAAAGCAGGGCCCGTCCAAGACGGGCCCTGCTTTTGTTAACCCGTGTGTGCCAACAATGCAGGGCCCGCCATCCTTCGGACGTGAAGGCGGCGGCATCGAACGCCGCCTAAAAGCCAGCACCCGTTTTTCGGCCGCTTCAGAGTCGCGCCAAGCATCATTTTGCTGCTCCATGTCGTGGTGGGCGATTTGGTGAATGGACTGCCCGGGCTGGCACTTATTAAGCTCGGAACCACGGCCTTCTCCCTGGGGGCGGCGACATCCTTTCGAAGGCAGTAAGAATATGAGTGCGCTGCGTTATCTCGCCGCTTCCGTACCACCAAGAATGGCGAGTGCCGGTTCGGTAGTGGCGCTCCCGGTTCTCGCCGTGCAACAGATGAATGACGTCGCCGTAGGCGGTGTGCTGGTGGCCGCGTCGCTGGGGCCGAGCGTTCTTGCCGCACCACTGGTGGGGGCTGCCTTGGACAGAACCCGCCGCCCCGGCGCATGGATCGCAGCCTCCGGGGTGGTCACCGCCGTCGCTTTGGCGGTATCCGCCTTTATCGGCGAGATACCCGTCCCTGTTGCGCTGGCATTTCTGGTTGCTGCCGGAGCATCCGCGCCCTTTTACATGGGGGGTTTGTCGAGCTTCGTCGCGAACTCAATAGGTGGCGGGCGTCGAGCGTTCGCCTACGATGCCCTCTCCTACAACATCTCTGCCGTAGCTGGCCCCGCCGCCGTGGCCATAATTGTGGCTTTCTTGCCCGCCAAGGCTGCTCTCATGCTGCTGGCAGTCAGTGCGGCCGTCGGTTCAGTGGCTGTCCGCACAGTCCGGCTTCACCCCCACACGCGTGCGGAAGTAACGCCATGGCGGGCAGCCAAAGCGGCTCTGCGCCGGATCGTCCTGCACCGTCCGCTAGCGGTTGTGACTGCCGCCTCGACCCTGACCCAACTTGGCCAAGGGGGCCTGGCCATCGCGGCCATTGCACTTTCGATCGAAAGGATCGGCTCGCCCGGTGAAGGTGCGGCCCTGGTGACGTCCTTCGCCGCTGGCAGCCTCCTTGGTGCCCTCTACCAGACCGTGCGACCTGCGCGCAGCAGGCCGCACGTCCTCATGATGGCAGGATTCCTTGCCACAGGGTTGTTGACGATCAGCGCCGCGCTCGATATCGGAATAATGTGGACGGCCATAGCCATTGGCCTGTCCGGCGTCTTCACGGCCTCCAGCGTGGCCGCGATGCTCCACCTCCGCAATCAGTTCAGCCCGCCGCACCTCAAATCCCAGATCTTTACAGTCACGGCAGGTTTCCGCGCCAGCGCCTCTGCTGCCGGCGCAGCTTTGGCCGCCTCAGCGACAGGGTTCGGGGGCACAGCCGCAGTGGTCGCTGTTGGTCTGATCTGGGTAATATCGGCCGCGCTAATGGGCGCCTACCCAAGAGCCGCAGAGGACGTCGAGTAGCCGCCCGGGCAGGTTCCTGGGGATCCGGGACCGTTAAGTGTCGAGGAGGGCCCGTCACTCGACGCAGCCGGCCCTGCCGTCTGCTGCCAGCTGGGGCCGCGTCAGGCAGAATGGCCTCATGTGCGGCAGATACGTGATGTCCAAGGCCACCGGGGACCTTCTGAACTACTTCGATGCCAAGGAAGTAGAGGGCTCTCCGCCCCCGCCGAGCTGGAACGTCGCGCCCACACAGGATGTGCCTATCGTGGCCGAACGGCTGGACGAAGGGAGCGTTGAACGGCATCTGCTCATTGCCCGTTGGGGCCTGGTGCCGTCCTGGGCGAAGGACATCAAGATCGGCAACAAGCTGATCAACGCCCGCAGCGAATCCATCCTGGAGAAGCCGTCGTTCCGCAAAGCCGCGGTGAAGCGACGTGCAGTGGTCCCTGCCGAAGGATATTTCGAGTGGCAGAAGACCGAGGACGGCAAGAAGATCCCCAACTATCTGTACTCGGAGAAGGAGCCGCTGCTGGGCTTCGCCGGGCTGTACGAGTGGTGGGCTGATCCATCTCTGCCCGAGGATGACCCGGCGCGCTGGCTGCTCAGCTGCACGGTTCTGACCACGACCACGCAGGACGCCCTGGGCCACGTCCACGACAGGTCACCAGTCATCATCCCCAGGGACCGTTTCGCTGAATGGCTCGACCCGGATCTGACCGACAAGAACGACATTCAACACCTGCTGGACTCCCTGCCGGAGCCGATACTGACGCCCAGGGTTGTCAGTCCCCGGGTGAACAGCGTACGGAACAACGGGCCCGAACTGATCGAGCCGGCCGAGTGAGCACGTTCGAGACCTGCCACGGATGATGCCGAGGTGAAGGGTGTGGAGGGCCGCGGAAGATCTTCAACCCCGCCTACGAGGTGACCAGAGGGCCGGCCGGCCGGCTCAACCACGCGGCCGGCCCAACCACCGGAGGGGCTTAGTGCAGCCCCATCGCGTTCCGCACTTCATCCAGGATGTGGTGCATGGCGGTCTCGGCCGCCGTGGCATCCCCGCCGGCCACGGCTGCGGCGACCTCCTCGTGGGCGTCCAGGGCTTCCGGACGGGGCTTGAACGGCATCAGTCCCTGCCGGGTCCTGCTGGTGAGCACCTCCGCCACCATCCCCTCGAGGGCCGTGAACATCTCGTTGCCGCAGCTCTGCAGCAGCAGCCGGTGGAAGGCGATGTCGGCTTCGAGGAACCCCTGAAGCTCCCCGGCTTCGCCCAGCCGCCTCAGGTCCGCGGCCAACGCCACGAGCTGGCTGCGTTCCGCGGCGCTGGCCCGGCGGGCGGCGCCGGCCGCCGCAATGGGTTCGACGGCGATGCGCAGTTCCGTCAGGCTGCTGTACTGCCGCTCCCGGTGGTCCGATGCGAGGCGCCACCGCACCAGCTTCGGATCAAAGACGTTCCACAGCTCCCGGCGCTGCACCACAATGCCCACGCGGCGCCGCGAATACACGAGGTTCATTGATTCCAGGACCTTCATCGTGTCGCGGGCGACCGTGCGTGATATCCCGTATTCCTGCTGCAGCCCCTCGAGGGTGAGGCGGCTTCCCGGCGGGAGCTTGCCGGCGGCGATGGCCACGCCAACAGCGTCCAGCACGCGTTCATGCATGGCGGGGGACCCGCCGTCGTTCGCGTCATCCGTGTGGTCTGCCGTCGCCGTCGACATGATCCTGCCTTCCCTCTGCGCTGCAGCGCGCTATCACAGCGTACCGGAAGAAAGCGCCAAAGGTATGACCTGTGACACGCAAAGATAGTATCTTTGGTATCAATTGGTGATACCTTATCTCGAACGCAGTTCGCACGGGCTGCAGATTGAGCTTCTTCCACAAGCCAAAGACGTCTTCTTCGGAGGTAAACATGCAGTATCCAGCCACGCATCTGGTGGTCATGGGTGTCGCCGGTTCCGGCAAGTCCACCATCGCCGCGGCCCTGTCCAAGCAGCTTGGCTGGGCGTGCGCCGAGGCGGACGAGTTCCACCCCCAGTCCAACATCAACAAGATGAGCCAGGGCATTCCCCTGCAGGACGAGGACCGCTGGCCCTGGCTGCTCCAGATCCGGAACTGGATGACAGAACAGGCCAAGGCCGGCCACAGCACGGTGCTCACCTGCTCCGCCCTCAAGCGCAGCTACCGCCAGCTGCTGTCCGAGGCGGAAGGCCGCGTCCTCTTCATCCACCTTCACGGCGAGGCTGCCCTCATCAGCGAGCGGATGCAGGGCCGCGAAGGCCACTTCATGCCGCCCACGCTGCTGCCCAGCCAGCTCGCCGCCCTGGAGCCGCTGAGCCCGGAGGAACTGGCGGATGGAAGCCTGCGCCTGGACATTTCCCGCTCCCCGGAGGAGCTCATCGAAGCCATTGTGGCCGCGCTCAAGCTGCCGTACGACCCGGAGTCGGACCAGGCGCGCTCCGCCCACTGACCCACACGCTTTCAAGCTCCCAATTAGCAAGACCCTGTTTCAAAGGAGAACCATGACCATCGAAGGATGGACCCAAACACTGGGCGCAGGCCCCCTGCTGCTCATTGCGGCGGCCGCAATCGCCGTCCTGCTGTTCCTGATCATCAGGCTGCGCATGCACGCGCTGCTTGCGCTGATCGTCGTCAGCCTGGCCACCGCCTTCGCCACCGGCATTCCCGCCAACCAGGTGGTGCCCGTGCTGATTGACGGCTTCGGGACCACCCTCGGAACTGTGGCTCTCCTCGTTGGCCTGGGCGCCATGCTCGGCCGCATCGTCGAAACCAGCGGCGGCGCCAAAGTCCTGGCCGACTACCTGATCGGCATCTTCGGCGAAAAGCGTGCCCCGTTTGCCTTGGGCCTCGCATCCCTGATCTTCGGGTTCCCGATCTTCTTCGACGCCGGCCTGGTGGTGATGCTCCCCGTGGTCTTCGCCGTGGCCCACCGCCTGGGCGGGGGAGTGCTGCGCTACGGCCTGCCCGCCGCCGGCGCATTCTCCGTGATGCACATCTTCCTGCCGCCGCACCCGGGCCCCGTCTCGGCGTCGGCCTTCTTCGAGGCGAACGTCGGCCTGGTCACCATCGCCGGCCTGATCACCGCCATTCCCACCTGGTACGTCACCGCCTACCTGTACGGCCTGTGGACCGGCAGGAAACTCGAGCTCCCGGTTCCCGAGCTGCTCGGCCATGCCAGCGCCGAAGCCGAAGCCCATCCGCCGCGGTTCCGCACCATCATCGGCCTGCTGCTCCTGCCGCTCGTCCTGATCTTCATCAACACCGGCCTCAACACCTTCGCCGCCTCCGGCGTGCTGCCGGAGTCCGTCCGGGACGAGCAGTGGTTCCAGCTCCTGCGCACGCTCGGCGAAACCCCCGTGGCGCTGCTGATCTCCGTCCTCGTAGCGATGTACGTCCTCGGCGCCCGCCGCGGCACCCACAACGGCGTCCTGGAGAAGCTGCTCGAATCCTCGCTGGGCCCGGTCTGCTCGGTCATCCTCATCACCGGCGCCGGCGGCATGTTCGGCGGCGTGCTGCGCACCTCCGGCATCGGCGACGCTCTGGCCGACGTCCTGGGCAACCTGGGCATCCCGCTCATCCTCGCCGGCTTCCTGATCTCCGCGATCCTGCGCATCGCGCAGGGTTCGGCAACGGTCGCGCTGACCACCACTGCGGGCCTCATTGCCCCGGCCGTCGCGACAGCCGGTCTGAACGGCATGCAGATCGCCGCACTGGTCATCGCCGTGGCAGCCGGCTCCGTGGTGGTTTCCCACGTCAACGACTCCGGGTTCTGGCTGGTAGGCCGTTTCTTCGGCATGGACGTCAAGACCACCCTGAAGACCTGGACCGTCATGGAAACCCTGATCGGCACCATGGGCTTCGCCATCGCGGTCGCCATCTTCGGCCTCGCCGGGCTGGCGGGTTAGCGCCCTTAGTTGAGTACGACGGCGGGTGGCTGGCAGATTTTGCCGGCCACCCGCCGTCGTTCTCTGCTTTTCGACAGTTCTTTCAGCGTGCAAGCCGGCTGGCCAGCTCGTTTACAGATTGGGGATTGTCAACAATTTACGATCGTGCTACGTTGTCATCCTAGATTGCACACGCCAGCACAAGGGCCCCGGAAGCGCGAGGATGCGCTTCCTTGCGGGGCAGCCTCGTGGCGGCCATGGAAGGGGACAATAATGAAAAACGACACTGTGTGGCTCACTTGTGGAGACGAATGCTGGTACTGCACGGGGCCGGAGACGGACTAGGCCTGCACTGGGGATCGCAAAACCTTTGTTTTCGGCAGGAAGCGGTTGATGGCTGCCGCCGAGATGCCGGCCAGCAGGGTCAAAAGCACCCACGGAGCGGCCGCCGTCACGGATGGTGTGTAGGCAAGTTCGTAGAGCGGGGCCAGGGCCGTGTTGCCCAGGAGGACGGCGACCCCTCCCGCGCTGGCGAGTAGGCCATAGAAAGCTCCGGTAGGACGCCCGGCCGAATACTCGACTACCAGTCCCATGGCAACCGGCGTCACGCACATGTGTCCGAGGGAAAGACCCGTTATGAGCAGAAGTGCCGGCAGGATGGGGAACCCGTCCGGCGGAGACAGCACGGCCATGACGGCAAGGGAACCGAAACCTGCGGCTTGCAGGGCAAATCCCAGGGGAAGCGCCACCTTTGCCCCTGCCCGGCGCATGAGCCTCGCGATCGGCCACTGCAGGATGACGGTCAGGACGGACGCACAGGCGAAAACCGTGGCCAGCGCGCCGATGCCGGCCCCGCTGCGCTGGAGTTCGACCGGCAACCCGAAGTAGAGCTGGTTGTAGGCCAGGAGGTTGACGCTGTAAAAGGCCGCAAACCAGATGAACTTTTTCTCGCCAAAGCAGGACCAGATGCCCGACGGCGGTGCGGACTGTTCGGCGGGAGCCTTGGAGCTGGCGGGGCGCGTTTTGGGCAGGAAGCGCAGGAAGACCAGGGCCATCAGGGCAAAGACCCCCGCCCCTGACAGCAAGGCAGTGTCAAAGCCGGTATCGAGCAGAAGGGCACCCAGCAGCGGGCCGACAACTGCGCCTACTTCCCCAAAGACCACCAGCAAGGCAAAGAGGGCGGAGCTCTGGTTGCCTTTTGTGCTGCTGTTCGGCGCGGTCTTGGAACGGCTGGTGCCGCGCTGTGCAGCGGCCGCCACGAGGCTTTCCAATGCAGGCGAGAACAGGGCGCCACCAACGCCGGTGACAACGGCGCCGAGCAGGAAGAGCGGGAAATCCTGGGCCAGGACCAGGAGCAGATATCCGGCGATCCGCACCAGGCATCCGGTGATCATCGCCCGGCGTGCTCCCCAGACGTCGGCGATGGCCCCGCCGAAAAGGAACAACCCTTGCTGGGCAAAGGTGCGTGCGCCAAGGACGATCCCGATTGCCATGGCGCCCATGCCAAAGTCTTCCCGCATGGTCACTGCCAGGAACGGAACCACCGAGAAGAAGCCAATGTTGAAGATGAGCTGGCTGGCCAGCAGAAGCCGCGGTGAAGGTTCCACCCTTGCCGGGGCATCACCGGCACCGGTGGCTTCCGCGCGCGACGTGCGTGCCGCCGTCGATGTGTTCATGTGTCGCTCCCGATTTTGCTGCCAGGAGCTGGTCCGCCCGGCAGATTGATGCATTTTCCATGCAGGCTGAATAGCCAACAATCTAATGCTATCAAGAATCATTCGCAATAACTAGGCTTTGCGCCTAGAGGGCTTGGAGCGCCTCCGCGAGTCGCGAGAGGCCGAGTTCCGTCCGCTCGGGCGTTTGCGAGGCGAAGCACAGCCGCAGGGCGTTGCCGAACTGTCCAGTCACAGAAAACGCGCGCCCGGGGATGAATGCAACCCCGTATTGGACACCGAGCTCAAAGAGTTTCGACGTGTCGACGTGTTCACCGAAGGTGAGCCACAGGAAGAATCCGCCCTGCGGATCCGTCCACGTCGCCTGACCGCCGAAGTGGCGCTCCAGCGACTCCTGCATTGCCCTCATTCGCCCGCGATATTCGCTGCGGAGCCGCTCCAGGTGCGGCTCAAGGTCGCCGCGGCGAAGGAACTCGGCCGACAGGAGCTGATTGGGCACATTGGTGCAGGTGTCCATCGTCTGTTTTGCATCAATGAGTTTCGCCACGATGGCTGGGTCAGCGTCCACCCAGCCGACCCGCAATCCCGGGGCGAGGATCTTGGAAAAGGTGCGGACGGAGAAGACGAGCGGATCCCCGCCGCCCAGCTCGCGGAATCCCGGGATGTGCTCGCCATCGAAACGCAACATGCCATAGGGGTCGTCATCGATAATGATGCTGCCCCATTCCCTGGCCAGCGTAAGCAGAAGCAGCCGGCGCTCCAGGGACATTGCCGTCCCGGTAGGGTTCTGAAAGTTCGGAATGACGTAGATGGCCTTGGGCAGGCGCCCGGCTTTCTGAACCAGCTCCGGCAATGCCTCAACAATCAGGCCGTCGTCGTCAATGGGCGCCTCCACTATGTCAGCTCCATAAGCCAGGAGCGTGGCGCTGCCGTTGGTGTAGGTCGGTGCCTCGACTATCACAAGGTCACCAGGGTCAACAAACAGCTTGCCCGCGAGGTCCAGCCCCTGCATTCCTCCGCTCGTGATGAGCAGCCGTTCGGGCGTCGTGCGTTCGGGCGTGGTTTCCAGGTACGCCAGGAGCGCATCGCGGAGTGCATTTTCGCCCTCGGTTGCCCCGTATGCGAAAGCTCCCGCCCCGACGTCGGCGAGAACGGAGCCATAGATTTCGCTGAAAGCATCGGAGGGAACCGCTTCGGCAGCCGGGCTCCCCATTGCGAAGCTGACGATGTCGTGTGTCTGCCGCTGCAGCAGGGACGTGCTCGAATCGATGATCGAACCGACCAGCCCCTTGGTGCGGGCTGCCCACGGGAGGCTTACGGAACTGGTGGGCGCAATTGACACGATGCGTTCTCCCTCTCGATAGGACTCAGCGCCGGAGAAGCAAACGTCCTGTATCTACGGAACCTTCCTGTCAAGCCTATCGTCGATTGTTGACAATAGCTAGGACGCAAGGGTGTCATGAAGCAACCTCTGTACGGCGGCGCGCCTCGCTTTGTCATGCCATGGTGGCGGTGAGATCCTCTACGGCCGTTCGCAAATGCAGTTTGATGGCGTCCTGGAGTCCCTTCCTGTCTCCTGCTTCCAGTAGATCCAGTAGGGTCTGGTGTTCCTGGACCAGCACGTCCACACGGGGATAGGAGACTTCCAGGTTGAGGATGCACATTCTGGATTCGGCGGCCAGCGTTTCGTAAATCCGGATCAGGCGGGTGTTGCCTGTCCCGGTCACGAAGGAGATGTGGAATTGCATGTCCAATCGTGCAAGTGCCTGCCAGTCCGCGTCGGCAACTGGCTTTGCCATGTCCCTGATGATTCCCTTCAGCACGTCACAGGTGGCAGTGACCTTCTCCGGTCCGGCGTCCATCAATATATTTGCGGCGGCTGATTCCACGGCCTCGCGGACGGCATAGATCTCCTTGACATCATCGGTCGACAGCTCCGTGACGAAGACGCCACGGTTGCGGTGGCTGACCAGCAGCCCTTCCTGAGACAAGCGCTGCAATGCTTCCCGGAGCGGGCCCCGGGACGTGCGCAGCTGGCTGGCCACGGCGGATTCATTGATCTGCTGTCCCGGGCGGAAGACCCCCTGGACAATCTGTTCCCGCAGCTGATCGGCGATCAGCTGCGCCGTGGGCCTTCCCTCCAGGACAAACAGTCCATCCACTGTGCTCATCGGGCCATACCTTCCGGTGCGGTCAGCACAACTTTTGCTTTCCGGGGGAGCCGGGAGGTTGTGCGGGAGTATTTTTGCTCGAGCTTGGACTGCGGGTAGCTCAGCAGCAGGGTCATCACGAGGTACCACAGGCTGGCGACGATCAGCAGCGGGATGGTCTCGTAGGTGCGGGCGTAGATGAGCTGGGCGCTTTGGAGCAGTTCGGCGACGCCCAGCACGCTGACCAGGGAGGTTTCCTTGAACATGCCGATGACCTGGTTGCCGGTGGCGGGGATGATCGAGGGCATGGCCTGGGGGATGATGACCTTGCGCATCTTCATGGAGCTGCTCATGCCCAGGGAGTCGGCGGCCTCGATCTGGCCCTTGCCGACCGAGGAGAACCCGCCGCGGATGATCTCGGCCATGTAGGCGGCCTCGTTCAGCGTCAGGCCGACCAAGGCCGCGGTGATCGGCGACATCAGCGAATTAATGTCGATCGCGGTGCCGATGTTGGTGAACGGGATGCCGATGGTCAGGTTCGGGTACAGTGCGGCGATGTTGAACCAGAAGATCAGCTGCACCAGGACCGGGGTGCCTCGGAACAGGGTGATGTAGACGTTGGCTGTGGCGGCGACCGGTTTGATGCTCGAGGACCTCATGATGGCCAAGGCCAGGCCGAGGAGCGTTCCGAGGGCCATGCTGGCAACAGTCAGGAAGATGGTGAGCATCAAGCCACGCAGGATCGTCTCGTGGGTGAAGTACCGGGCAACCACGTGCCACTTGAAGTTCGGATTGGTCGATACCGAAATCAGAACGGCCAGGGCAAAGAGCCCACACAGGATCCATGCGACGTATTCAAAGGTGCTCCGCCGCCGGAGCCTTGGCTTGAGCGAGGAGTCAATCCCGCTTACGGTGGATTCCCCTTCAGAATGGATTAGCTTCTTCACGGCGTCCCTCTAGTTGAGCTTGGCTTCGGTAATGGCGCCTGATTCGAGGCCCCATCTGGCGAGTGACTTCTTGTATTCCGGGAGACGGCTCCTGAGCCGTCGGCCCCTGACGTTCCTATCTACATAATGCAACCACCGTGATCGCAGATCATCGACAATTCACAGAAAGTTTTTTTGTGTATTTTCGTCGACGCCCGGGCATGTCCCGCGGGACCGGGACCCAGACGCGGCTCTAGTGAGAGACGGAAGAGGTGGCCAGGTCCGTAGACCTGGCCACCTCTTCAATGTGGATACTGCTCGAAGGCCGTAATTAGGCAGTAATCTCCCTGTCTTCCCTCGTTGCCGTGAGATCTTCAACGGCTTTTTGCAGGTGCCGTTTGACGGCCTGCTGCAGTCCCGTCCTGTCTCCTGCTTCCAGCAGGTCCAAAAGGTTCTGGTGTTCCTGGACCAGCACGTCCAGGCGGGGGTAGGAGACTTCCAGGTTGAGGATGCACATTCTGGATTCGGCGGCCAGCGTTTCGTAAATCCGGATCAGCCGGGTATTTCCCGTGCCAGAAACGAAGGAGGTGTGGAATTGCATATCCAGCCGTGCAATCTCCTGCCAGTTTGACGCGGCAACCTGCTTTGCCATGTCCCTGATGACTTCCTTCAGCACCTGGCAGGTGTCTTGGATCTGCTCCTGCCCGGCATCCATCAATGTGTTGGACGCGGCCAGCTCCACGGACTCGCGGACCTCATAGATTTCCCTGATGTCGGCGGTGGAAAGCTCCGTGACGAAGACGCCACGGTTGCGGTGGCTGACCAGGAGCCCTTCCTGGCACAGGCGCTGCAGCGCTTCCCGGAGCGGGCCCCGGGATGTGCGCAGCTGGCTGGCGACGGCGGATTCGTTGATCTGCTGTCCCGGGCGGAAGGTCCCCTGGATTATCTGTTCGCGCAGCTGATCGGCGATCAGCTGCGCGGTGGGCCTTCCCTCCAGGACAAACAGTCCTTCTGGTACTGCCATTGTTCCCCCTCATTTCATTCTTCGGACTACTGCATGCCCCGTTAGACCGCTATTGCGGTGTATTTGATCTCGAGGAATTCCTCGATGCCGACCTTGCCGCCTTCGCGTCCCAGCCCGGACTGCTTGACCCCGCCAAAGGGTGCTGCCGGGTTGGAAACGATGCCGGTGTTGACGCCGACCATTCCCACTTCGAGTTCTGCGGAGAAGCGCAGGGCCTTTTCCATGGTCTCAGTAAACACATACCCCACCAGACCCCATTCGGTGTCGTTGGCCAGGCGGAGCACCTCGTCCTCGCTGTCGAACGCCGTGATCGCCGCGACGGGTCCGAAGATCTCGGTGTTCATCAAGTCGGCGGTCAGGGG
>NZ_JBIVOO010000008.1:0-194710 GCF_044754165.1 Arthrobacter sp. NPDC093139
AGCGGAATCTGTCCCTCCCGCTGGGCCCGGTAGGCCTCCGGGTCTTCCTTGCGCTGGAACGATGCCTCGATGATCGGGGTTGCGGTCAGGCCGGGAGCGACGACGTTCACGCGGATGTTGCGTGAGGCCCACTCGATCGCTGCGCCCTTGGCGAGCATGATCAGGCCGCCCTTGGCCGCAGAGTACAGGACCTCTTCGGGCTTGCCGACGATGCCCAGCCGGGAACCGACCAACACGAACGAGCCTCCGGTAGCGGGCATCAGCGGCGCGAAGTGCTTCATCACCAGGAATGAGCTCAGCAGGTTGCTGTGGAGCGTGTTCTTCGCGTCCTCGTAAGACATCTCGGTCAGCGGGCCGCTGACCTGCAGGCCGTGGTTGAGGACGACGACGTCGACTGTGCCGTAGGTCTCGGCGGCCTCGCGGGCGAGGCGCTCGACGAAGGCCTCGTCGTTCAGGTCTCCGGGAACGTAGAGGTCCGCGGGTTGCGCGCTGTCGATCTGCTCCTTGCGCCCGGTGAGCAGCAAGCGGGCTCCCTCACTGCGGAACTGGGAACACACCGCCTGCCCGATTCCGCTGTTGGCACCGGTCACCAGAGCCGTGACTTTATCAAGCCTCATGTCAGACACTCCTTCATGGGATAGAAGATATAGGTCAACTCGTAGATGGGATTTGTTAGGAAAGGGGAGTGCGGGAGATCAGCGAGGCATAGGAATTGAGGTCGATGTTTCCGCCGGTTGCGATTGCTGCAGCCCTTGAGCCAGCGAGCTTTTGTCTGTGCTCAAGGCGCGCGGCACTGGCAGCGCCGCTGGGCTCAACCAGGGGTTTCCGTTCTCTGCCAGCCACGGCCTCGATGAGATAATGAATCTTCGGAGACCGTAATGCCGCAGCCGCAAGGATCTAGGCTTGGTGTGCTTTCGGGCTGCGGTCAGGTGCCATGGCGCAGAGCCAGCGGGAAATGATTGGCCAACTCGTCCCGGAACCGGTCGATGTCGCCCTCCAAGGCAATATCAGCCAATCTCTGGTGTTCAACGGCAACATCATGCAGATCCTCATAAGCGCGATGGTCGGCCGCCAGATAGAGACGCAACCTTGTCTCCCAACTGTTCCAGAGACTTCGCAGCACATCGTTTCCTGAGAAGTCGTAGAAAAGACCGTGGAAGCGCAGGTGCGCATCAATGCTTGCCGGAATGTCGTTCTCATCCGCGGCTCGGTGGAGCTGCTCCATGATTTGCAGCAACATGGGCCGCTGTTGCCCGCGCAGAGCTTCGAAGGATAGTTGAGCAGCGTACGGTTCGAGGAGGAGACGCAAGGCTGCCATGTCCGAGATCTCACGAGGGTCGACCTTTGCCACGAATCTCCCTCGGAAAGGGACTTTTACGACGAGACCCTCCTCCTCCAGCCTTGGCAATGCCTCGCGCAACGGCGATCGGCTTATTCCGAGGTCCTCGGCAATTTGGACTTCACGCAACTGTCCACCGGGAGGCAGCGTTCCGTCGAGGATCGCGGCCCGCAATACGCCATAGACCCCTTCCGGAGTAGTGCTCCGCTGCGATGGCCACGTCAACTTGGTCTCCATCTTGCCTCCTTAGTCGATGTCGATTCTAAATGTGTTTGCCCGTTAACTCTTTGTTCGGCTGAAGCGGAAGTCTACGACCTGGCCGATGCCGCTGTTGGTGCACGTAACCAGGGCAGTGACCTTCCCGAGTCTCAATGACAGACACTTCCTACATGGGGTTGCTCGCGTTCTTCATCACTTCAGTGATCCGAAGGGCCGGTTATCAGTCCGGCATAGGCCTGGAGGTCTATGTTTCCCCCGGTTGCGATCGTCACGACCTTTCGTCCTTCGAATTCGCTGCTGTACTCGAGGAGCGCGGCGTTGGCGACGGCGCCGCTTGGTTCGACCACCAGTTTCCCGTCCTGGGCCAGCCACCGCATTGCCGAGACTATGGACTCTTCGGAGACTGCCAGGACGTCATCAACGAGGGCTGTGATGTGTGCCCAGGTCAGCTCACCCACCGCGGCCGATCGCAGGCCGTCTGCGATAGTGCGCAACGTCATTTCCCGCGACCACACTGTCCGTTCGCCTTTGGCATACCCTTCCGCAAGGTCTGCGGCGAGTTCCGGTTCGACCGCAATGATCCGTACATCCGGTCGCAGGCTCTTGATGGCGCTGGCTACACCGGCGATCAGGCCGCCTCCGCCGACTGGCACAAGCACCACGTCGACGTCGTCGGTCTGCTCAAGCAGCTCAAGCCCCGCGGTACCTTGCCCGGCAATGATCAGGGGATCGTCATACGGAGGAACGAGGGTCAATCCTTGAACTTCCGCCAGATAGTGGGCATGCGGTACGAACTCGTCGGGATGCCGGAGCACAACGGTGGCCCCCAAAGCTCGCGTGACATCAACCTTGAACTGCGGGGCCGTATGGGGCATCACCACCGTTGCGTCGACTCCGGCCCTCCGGGCCGCGTAGGCCAGAGCCCTGCCGTGATTGCCTGCCGAATAGGTCACAACGCCTCGGTCGCCTGCGGTTCCGCTGAGCGCGGCCACTGCGTTCATGGCGCCACGAAACTTGAAGGAGCCTGTGTGTTGAAGGGACTCGGCTTTGACCCATGTCGGCTCACCGCTTGCCGGATGGAGCACTTGCAGGACCGGCGTCCGGAGACAGGCGTGGCTGATGCGCCCCTGCGCCTCGCGAACGTCGTCCAGGGTGACCAGCTTCGTTTCTTGGAATTCGGTCTTGTCCATGTCTTTCCTCTCGTGAACCATGATGCACTCTCAAAGCCGGCTGGACGGGCCAAGTCGAGACGGCCCAGGGCGCGCGGATTTCAATAGGGGTCCGTCTACCCCGGCATTACTTCTGTGACCGGGGCAGACGGAGTGGGAGCACTGCGCCCCTGCCTTCAGGCAGACAAAACCTGAACCTCCTAGATGCCGAGCAGCGGTGGCAGATCGGAGAGAAGCTCGATCTGCCTGAAGTTGTAAGCGGGGGTTGGGAGCTCGTAGCCCCGGTTGACGAATACCGTGTTCTTCACGCCGAGCTCCTGGGCGACCATCAGGTCGTAGCGGGGGCTGCCGGAGACGTGCAGGACGTCCTCGGGACGGCAGTTGAGCTGCTTGAACATGTACTCGAACGCCTGGTAGCGCGGCTTGTAAGCCTGGGCGTCCTCGGCCGTGAGGACCGCGTGGAACGGCGCCCCGAGCTTCTCAACATTCTTCATGACGGCGTTGTTGTCGGAATTGGTCAGGATGACCAGGGGGTACTTCGATGCCAGCGCCCGCAGCGCCTCCGGAACCTCCTCGTACGGCCCCCAGGTAGGGATCGCATCCGCGATGGCCTGGCTGTCGGACTTCCGATACGGGAGGTCGAAGCGCTCCAGGGTCTTGCGCAGCGAGTCGTGGATGACATCGGGCAGCGGCTTCCACGGACCAAGGACCTCATCGAGGCGCTGCCATTTGAAGCCGGCGATGACCGCGTCCATCTGCTCGGCCGGCACAATGTCGGCCAGCAGCTTCCGGGTCAGGTCAACGATCTGCCAGCGGATCAGCGTGCCATGCATGTCAAAGCTGATGTACTTCGGCTCGAAGTCGATCAAGGTTTCTCTCCTCCTCTATGAGACTGAACGGATATCCAGTCAGGTTGTTTACGCCCTCCACCATAGAACAATTGTACACAATACACAATAGACAGAGTTGAGTTGGGTGGCTTCGGCGTGGCAGCCATGGAAGGTGCCGAACAAGCCGGTGCTGTCCTGAACGATCGCTGGCTCGGGATTACGCAGCACGGGACCCTTCATATTGAAGCTTCAGCCGCTGGCCGGGGACAGCTTGCAACTACCCATTCCGGTGACCTGGATAGCCCTAAGCCGGACGGCAATCCATAGGCGGTCATGGTGGAATCCGATTGGGAAGCACTGGCCTCGGTATTTGGGCGTCCTTGATCCTGAGCTGAAAATCGCCGTCGCGGCCTTTCCACTGGAGGGTGAGAAGCATCCAAGACAGGACCGCCCGAGTCCCCTGCCGCTGGGGTCAGGATCTTCTCAGCTTTGGACGATACGGGACAGCGAGGACGCGACGTTTTCGCCGATGTCACTTCGGGCAGCAAAACAGGCATCAAGCGGCCCGGAATGAAAAAAGCTTCTTGAGTACGCCGAGGAGGGCGACACCGTCGTTGTTTGGCGTGTCGACGGCTTGGGCCGATCGTTGATTGACGTAATCAACACCGTGACCCTGCGGCGCGACCGCGGCATCCAAGTCCGATCCATCTCAGACGGCATCGACCCCGCGACTCGACGGGTCCGCCTGATGCTCAACATGCTCGGCGACCCTCGCCGAGTGTGACCATGAGCTGATCATCAGCGGTTCAACGCATGCATTGCCGCCGCCAAGGCACAACGGGACGCGTTTTCGCCGCCCGATCTCGGATCCGGCCGTCATGAATTGCGGTAACGGCGGGCATCGTTCCTCACCTCGCCTGCCCAGCCTCTTGAGTTAATCGGTCCTCACTTCGCTCGGGCTGTAGAGGCGCTTTTCTGCTTTTTTTGCTGCTGTCCTGCGGATCGTACGTGCCCGCTCCACCGGCTCAACCGTCCTGCGGACGGCTGCACAGCCGATGCCTTGTGTCGGCGTTTCGCTTATTTCCTCCCACAATCCATCCGCTGCTTGCCCTTCGGGTTGCGCCGACTCCGTCGGGCACAGCTACGCGATGCTCCGCCAGCAGGCAAAAACAACCGGGGGAGAGGGAAAGCTGGCCGGTCACCAAGGCCGCCCCCGCCCCCGCGCCAGTGAAAGGAAGACCAGAGCGCCCCAGCCGTACCCGGGAATGACGGTAGGCAGGGACCCTTGCCGGTAGCTATCCGGACGGGAATCCTCGTTGACAACATGATTGAGATTCCGTCGGCGGTTTCTTCCAACCCGACTGCGCCGTCCGCTGAGGCGTTCACTTATTCGATGAACGTGGGCAAAGCGCGCAGGAGTAGGCTTGCTGCATGGCACACGTTAACGATCGAGCAGTGATTGAACGCCTTATGCGAACGAAGGGGACGTGGGCCATCGTCGGCCTCAGCACGAACGAATGGCGCTCCGCCTATGACGTGGCCCTGTACGTCCGTGACCGCATGGGCATGGAGATCATTCCCGTGAACCTGCGCGGGGACGATGTCCACGGGGAAAAGGGGTACCGCTCCCTGGCCGACATATCGCCGGCGAAGCACCCGATCGACGTCGTGGAGTGCTTCGTGAACTCGCAAAAGGTCGGGCCGGTCATTGACCAGGCAATCGCCATCGGCGCCAAGGCAGTCTGGCTGCAATTGGGTGTTTTCGATGACGCCGCCGTGGAGCGTGCAAAGGCCGCCGGGCTGGACGTCGTGGTGGACTCGTGCCCTGCCCGCGAAGGCTGGCACTACGGGCTCTGAGACCGCTGCCGGGTCACGGTCGGGAGCAGCTTAGCGCTTCATCAGCTCCGGGTAGTGGCGCTCTGTGACATCCGGGTGCGCCCGCATCCTTCCCTTGAGCATGTTCAGCCCGAACGAGGCGAGCATCGGGTTGGACGGGTCGTCGGAGATGCCGCGGGCCTGCGCCTTGAGTTCTGCCGGGAGCGGTACCGGATCGATCACCGCATCGAGACGTGGCGACCAGAAGAACGGCACAGAGTAACGGTCCACCCCTGGCGGCGGCGCCTTCACACGGTGGATCGTGGCGGCGAGGTAGCCCTCGGTGGCCACCTCCAGCATTTCGCCGAGGTTCACCACCAGGGCTTCGGGGATGGGCTCCACCGGCACCCACTCGCTCGCGCCCGGCGGCAGTACTTCCAGCCCGCCCACCTCATCCTGCAGGAGGAGGGTCACAAAACCGTAGTCCGCGTGTGAGCCGACGCCCTGCTCGCCGGCCTCCTCGACGACTCCGCCGACATAGTGGACCAGTTTGCCCATCCAGGCCGGTGAGTCCCGGAAGGGTTCATCAAAGTAGTCTTCCGGCAGCCGGAGGGAAACGGCGATGGCGCGCATCAGTTCCGCCCCCACTTCCGCCATAAGCCCGGCCCACGCCATCGCCGCCGGCTTCAGCTCAGGCAGTGACTCATCCGGCCACAGGTTCGGGCCCTGGAGGAGCCAGTACGGCCGATCGGGAGGATACTCCTTTACCGGTTCGCGGTCGGGCGAGTAGTCGATCTGTTCGCGCGCATCCGCCCTGCCCTGGGTCACTTCCGTGCCCATCCGCGTGTAGCCGCGGAAATGGGGCGAGAGTCGGTTGTCCAGCTTCATCCGCTCCTCGAGGGGCAAATCAAAGAAGCGCTTGATCGTGGCCAGCAGCTCCCTCGCCTGGCCGGGTGAACCTCCGTAGCCGGTGACCTGGAAGAAGCCGACCCGGTGCGTGGCATCGCGGAGCTTGTCTATGAAGTCCGGGCTGAACGATCCATCGGCCTGGCGCGCCGCGCCAAGGTCAAGCACGGGTATGGTCTGCTGACCTGCTGCCATGCTCGCAGACTAGCACCGGAGGGAAAGGCTTTGTAGGCTCGCTCCATGAATCCAGCCGAATTGAGGGAAATCTGCCTGTCGTTTCCTGGCGCGTTTGAGGACTTCCCGTTCGGACCGGAAACGTCGGTTTTCAAAGTCCGGGCGGCCGTTGCGGGAGGCGCCAGGCACGAGGCCAAGATGTTCGCGGCGTCCACTATGGATCCGGATGACTGGTCCGTGAGCCTGAAGTGCGAACCGGCCCTGGCCGAACAGCTGCGGGCCGTGCATCCCGAGATCACCGGCGCCTGGCATATGAACAAGACGCACTGGAACGGCGTCCGGCTGGACGGCACACTGCCGGACGACATGATCCGCGACATGGTGGAGGACTCCTACGACCTCGTGGTTGCCTCGCTGAGCCGGAAGCAGCGTGAGCAACTCGGATGGGCCAGACTGGTGGGCAATGACTGAAAGACGCCTGGCGCAGGGTGAGCTCAACTACCCTGGGATCGGCTCCACCCAGGGCGGGATGCCCCCTGCGGGGTTCCCTTGCCTTGTCACGCAGACGTATCTGGGAGAGGGACACGCGACGTACCGCCGGGTGGCCCGCGGTATCCTCTCCTGGGAGCTGCAGCGCCGCTCCGGGCTGAGGGTCCGCACCGAGTCCGACGCCGTGGTTCCCGGCGCACGCGTGGTGAGCGGCTTCGGCGTCGGGCCGTTCCGCATCAACGCACCCTGCGAGGTGGTCTGGGTGCGGCAGCCTGCGCCCGGCGCCGGGCCGCAGTCGGCCGGCTTTGCCTATGGAACACTGCCCGGCCATCCCGAACGGGGTGAGGAAGCCTTTGAAGTGGTGATCGACGAACAGCAACGTGTGTTTCTCAAGATCACAGCCTTCAGCAGGCACTCGAACTGGTTTTACACCGCAGGCGGTTTGCTGGCCAGGGCGGCGCAGCGGCACATCACTTCCCGATACATTGAAGGGGCACGGCAACTCGCGACCGGTGAAAGCTGATCAGGAGACGGTACATGCTGGACCAAAAGACCCTTGACCGACTGTGGGATTTCGACAACCCCGGGCTGTCCGAACGGCGGTTCCGGGAAGCGATGGACGACCAGAAGTACGACGCCGACGAAAGGGCGGAGCTCGCCACGCAGCTGGGCCGGGCGATCGGGCTGCAGGGCCGCTTCGAGGAGGCCGATGCCCTGCTGGACTCGATCGACGGCGAAGACGAACCCACCATCGGCATACGCATCATTCTCGAGCGCGGACGGATCCTGAACTCCAGCGGTCACCCGGCGATGGCGGTTCCGCTGTTCGAACAGGCCGCAGAGCTGGGCGACCACCTGGGGGAGGAGTTCCTCGCCGTGGATGCCCTTCACATGCTCGCCATCGCCGATGCTGACCACGCGGAACTGTGGACCCGGAGTGCGCTTGAGTACGCTTCCACGGCCCATGACCCAAGCACCAGGCGCTGGATGGTGGCGCTGCACAATAATCTGGGCTGGGCGCTCCATGGCGCCGGCCGTTTCGCCGAGGCGCTCGTGGAGTTTCAACTGGCCGAGCAGTGGGCGGACCGGGTGGGAACGCCGGCCCAGCAGCAGTATGCCCGCGATGCCATCGCAGAATGCGAGCACGCCCTCGCCGGCTGACGCCGCTAGCATGAGGGCATGTGGATCGGATGGATTGAGTTCGACATCCTCCTTGGCGATGTTCACAGCCTGAAGGAGAAGCGTTCCGTGGTCAGGCCGCTGCTCGCGGAACTGAAACGCCGCTATGACGTCTCCGTGGCGGAGGTGGGGGACCAGGACCAATACCGGCGCACCCGGCTCGGCGCCGGCCTCGTCGCCGCGGACCGGGCCCACCTCGTGGAGGTGCTCACCGCCGTCGAACGCTTTGTGGCCGCCCGCCCCGAAATGGACCTGCTCAGCGCGCGCCAGCGCGAAATCCACAGCGAGGACTGATCGACAGGTTAAGCGCGAACGGACACTTGTGGCCCCAAGGGGCTACAAGTGTCCGTTCGCGCTTGGTGCCTGACGGCTTAGCCGAAGTACTTCGGCAGGGTTGCCTCGTGGGCTTCGCGGAGGGCGTCGAGCGGGAGTGCGTCCACGCCGTTGATCTCCAGCTGGCCGCTGGCCGCGTCCACCACGCCGATGCGGATGTGGGCGAAGCCGCGGGCGGTGCACATGTCCGTGAAGCGGACTTCCTCCGAACGCGGGACGCCCACGAGGGCGCGACCCTGGGACTCCGAGAACAGCGCCGTGAACAGGTCGATGCCGTCGCGGTCCAGAACATCCTGCAGCGCGATCCGGGCACCGACGCCATAGCGGAGTGAGGACTCCACGAGAGCTGCCGCGAGGCCGCCCTCGGAGAGGTCGTGCGCGGAGTCCACCATGCCGTCGCGGGAGGCGTTGATCAGGATCTCGCCCAGGGCGCGCTCGGCCGCCAGGTCAACCTTGGGCGGCAGGCCGCCAAGGTGTCCGCGCAGGTTCGCCCACTCCGAGCCGTCCAGCTCAGCGGCGGTCGTGCCCAGCAGGTAGATGGCCTGGCCGTCCTCGCGCCAGCCCGAGGGCGTGCGGCGCGCGACGTCGTCGAGCTTGCCCAGTACAGCAACCACCGGGGAAGGGTGGATCGGCGTCGTGCCGGTCTGGTTGTACAGCGAGACGTTGCCACCCGTGACAGGGATGCCCAGCTCCATGCAGGCGTCCGACAGGCCGCGAATGGCCTCGGCCAGCTGCCACATCACGTCAGGATCCTCGGGGGAACCGAAGTTCAGGCAGTCGCTGACGGCCATGGGCACGGCGCCGGAGGTGGCCACGTTGCGGTAGGCCTCGGCGAGTGCCAGCTGGGCGCCCTGGTACGGGTCCAGGTAGGTGTAACGGCCGTTGGCGTCGGTGGCCAGGGCAACGCCCAGGCCGGTTTCCTCGTCCACCCGGACCACGCCGGCGTCGTCCGGGAACGCCAAAGCCGTGTTGCCGCCGACATAGCGGTCGTACTGGTCCGTGATCCAGGACTTGTCGCACATGTTTGGCGAGGAAATGAGCTCGGTGACGGCGGCGGCCAGTTCCGCGGGGGCGGAGGGACGGCCGGTGTCCTGGACGGAGCCGGTGAAGGCGTCGGCCTGCACGGCGTCCTGCCATTCCGGGCGGGCGTACGGGCGGTCGTAGACCGGGCCGTCGTGGGCCACGGTGCGCGGGTCCACGTCGACGATGACCTCGCCGTCCCAGGTGATGATCAGGCGGCCGGTGTCGGTCACCTCGCCCAGCCAGGAGTACTCCACGGCCCACTTGTCCATGACCGCTTCAAAAGCGGCGACGTTCTCGGGGGTGACCACGGCCATCATGCGTTCCTGCGACTCGGACATCAGGATTTCGCCCGGGGTCAGCGTGGGGTCGCGCAGCAGCACGGAGGTCAGTTCAACCTGCATGCCGCCGTCGCCGTTGGAGGCGAGCTCGGACGTGGCACAGGAGATGCCTGCAGCGCCCAGATCCTGGATGCCTTCCACCAGTGAACCCTTGAACAGCTCAAGGCAGCACTCGATCAGGACCTTCTCGGCGAACGGGTCGCCCACCTGGACAGCGGGGCGCTTGGACGGCTTGGTGTCATCGAAGGACTCCGAGGCCAGCACCGAGGCCCCGCCGATGCCGTCGCCGCCGGTGCGGGCACCGAACAGCACCACCTTGTTGCCCTTGCCGGAGGCGTTGGCGAGGCGGATGTCCTCGTGGCGCATGACGCCGACTGCCAAAGCGTTAACCAGCGGGTTGCCCTGGTAGACCGAGTCGAAGACCATTTCCCCGCCGATGTTGGGCAGGCCCAGCGAGTTGCCGTAGCCGCCGATGCCGGCGACGGCGCCGTGGATAACGCGGGCGGTGTCAGGGTGGTCGATGGCACCGAAACGCAGCGGATCCATCACGGCCACCGGGCGGGCGCCCATGGAGATGATGTCGCGGACAATGCCGCCGATGCCGGTTGCGGCGCCCTGGTAAGGCTCCACGAACGACGGCGAGTTGTGGGACTCGATCTTGAACGTCACGGCCCAGCCGTCGCCCAGATTGGTGACGCCGGCGTTTTCGCCGATGCCCACCAGCATGTCCTTCTTCATCTCGTCCGTCACCTTTTCGCCGAACTGGCGCAGGTGGTTCTTGGAGGACTTGTAGGAGCAGTGCTCGCTCCACATGACGGAGTACATGGCCAGTTCGGCGCCCGTGGGGCGGCGGCCCAGGACCTTCACGACCTCGTCGAATTCGTTCTGCTTCAGGCCGAGCTCGGCCCAGGGGAGTTCGGTGTCCGGGGTCTTGGCCGCGTTCTCGACAGTGTCGATGTTGAACTTCTTGCCGACGGTTTCAGCTGAGGTGGTCACTTGGCGCCTCCCACAATCTTGTTCAGTACGGAAGTGAAGAAGCCCAGGCCGTCCGTGTCGGTCCCGCCGATGCCGTCCAGTGATTGGGGGCCGAAGCCCTGCTCCACTGCGTGCTCGGGGTGCGGCATGAGGCCCACCACGTTGCCGGCGGCGTTGGAGATGCCGGCGATGTCGCGGCGTGAGCCGTTCGGGTTGAAGCCCACGTACCGGAACACGACGCGGCCTTCAGCCTCGAGCGCGTCCAGCGTCTTGTCGTCGGCGATGTACTGGCCGTCCTGGTTCTTCAGCGGCACCGTGATCTCCTGGCCCTCGGCGTAATCGAGGGTCCAGTCGGTGCGGCTGTTCTCGACGCGCAGCACCTGGTCGCGGCACATGAACTTCAGGTGGTCATTCTTGATCATGGATCCGGGCAGCAGGTGCGACTCGGTGAGGATCTGGAAGCCGTTGCAGATGCCGAGCACCGGCAGCCTGGCATCGGAGTTGGCGGCATCGATGACCTTGGACATCAGCGGCGCGAAACGTGCGATGGCGCCGGCCCGGAGGTAGTCGCCATACGAGAAGCCACCGGGAATGATGACGGCGTCCACGTCACCGAGTGACGTGTCGGCGTGCCACAGCGAAACGGGTGTGCCGCCCGCGAGTTGGACTGCGCGCGCAGCGTCGCGGTCATCGAGCGTGCCGGGGAAGGTGATGACGCCGATCTTCGCGCCCGCGAGGCTGCGGGCATCTGGAGCGCCGGCGACTGCCTCGCCGATCAGGGGGAGTTCAGTCATCTCAGGCCTCGACGACCTCGACGTTGACGACGTCCTCGATCACCGGGTTGGACAGCAGGGTCTCGGCAGCTTCCCGGGCCTGGGCCAGGATTGCTTCGGTCACCTCGCCGTCGACGGTCAGTTCGAAGCGCTTGCCCTGGCGGACAGAGCTAAAGCTGGTGAAGCCCAGGCGGGGGAGTGCACCCACGATGGCCTTCCCCTGCGGGTCCAGAATCTCGGGCTTGGGCATGACGTCGACAACGATCCGGGGCATCCGGTAACTCCTGTGCGTGAGCATTGGGTAAGGGCGCAGCGGAGTGGTGCCGTCTCACGCCGTTCGTCTGCGGCCTTCTGGCACACATGGCACAACATGGACGGGCGCTCCGCGAGCTTGCCTGCCCATTCTACCGGCCGCAGCGGCGCAAGCCGTATTCGGGCCCCGTGACGCTGGCCTCCTGTGAAGGCCGACGCCGGCTCTGGCCCGCCGTCGGCCCCGTCAGTAGGATTGCGGAATGGCTGAGAAACCGAAATCCGTAGTGTTGCCAGTGGTCGTTGCCGCCGTATTTGCGGGCCTGGGGAGGATGGTTCTGCAAAAGATCAAGGCGGACCGCGCCGCCAAGCAGAACCGCGTTGCAGGTCCGGTCGACGAGAAGACCCGCCAGTGGATTAGTGACGTGGTCCGCACTCCGCGCCAGTAGCGCTCCAGGCAGGCGCCTTCGGATCCGCGCCGGGTCCATGGAGGGCACAGCGGGCGCCCCTCCAGGGTGCCCGCTTCCGTCATTTAAGGCCCTGTTGATCTGAGTGACAATTTTTAAAAAGTGGTTTGTGACGTATGTCATAAGTACCTGCCAGTAGGTACTGTGGGGATCGGCTGACCTTGGGGGAATCGACAGGACCTGTCAATCTCGCGCGGCTTGGCCGCATGAGCCTGGCAGCGCAGCCGGGACCGTTCCTTATGAAAGGTTCAAATCACTCGTGAATTCCGCAGGAAAGAGCTTCTTCCGAAGCCGGGGGGCCAGGAAAGCAGCGGCACTGTGTGTCGGTCTGCTTATGCTCCTTTCATCCCCCGCCACATCGCCGGCTGTCGCCGCCCCGACCCAGGGCGTGACGCAATTGGGGGAGCACAAGACCATTGATCCCAAGGACTTCCAGGCGGGGCGCTACATCGTGGTCCTCACTGACAAGCCCGCAGCCACGTACGACGGCGGCACGCCGGGACTGCCGGCCACGAAGCCGCGGTCGGGCCGGAAACTCGACGCCAACCGCCCCGAAGTGCGGAAGTACCGGGCGCACCTTGAAGCGAAGCAGACAGCATTGGCCCAAAAGGAAAACGTGCAGATCCGGCACAAGTACACTGCCGCGCTCAACGGCTTCAGTGCCACCCTGACCGCAGACCAGGCCGTGAACCTCGCCAAAAAGCCTGACGTCCTCACCGTCGCCCCGGACAGCCAGCGGGCGCCGGATTACTCCACCACCGACTTCCTCAAGCTCAGCGGCCCCAACGGCACGTGGAATACACAGTTCGGCGGCCAGGAAAACGCGGGCAAAGGCGTTGTGGTCGGAGTCATTGATTCCGGTTACACACCATCGAGCGCCTTCTTCGCCGGAGGCGAGGTGCAGCCGCTCAGGGGGGAGCCGCAGGTCGGCGTCCCCTACCGCACCGCGGGCGGCCGGATTGCCATGCTGAAGTCGGACGGCAGCACCTTTGAGGGCGAGTGCCAGAAAGGCGAAGGATTTAATGGCAGGGCCTGCAATTCCAAGGTCCTGAGCGCCCGCTACTTCTCGGAAGCTTTCGAGGACACCGTGGCCAAGAAGGACCGTGCACCGGAAGAGCTGATTTCCCCGGTCGACGTCGGCAGCCACGGCACACACACCGCCAGCACCGCCGCCGGCAACCCCAACGTCGAGACATTCGTCGACGGCCGGAGCTTCGGCATCACCGGCGGCATTGCCCCGGCCGCCAAGCTTTCCATCTACAAAATCTGCTGGGAGGACAACGACCCCGCCACGGGAGGCTGCTACACCTCCTCGTCCATCGAAGCGATCGACCAGGCGGTGCTGGACGGCGTTGACGTGCTGAACTACTCCATCTCGGGCACCACATCCACCACGACGGACCCGGTGTCCCTGGCGTTCCTGTCGGCAGCCTCGGCCGGCATCTTCGTTTCGGCGTCGGCCGGCAACTCCGGGCCCGCAGCCAGCACCGTCAACCACGGTGAACCCTGGGTCACGACGGTTGCGGCGAGCAGTTTCTCCCAGGAACTGCAGGGCACGGCTGAATTCTCGGACGGCAGCAAGTTCCGCGGCGCCAGCATCATGAACCGCGAGGTTACCGGCGCCGGGGTGGTCCTCGCCGCTACTGCAGGGTCCGGGCAGGATCCCGCCCCGCAGCTGTGCGGTCCGGGTTCCCTGGATCCGGCGAAGATTTCCGGCAGGGTAGTGGTTTGTGACCGCGGCACCTATGACCGCGTAGCCAAGAGTGCCGAGGTGGCCCGCGGCGGCGGTGCCGGAATGATCCTGGCCAACGTGACCAGTTCGTCCCTCGACGCGGACAAGCACTCTGTGCCCACCGTGCACGTAAACCCTCCTGCCACGGAGAAGATCAAGGCCAAAGTAACCGCGAACCCGGCCATTACGGTATCGCTCGTGAACAAGGACACCACCGGACTGCCGGCCGAGGCGCAGCCGCAGATCGCCGGCTTCTCTTCCCGCGGACCGCTCATCGCCACGGACTCTGATCTCCTCAAGCCTGACGTCGCGGCCCCGGGCGTTGCTGTCCTGGCCGGCGTTTCGCCCATCGGTGCCGGCGGTGACACCTTCGGGTTCATGTCGGGGACGTCCATGGCGGCGCCCCACGTTGCCGGATTCGGCGCCCTCATCCTGGGCAAGAACGCCCATTGGTCTCCGGCTGCTGTGAAATCGGCCATGATGACCACGGCAAGTGACCTCAAGCTCGCAGACGGCAGCAAGAACACGGATGTCCTCGCCACCGGCGCCGGGCAGGTCGACCCGGCCCGGATGCTGAGCCCGGGACTGGTTTACGATGCCGACGGCGATGACTACCTGCGGTTCATCCAGGGGACCGGGGTTGACCTGGGCATTCCGGACCTTGGCAGCACCAGGTCCCGTGACATGAACGTCCCGTCCTTCTCCCTGGGCAACTTGGCGGGCAGGATAGAAGTCACACGTACGGTGACGGCGCTGACCGCCGGCGTCTACCGAGCCAAGGCCAGCGTGCCCGGTGTCAAGGTGACGGTCACGCCGTCCATTCTGTCCTTCAACGCTCCCGGCGAAAAGCGTACGTTCAAAGTTTCCTTCGAGAACCAGAGCGCCACGCTGGGGCAGTTCGCCATGGGCTCGCTCACCTGGGAGGGGGCGAACATGAGCGTGGTCTCGCCGATCGCGGTGCGCCCGCAGTCGGTGGTGGCTCCCAAGAACGTTGCCTTCAACTCCATTGGAGGCAACGGCTCCGGAGATGTCAGCATCGTCTCAGGCACCAATTCGCCTACCAACGTGACCCTCGACGGGCTGTCCAAGGCTGATTCTTCGGCCATCGAACTGGTTCCCGGACCGTTCAGGTACACGACTGACGCCTCGAACTTCGTGAAGACCGTCGAGGTTCCGGCCGGTGCCCCGCTGGCCAAGCTGTCCGTCTTCTCGGCCGATGAAAAGGCTGACTTCGACATGGTGGTCATCACGCCGGGCAACCAGGCGATTGTCGCGGCCACTGCATCGGCCAGTGAAACGGTGTCCATCGCCAACCCCGCACCGGGGACCTACCGGATGCACGTGAATCTGTACGACAGCCCGGGCAGCCAGGCCACCAAGGCATCTGTGGATGCCGCGGTCCTGGGAGCAAACGTTGGAAACGCAACGGTAGCCCCTGACCCCGTGCGCCTCGACAACGGCAGATCCGGCAACCTGGCGCTGTCGTGGCAGAACCTGGCACCCGGCTCGTACATCGGCCGGATCACGTTCGACGGCGCCAGCGCACCGACCTTCGTCAGCGTCGTGGTGACACCGGGCGCCGTCGCCGGCGTTCCACCGGCTTCGGAAGATCCGACGAAAAAGAAAGACCGGGGAAAGGTCCATAACGAGGACCTGACACGGATTCCGGATAACTCCATCTAGGAAGGTCCCGGAAGCGGGTTCCCTTGGGGACTCCCTGGCAGCAGTGGCCGGCGGTGCATGCCGCCGGCCACTGCTGCTTTTGGGACTCTGTTGTTTTAACGCGCCCCTGTTGTCTTAGACTGCACCGGTGGACCCGGAAACCCCACCCAGCAGCGGAGCGAGTGCGTGCCAGCGCGCAATTTCGCAGCCGTCTGTCAGGGAGAACCGGGAGTGCACCTGCCGGTCACCGAACGTTCCGGTGACCACGGCCACCTGCGGGCCACCGTACTGCTGGGTGCAGAGCATGGGAGGTCCCGGAACGGGAAAGAAGATCCCTTCCCCGAACCGTTCGACGGCGGCAACCGCCCCCGCAGGGTCCGGCAGATTCGATTCCGGGGGATGTCCCGGCCGCCGGGCCAGGCTGAAGGTCCGCTCCGGACCTCCGGGCGTCTCGGTCAGGGTGACGGTCAGGTCCAGGTCCAGGTCTGAATCCGGGGCGGGGGCACCGGCACCGGCGCCGGCGCCGGCGTCGGTCACGGCTGGCCTCCTGAAGCGTCCGCACCGAGGTCCTCGAAGAGAGGAGCGAGCGCCGCCAGCAGTCTGCCGCGCAGCATCTGAGCCTCTGCGGCGAAGGCACGCTGCTGCTCAACGTAGGTGGCCTTGCCTTCTGCCGTCTCAATCCTGATCGGAGGATAGCCCCAGTCGGCGAGATCATAGGGAGACGCCTGCATGTCCATGGCCCGCACCCGCCATGAAAGTTCAAAGCAGTCCATCACCAGTTCGCTTGGCAGTGCGGGCGAAAGCTTGTAGGCCCACTTGTACAGGTCCATGTTGGCGTGCAGGCAGCCGGGCTGTTCCATGGCCCGTTGGTTCTCCCTGCTGGGCGTGAGTTCGTTCAGAGGAAGCGCATCCGGCGTGTAGAAACGGTACGCGTCAAAATGCGAACACCGGATTCGGTTCTCTTCAACCACCTTGTCCGTGCCGGCGCCGCCGAGCCGCAGCTTCAGGTATTCGTGCCGCAGCTCAAACTTGTCTTGGCGGTACACCATGGCCCATTCGTGCAGGCCAAAGCAGCCGAACTGCGCCGGACGCGCAGCGGTGCCGGCCAGGATGATCCGGGCAAAAACGAGGGCGTCGCGTCGCGCGGCCACAAACGCCGGGCGGTCGAAGGTGACCGCGGTGCTGCCGGGTGGCAGGCCGCGCAAGGCGAGCTCGCCGGCGTCGAGCGCGCGGTAGAACTTCCATGTGCTGCGCGGGCCGGCTTCCGCTCCGGCGAGAATGACGCCGTCACCGGGATGCCAGCGCAGCAATTGGCCGGGTTTTTGCGTGTAATAGGTGAAGAGGAAGTCCTCCACCGGGTGCTTCCTGCCGGCGGAGCGCCGCTCAAGGTACGGATCGGCGTAACGGCGTACCCGTTCGGCATGGGCGGCTTCGCGGTCCCGCCAGTCGGCAGCCGGGAGAACGAGTGGTTGATCCTGCATCTCGAGCGTTACGTCGGGCACGGACCTAAACTGCCCCACCGGCAGACCCCAGGATGTCCTTGGCGGCGTTCCAGGCGCCTATTTCGCAGCCGTTGCGCAGCATGAAAGTACTCTCCACGGGGGTGCCGTCAACAGCTCCCGTGACCGTGGCCACCTGGGGGCCCCCGTACTGCTGGGTGCACGAAACGTCCTTGCGCGGGCCGGGTTGGTTCAGGACGGCAGGATTCTCCTTCAAGGCGGCACAGGCCGCGGCGGCACTCGGATGCTGGCTTTCGGCCACCGGGGCGCCCGCCTTGCAGACGAGTGTGTAATTGACGGCGGTTCCGTCCCGGGAGGGTTTGACGGCGATGGAGAGCTCGGCATCTCCGGTTCCGGGCCCCGAAGGCAGCGGAGCGGGCGCGGACGGAGCAGGGGCAGGCACTGTCGTCTCGGCGTCCGGGGGTGTGGTGGCCGGTGCTGTGGTACCGGGCGCAGATGTACCGGGTTCAGAGGTGCCGGGTGATGCGCTCGTGGCCCCGGGGCTGGGCTGCCCTGTTCCGCTATCCGGGGTGCAGGCAGCCAGGCCGCCCAGCGCTCCGAGGGCGAGCAGCACAGAAATGAATTGCTTGCGCATGCCGGGTCTCCTCAAGTTTTTCCCATTCTACCGTCGGCCCATCCGGCGGTCCGGAACGGCCTGGTAACGGTGCCCGGCAATCGCTAACGGAAGGGTATCGATTCTTAGCGGCGTCCGCGGTATCTTTCTGACATTGACGGGTGCGCGGCTACAACCAAAGAGTGATGACGCCTAGGGGGGCGGAGCGTCCAGTTCGTGGGACCGAAGGTCTGCAGGTCCAAGAACCAAGGAAGGCATGTCCCCAATGACCACCCAGCAAGAATCCTCCCGCCCTAAACTCAGCAGGCGGCTGCCTGCCGTGCTCGCCGTCGGCCTCGCCTTGGTCCTCGGCCAGGGGCTCGCCGCGCCCACATCTGCCGCACCCGGGCCGTCCGCCGGCCAGTCGGCTTTCGACGACGGCCGATACATCGTGATGCTCAAGGACAAGCCCCTGGCCACATACTCGGGTGGCGTGGCCGGCATTCCGGGCACGGCCGTTCCGAAGGGCAAGAAGCTGGACTCCTCCGGGTCCAACTCCCGGAAGTACGACGCGCACCTCAGGTACAAGCAGCGGCAAACGGCCGCCGCCAAGGGTGTGCAGATAGACCAGAGTTTCACCCTGGCCGTCAACGGCTTCAGCGCGGCCCTGTCCGCAGAACAGGCCAAGCAGCTGGCCGGTGACAGAAGCGTGCTGGCCGTGGTTCCCGACACGATGCGCAAGCCGGACTACTCCAGCACGGATTTCCTCGGCCTCCCCGGCCCGGACGGTGTCTGGAAGCAGCAGTTTGACGGCAGGGATGACGCCGGCAAGGGCGTCGTCGTCGGCGTCCTGGACACCGGCTATTCGCCGGACAATCCATTCTTCGCGGGCGACACCGTCCCGCCGCTCTCGGGAAGCCCAAAGATAGGCCGGCCCTTCCACCTGCAGGGCAACGTCATCGCCATGCGCAAGGCCAACGGCGGCACGTTTGTTGGCGATTGCGTTGCAGGGGACGGGTTCGAGGGAACCGAGTGCAACAGCAAGGTCATTGGTGCCCGCTTCTACGACCAGGCCTACAAGGCTGTTGTTCCACCCGAGCAGAGATCCCCGCTGGAGCTTTTCTCCCCCTTGGATGTCAACGGACACGGCTCGCACACGGCCAGCACGGCAGCCGGAAACAGCGACGTGACCCAGACGGCAGGCGGACGTGATTTCGGCACGAGTTCGGGCGTCGCCCCGGCGGCGAAGATTGCGGTGTACAAAGTCTGCTGGGAGGGCGCTACCCCCGCAACGACCGGGTGCCTGGAATCGGACATCATCAGGGCCATCCAGGACGCCATCCTCGATGGAGTGGACGTGATCAATTTCTCGATCTCGGGCAACAACACCACGACCATTGACGCGGTTTCGCTCGCCTTCCTCAACGCCGCCGCCGCTGGGGTTTTCGTGGCAGCGTCGGGCGGCAATTCCGGCCCCGGTCCCAGCACGGTCAACCATGCCGGGCCTTGGCTGACCAGCGTTGCCGCTTCGACGTTTGACAGCTCACTCCGTGGAACCGTTGAACTCTCAGACGGAGCGAAGTTCGCCGGAGCGAGCGTGATGAGCACGGAGGTCACCGCGAAGCCGATCGTCCTGGCCGTCGCCGTCAAGGCAGCCGCCGCCGCTGACGCGGACGCAGCACTGTGCATTCCGAACACGCTGGATCCGGCCAAGACTGCGGGCCAAATCGTGGTGTGTGACCGCGGCGTTATTCCCAGGGTCGACAAGAGCGTTGAAGTGAAGCGTGCCGGCGGAGTGGGCATGGTGCTGGTCAACCTGCTTCCAGGCACACTCGATGCCGACCTGCACAGTGTTCCGACCGTCCACGTAGGCGACCCGAAGGTCAAGGACGTGGTCGCGGCGAATCCGGGCCTGACTGCCAGCCTCAAGGCAACAGACACCACGGGGGCGCCACTTCCCCCGGTCCCGCAGATCGCTGAATTCTCGTCCCGCGGCCCGACGCTGGCATCCAACGGCGATCTCCTGAAGCCCGATGTCACGGCACCCGGTGTGGCCGTCCTGGCAGCCGTCTCGCCGATCGGCTTCAAGGGCGAGACCTTCGGCTTCCTCTCGGGAACGTCCATGGCCGCGCCGCACATTGCAGGATCTGCAGCGCTCCTGCTGGGCAAGAACCCGCAGTGGTCCCCGGCGGCCGTCAAGTCGGCCATCATGACCACGGCGTATGACCTTGTCGGAGCGGATGGAGCGAAGGTTCACGACGTCTTTGCCCAGGGCTCAGGGCATGTGGATCCCTCCCGGTTCGCATCGCCCGGCCTGGTGTACGACGCCGGGCTCGCTGACTGGTTCGGGTTCCTGCAGGGCCTCGGCATCGACCTCGGCGTGGTGCCGGTGGCCGCCAAGGACGTCAACGTGCCCTCCGTGGCGCTTGGGTCCCTGGCCGGCAGCCAGACCGTCACCCGGACTGTTACCGCGGTCAAGGCGGGAACCTACCGCGCCACTGTCGAGGTTCCGGGCGTGCAGGCAACTGTCAGCCCGGCTGTGCTGACCCTCCGCGAGGGCGAGAGTGCCACGTTCACGGTCACCTTCACCACGGCCGGAGCCCCGCTGGACACTTACGCCACAGGTTCGCTGACGTGGGCATCATCTGACAACACCGTGCGTTCGCCGGTGGCGGTGCGTCCCGTGGCTGCCCGGTAGCGGGGGCAACTCCGGCCAGGCCTCGCCGGGAAGGCATGCCAGCCAGAACGACGCCGGCACTCACCACGGGTGGTGAGTGCCGGCGTCGTTCGTTTACTAAGCCCGCGGGCCGGTGGTGGCGGCGATGAGATCCATCATGGTGCGGTGCAGGGACTCCACCTGTTCCCGGGTCAGCCCGAGCTTGGCCATCATGGTGCCCGGCACGGACGTCGCCTGTTGCCGCAGTGCTGCTCCGGCCGGCGTCAAGGCGACAGCCAGGGCGCGTTCGTTCCCTTCGACGCGCCGCCTCGTGATCAGCCCGGCGGATTCCAGCCTGCGGAGGAGCGGCGAGATGGTGGCGGGCTCCTGGGCGAGTGCCTCGCTGATGTCGCGCACCGTGCGCGGGCTGGATTCCCAGAGGCACAGCATCACCAGGTACTGGGGGTGCGTCAGGCCCAAACGCTCGAGTACCGGCTTGTACGCGCCAACAACGCTGCGGGAGGCGACGGTCAGCGCGAAGCACAATTGACGTTCCAGCAGGAGGTCGTCATCGGCCTCGATGACCGAGGTCCCCGGGCCCGCCACGGCTGGGGCAATGTGTGGCGTTCCTTCGCTCCGGGAGGCGCTCATAGATGTCCCTTCAATAGTTAGTGCACTAATTATTAGTGTATCGTTGATTCTGGCAGCAGGAGATAGGGAGAAGTGGATACTGTGGCACAAGAGGACGCAACACAAAGGTTCATGCGCGCAACGGGCAAGCTAAGGGCGATTTTCGGCCCCGCCAACCGGAGCTCCCTGAGTCACGAAATGACCGAGGAAAACCGCCGCCTGCTGGCCCAGCGCGAGGCGGAAACCCAGCAGTGGGAAACGGTCCGCCGCCCTGATGGGAGCACGTATGTGGTGCCCCGTAATCCTGACGATAAGTCGCTCCGCTAGGCCCGTTGCCCCGGCGGTTACGCGGGGCAATGGGGCCGGGGCCTTTTCCGCCGCCCCGGCGTAAAATAAGGGCACTGGCAGTTACGAGAGCAGATGCTCGCTACCTTCGATCAGGGAAGGGGGTGGTACTTGTGGCACATGTACTCACTGGTTTCATGAACCTGACCGACAGGCTTCGGTTCGTATTCGGCCCCGCCTCCGTAGACGACAACGCATCGCCCGTGGTTCACCGACATGACGACTTCGAGCACGCCTCGGAGGAAGACCTGGCCCAGTTCGAAGTCGAGACCGATTCCGAGGGCCACCACTACGCAATTCGCAAGAGTGACCTGAAGTACCTCGAATAGGCAGACACGAAAGCGGCCGCCGGCCTGGTTTTGCCAGGCGGGCGGCCGCTTCCATGTGCTGTGCCTGTTCCTTAGCGGCCCGTGCCGCCGTAAACGGTGGCCTCTGCTTCGCTGTCGAGGTCGAAGGCCCTGTGGATGACGCGCACTGCCTCGTCCAGGAGGTCGGCGTGGGTCACCACGGAAATACGGATCTCGGAGGTGGAGATCATGTTGATGTTGATGCCGGCGTCGGACAGCGCCTTGAAGAACGTGGCGGAAACACCCGGGTGGGAGCGCATGCCCGCGCCGATCAAGGAGAGCTTGCCGATCTGCTCGTTGTACTCAATGCTCTCGAACCCGATCTCAGCCTCGGCGGCACGAAGGGCTGCAAGGGCATCCGCACCATCGACGATCGGGAGCGTGAATGAGATGTCCGTCCGGCCGGTCCCGTGGGTCGAGACGTTCTGCACGATCATGTCGATGTTCGAGTGCGCGTCCGCGATCACCTGGAAGATGGCGGCGGCCTTTCCGGGGATGTCCGGAACACCCACCACGGTAACCTTGGCTTCGGAACGGTCGTGTGCAACACCGGAGATGATTGGCTGCTCCAAGGCAACTCCCTCTTGAGTCTTGATCTTGTCGTCGGCACCGGGCATGACCCACGTGCCTTCGTGCTGGCTGAATGAAGAACGGACGTGCAGGGGCACACCGAACCGGCGGGCGTATTCGACGCACCGCAGGTGGAGGATCTTGGCCCCGGACGCGGCCAGTTCCAGCATCTCTTCGCTGGAAATGCGGTCGATCTTCTGGGCCGACGGCACCACACGCGGATCGGCCGTGTAGATGCCGTCCACGTCCGTATAGATCTCGCAGACATCGGCGTCCAGGGCTGCCGCAAGGGCAACGGCCGTGGTGTCTGAGCCGCCCCGGCCCAGGGTGGTGATCTCGTTGGTGCTGCGGCTCATGCCCTGGAAGCCGGCAACGATGGCAATGTGCCCCTTGTCGAGGGCGGTCCGGATGCGATGCGGATCCACGTCAATGATCCGTGCCTTGCCGTGGATGCCGTCCGTGATCATGCCGGCCTGGGAGCCCGTGAAGGATTGGGCGGAGGCGCCGAACTTGTTGATGGCCATGGCCAGCAGTGCCATGGAAATGCGCTCACCGGCGGAAAGGAGCATGTCCATTTCGCGCGCCGGAGCGGAATCGGTGACCTGCGCGGCGAGGTCCAGCAGTTCGTCGGTGGTGTCACCCATGGCCGAAACCACAACAACAACCTCGTTGCCGGCCTTCTGCGCGTCGACGACGCGCCGGGCAACCCGCTTGATGCCGTCAGCGTCGGCTACCGATGACCCGCCGAATTTCTGGACAATGAGCTGGGCGGTCGACGCCGGGTTGACGGTCAGCTCCTGCAGCTGCGGTTCGGTCTTCACATCGGTACTGGGCATACTCATGCGTGCACCCTCACTGGATCAAATCGGAGTTCTGGAGGCCAGGCGGCCTTGCGGCTCGACGGCGTAACTGATGTTGACAGTTTATCGCCGCCCTCGGCCGGGCGTTGAATTGTGACCGATTCCGCTCCCGCAGATGCTCCGGGACTGGCTTTGCCGGCCGGCGCGGCTCATCAGCTGAGAGCGTTGCGCCGGCCCTCGAATGCGCGGCCGAGCGTGACCTCATCGGCATACTCCAGGTCGCCGCCGACGGGGAGTCCGGAGGCCAGCCGGGTCACCGTGATGCCGATGGACTTGAGCATCCGGGCCAGGTAGGTCGCCGTTGCCTCGCCCTCAAGATTGGGGTCGGTGGCGATGATGATTTCCTGGATGGCGCCGTCATTCAGACGGGTCAGGAGTTCACGGATCCGCAGCTGTTCGGGGCCGACGCCGGCGATCGGATTTATGGCCCCGCCGAGCACGTGGTATCTCCCGCGGAAAGAGCGCGTCCGTTCCACGGCGAGGACGTCTTTGGACTCCTCCACCACGCAGATAACGGTCGGGTCCCGGCGGGAGTCCCGGCAGATATTGCACAGCTCCTGCTCCGTCACGTTGCCACAGACCGTACAGAACTTCACACGTTCCTTGACAGTGGTGATGGCCTGCACAAGGCGCTTCATGTCCTCGGGGTCGGCCTCCAGGATGTGGAAGGCCAGCCGCTGAGCCGACTTGGGCCCGACGCCGGGCAGGCGTCCGAGCTCGTCGATCAGTTCCTGAACTGCACCCTCGTACACAATGTCCTCGATTACCTGGTTGGATGATTACCGGCCGTGCTGGCCAACGTCGTGGGCGGCTGGGTGGCTGGCTGACGTACGGCCCGGTGGCCGTGCCTGCCGACAATATGGGCTTCCGGTTCCCTTGCAGGGCCCGGCCGCTGCCACAGGGCCGGAACCCGTTCGGTCTTGCTAGCGGGGCAGCAGCGGACTTCCGTCCAGCGACCGTTCCTCGATCAGCTTTCCGCCCAGAATACGCTCAACCGCAGCCCTGCCAAACACGCCTGATTCCTCGATGGTTTCGTCATCCGCGCTGGGGATGTCCTGTGCGTAGGAGGCCGTGGGCTCTGCCTGGCGGGCCGGGGCCTTGGCCCGCCCCGCTTCCGCCTCCGGGCTGTTCGACAAACGCTGGTACAGGCTCAGCTTGCCGTTGCCGGCGGGTGACGGAGCTGCCACCGCTGCTGTGCCCTGGGTTGCCCCAGGCGCCCCCGCCGGTGCAGAACCCAGTGCGGTCACCCTGGTCGGCGCCAGCTGAGGCTTCGCAGAGGGCGCGGCGCCAAGGGCAAACCCGGCCGCGTCAGATCCCGCCGCCGGCGCAGAGGCCATGGCATAGGCGGGAGCGAATTCCGCGGTGCCCGGCTCGGGCGTTGCTGGCCCCCCGGGTAGGGGGCGGTGGGTGTGCTCTCCTGCCTGTACCTGCGACGGGCGGGAAGTACCTGCAGGGTCCGGAACCCGCGGCTGTGCGGAGGGCGGAACCTGGGCAGCCGCTGGCTCATACCGGGGTGCGGCAGGCGCCGGGGGTTCCTGCCCGCCTTGGTCGCCGGGCTGGCTCAGGTATTTGCCGACGTTGGTTTCCGAGCCGAGGGCCCACACTCCAGGTGCCTGTTCAACGGCGCGCGACCACGGGTCGCTTGACGCGTCCCCGACCTGACGGGCTGGCCCACGGGCCGGGGCGGCGGTCTGGGCAGGGGCCGCCGGCTGGACAGGCCCCGCGGCCTGGGCAGCCGGGCCGGAAGCGGCCGCCGGTGAAGGCTCGCTGCGTGGCTCACGCGGGGACGGTGGCTCCCAGTCCGCTGGCGGTTCTTCGTCCAGCGGCGGCGCATCTTCGTCGAGCGGCGGGCCCCAGTCGTCATCGGGATAGGAGTACGAATGGGTCTGTCCCGCATCGGCCGGCTGCCAGGGATCTGCGGGCTGCCCTGGATCACCGGACTGCAGGGGAGCTGAGGGCCCAAGAGGAGCGCCCACCGAGGGCGTGGCGCGCTGGATGTCCGCGTTGCGGTCGCGGCCGGGGCCGGGCGTCATGACTGACGGCTGCCCTGGCCGGCCTGACCGGGTTGCGGTATTGACTGTCTGGCCAGGGGCCGCCGGGGTAACAGGCACCTGCGGAGAGGTCGTCTGAGGAGCAGCCGACTGAGGCGCAGCGGCCCGAGGCGCGGGGGCCTGAGGCGCGGGGGCCTGCTCCTGCCGGTGAGCCGGTGCCTGTCCGGTGTCGGGCCCGGCTGGGGCCAGGCCCCAGTCCGCGTCCGTCGTAGTAGCCGGGATGTCCCGGCTAATAGGACCTTTTGGGTTTGGCTCAGAGCTCGCTGCGCTGTTGGATCCGCCTGCTGTGGCGGTGATCTGGCAGTCGATGCCTATGGTCTTGTGGATGGCCTGCCGCAGGTTCTCGGAATGGTCGGCCCGCCCGAACGCGCCGGCCAGTCCGGGCGTTGTGAAGACCAGTGTCAGGACCTGGCCGTCGAACTGGCCGACCTGGGCGTTCGGCTCGACGAGGGCCCATGTGCTGCGCTTGATCTTGGTGAGGGTCTGCAGGATTTCCGGCCAGGCGCGGCGGAGCATTTCGACGTCGGCGCCGCCACCCGGGGACGTCGGCGGCGCGGGACGCGGGGCGCCGGCGGCCGCCGGGGCTGGAACTGGCCGGGCGTCCTGGGCTGGCGTAGGCCGTACGGGCGCAGGCTGTACGGGCGCCGGCTGTACGGGCGCCGGCTGAACGGGAGGCGTGGACTCGGGTCCGCCGGTGCGAACCGCATCGGCGGACGGCCTGCGGGGGCCGGAATGCGGTTCGTCAACTGGCCAGTCGGTGGTGCTGATCCGGGGCGCGGAGATGGGCTCCCGCTGCGCCGGCAGCTGGGCCGCGGGGCCCGATGGCCCTGTGTCGGGCATCCCGGTGGCAGGTGCGGGAGCTCCGTGAGCTGCCCCTGCCGGGGAAGGCGCGGGCGGCGGAGCAGAATCAACGGCAGAAGCGGCAGCAGCAGCAGAGGGCAGATCCGACGCCGCGGCAGCGGGTGCCGCAGCAGGCGCAGTGGGAACAGGCGCAGGGGGAACAGGGGCTGCGGAGACAGGCGTGGCCGTAGGGACGCCGGGTTCGTTCCCCGCGTAATTCAATCTCCGCTCCAGACGGTCAATACGTGCGGCAATTCCGCGTTCGGTCTGTTCGGAGCTTGGCAGCAGGATGCGGGCGCACAACAGTTCGAGATGCAGCCGGGGCGACGTGGCTCCCGTCATCTCGGTGAGCGCGGTGTTGGTGACGTCCGCCGCGCGGGACAGTTCCGCGGCGCCCAGGTTGTGCGACTGGCTCTGCATCCTGGCGATCTGGTCGGCGGGCATGCCACGAAGAATGGACTGGGCGCTCTCGGGCATGGCCTGCACGATGATGAGGTCACGGAAGCGCTCCAGGAGGTCTTCCACAAAGCGGCGCGGATCGTGACCGGTCTGGATGACGCGGTCAACCGCCCGGAAGACAGTCGCCGAGTCGGAGGCTGCGATGGCCTCGACCACATCGTCCAGGAGCGAGGCATGGGTGTATCCGAGCAGCGCCACGGCCAACTCGTAGTCCAGGCCGTTCGGACCGGCTCCCGCCATGAGCTGGTCCAGGACCGAGAGCGAATCCCTGACGGATCCAGCCCCGGCGCGGATGACCAGGGAGAGCACACCCGGCGCGACCGGGACGTTTTCCTGGTTGCAGAGAAGCTCGAGGTACGCCAAGAGCGGCTCCGGGGGCACGAGCCGGAACGGGTAGTGGTGCGTGCGGGAGCGGATCGTCCCGATGACCTTGTCCGGCTCCGTGGTGGCAAAGATGAACTTGATGTGTTCCGGCGGCTCTTCAACGATTTTCAGCAGGGCGTTGAATCCGGCGGACGTGACCATGTGGGCTTCATCGATGATGAAGATCTTGTAGCGGTCCCGCACCGGTGCATAGGTGGCCCGTTCCCGAAGGTCCCGGGCGTCGTCCACGCCGCCGTGGCTGGCGGCGTCGATCTCGATGACATCGAGAGATCCGGCACCGCCGCGGGCCAGTTCAACGCAGCTGGGGCACACGCCGCACGGCGTATCTGTAGGGCCTTTGGCGCAGTTGAGGCAGCGTGCCAGAATGCGGGCCGACGTGGTTTTGCCGCAGCCACGCGGACCTGAGAACAGGTAGGCGTGGTTCACGCGGTTCTTACGCAGGGCCGTCATGAGCGGCTCCGTGACATGCTCCTGCCCAATAACGTCCGCGAACGAGTCGGGACGGTATCTGCGGTAAAGGGCGGTTGTAACAGTCACAGGGAAAACCCTACCAATCGGGGCTGACATAAAAGACCCCCCATGCACCCGCCAGAGCCCGCCTACCCTTGCTACCTTCCGGTCCTGGGGGAGTTCAACAGGATGACGCCACATGAGGGGCCGTCAGATACTTTACCTGAAATTTCGGTGTGCCCCGAATCGGCCCAATGCCGGTGCCGGTGCCGGCTGGCGGTGGCCCGTTGGCGGGGGGGCAGGCTACCGGTGTCCGTTCACCGGCCAGCTCATGAAGGCTGGCTCCTCATAGGGGTGCGCCGTGCGCAGTGCGCGCACGACGGCGTCGAGCACTTCGTCCGCGACGACGCACTCCACACGCAGCTCGGCCACCCGCTCGGGAACCCCTTCGGCTCCGATAAATGGCCGGGAGCCACGCAAGGGGGTGAAACGGCCTAAGCCGGGCGACGTGAACGAACAATGCGAGTAGTCACCCAGCCGTCCGGCGCCGGCGTCTCCGATGGCGGCCAGCACGGCTTCGGCGTGGGACTCGGGAACGTAGACGACCAAGGCGTGCAACTGTGACATGACACCATCCTGCCAGCGGATGCAGCCAAGTCGCGGCTGCGCAGCCCCGGAAGGGCGGGCAGCTGGAGGGCAACAGCAGGAGGGCCTGGAGGCCGGCAATTGCAGGCCGCACCGCTCGATTGGGCGATGCCGGAAAGTTCGGGTATTCTAGTATCTGCTTTTGATTCAGAAGCAGCTGGAGAATTCGCCTAGCGGCCTATGGCGCACGCCTGGAACGCGTGTTGGGTTAACGCCCTCGGGGGTTCAAATCCCCCATTCTCCGCCACTGGAAACCCGGTTCCGATTTTGTCGGAACCGGGTTTTCTTTTCCTTCCGGTATTCGGCGCCGGCTACGCCAGCCCCAGCCGCCGAAGGCGCTGCCGAGCGGCACGTTCGCTGGGTCCCATCCGGCCCAGTGCAAGGCGTACGACGGCGAGAGTCACCCTTGTTGCCAGTCCCACCGGAAGGGGCAGCGGACCTAGCTGCGCCTTCCGCAGCCCCAACATCTCTCGGTACCGCGGCTCGAGGCTTAGCACTGCACCCGCGAAAAGCACCCGGTATCCAGGCATCAGCCATGGATGCAGGGGAGGGTTCCGGATAAAGGCAACGGTCTCGGCAACCCGTTCGTCCGCTCGAAGGGCGCCCGTCGAGAACCAGTTGTTCAACTCCCGGACCACCTCGGCTTCACGGAGCGGCGGTGAACTGACGCCCATCAGCCGCCCTGCCTGCGCCCATTCACGGACATAGGCGTCGGGTCCGCCCGGAATGGGTCCGCCCCATTTCTTGTGCACCGTGAGGAAGGAATCCGTAAACGTGACGTGGACCCATCGGAGTAAGTCCGGATCGTTCGCCGAGTAGTCCCGCGTGGCTCCGGCCCCATCAACGTATTGTCCGTGGACCGAATCGTGAATCCGTAGGACGGAATCTGTCACTAAGCGGGCATCGGCCGTTGAGCCGTACGTGACGGCATGGATCCAGCGCGTCGTCCGGGCAAGGCGTCCGAGGGGGTCGTCATGGAATTGGGAGTGTTCATAAACACCGGCCATAACCCCGGGGTGCAGCGTCTGCATCAGAAGCGAGCGGATGCCCGCGACGATGGTGGGCATCCCGCGATGGACAGTCCAGACAGCGGAGCCGGGCAGATAGAAGCCCGGGTCATTTCCCTGGGCGAACTTCTCTGCCCAATCGGGCGGCGCAGAAGGGCTGCCCGTCAGCGTCCGTCTGACCTCCGCCTGCCATTCCCTGAGGAAATTGCGCATGCTCCATTCTCGCGCACCTAACTGAGAGTTGGACCACAATTTTGCGGCCCTTCCGCCGGCCAGTTTGCGGGGCCCGCAATGAAGGATATTGCCCTCCAAGCGGGGTGCCCGTTTGGGGGGTTAAACCTATAAAGCACAGGGATTCACCCCCCAGTTTTAGGGGTTTCCCGGCGCCTTCACGTGTGGCCACAATGGAGGACATGCTCGTCGAGACAAGGAGTTGGCGGGTCCTACATCAGGAGAATTCTGTGGCAACTCATGGGGGAAACCAAGACACCGCCAGGGCGAACGGGCCCGGACGAATCGCTTTGCGGAGCCTGTCTGCGGCGGTTGTCGTAGGCTTCTCCGTTTTCGCGTTCGGGTTCCAAGCGCCGGCCAGCCGCATCCAGACTCCGGCAGGGGCCCTCGACGAGGCCTCCGTCCGCGTGGTTCCGCCTTCCGGCGTCGTGGGACCTGCGCTGCTTGACCCGGCCAGCACTTCCGAGGGCCGCACCGTAAGCGGTCCGGTGGCGGAGTTGGTTGCCAAAGTACCGTTTGGCCGGACGATCGTAGAGACGTCGTCCAAAGGCGTTGCCTCCACGAGCAGGGTCAAGTCGCAGTCCCCCGGTGTTGCATCCGCCGCCTTGAAGCGGCCAGGAGCAGGTTTCCTCATGGCACCGCTCGAGGTTTTGTATCCGAGTTCCTCCTTCGGCCTGCGGCATAACCCCCTGACGGGGGAATCCGGTGAGTTCCACTGGGGCCAGGACTTCGCCGCTGCATGCGGCACCCGTGTGTACGCGGCCGATTCCGGTGTTGTCCGGGCCGCAGGATGGCATCCGTGGGGCGGCGGCAACAGGGTAGAGATCGACCATGGCAACGGGATCATCACCACGTATAACCACCTCCAGTCCGTGGCCGTTGCCAAGGGCGACGCAGTGCGTGTGGGTGAGGTCATTGCTCAGGTAGGTACCACAGGATCGTCCACCGGGTGCCACCTCCACTTCGAGGTCATCGAGGACGGCGAACACCAGGATCCAGCAAAGTGGACCCTGCTGCCCATCCGGCAGGTAGATGCGCTGCAGCAGGCGGTCATGACCAGCTTCGATCCCGCTGCTGCCAATCTGGCGGGCTGGGCGATACCCTTCCTTCGCGGGAACACCGGCGACGGCAGCTCTGAGGCCTCCACCTATTATGATGCCCGGCCGTTCACCTGGAGCCCGTCCAGCCCCTCACTGATGCCCAGTTCCACGGCCACGTGGGCTTCAACCCCTCAGACCAGCTCCAGCCCGCTGCAGACCATCGCACCCGAACCGACGGCCACGTCCAAACCCGCTCCCTCGCCGTCGACAAAGCCTGCCCCATCGACTCCGCCTGCAACGACTGCCCCCCCGACAACGACCACTCCGCCGACAACGACCACTCCTCCGACGACCACCGAGCCGCCGGCAACGACCGAGCCGCCGGAGACCACTGAGCCGCCGACGACTGAGCCGCCGGCAACGACTGAACCGCCGACGACTGAGCCGCCGGCAACTGAGCCGCCGGAGACGACTGATCCGCCGACGACTGAGCCGCCGGCCACTGAGCCGCCGGCGACGACCGAGCCGGATCCTGCACCAGTAGAGCCGTTGCCCGAACCCGCCCCTGGTCCGCCTCCGGTTGATCCAACGCCGGACCCCTATGTTGAACCCGTCCCAACTCAGCCGGCACCTGCACCGGTGGATCCGCCCACCGCAATTGTTGTCGAGCCCGTGCCTGCTCCGGCTCCCGCGCCTGCTCCGGCGCCTGCTCCGGCTCCCGCGCCTGCCCCGGCCCCCGCACCGGCGCCTCCGGCTCCGGCACCTGCCCCGGCGCCTCCGGCACCCGCGCCTGCCCCGGCTCCCGCGCCTGCTCCGGCTCCTGCACCCCCGGCCCCTCCGACGCCGCCGGCCCCGCCCGCAGCAACGCCTGTGCCAACAGCTGTCCCTGGCTCAACAGCTCCTGCAACTGCACCTGCAGGAACAGAAACAGCCGTGACGGCGGCCCCCACAACCGCGCCGTAGCGGCGCGGCGGGGTTCGCCGTCCGGCTGTTCACCAAACCGGGAGGAGGTCGAAGGAATGCACCGGAGCGCATATCGGTTGTCATTAATGACGACCATGCAACCGGCCAGGGAGCGCCACGTGCAGTCCTTCCGAAGGATCCGGCTGACGTCCAAGGACGGAGCCGTACCCGAGGCCGCCGGTTTTGACCCTTGGCAGCCCTCGCGCTGCCAAGGCCAATCTGCCCGGCCGTCACATTTCCCCTTAGCGCCAGGGCAATGTCCCCTGGCCAGGGACGCAAAGTCGTGGGGCGGCCTGCCCCCGCCGTTGTCCCGGTGATCCCGGAACCGCGGCACCTACAAAGCGGTCATCATCCGGTGCCCGCATAGATGAAACGAAAGCGAGGAGCGTTAGCAAGGTAAGCGGTAGGCATCGTAATTTTTCGACATGCCAACTGAAGTTTCCCCACAGTTTGCTTTTTGTCTGGTTGGATGGAGCGTACTGAGAGGGACACTGGAAGTACCCGCTTCCTAACTACCGCGAAGGCAGCAATGGAGCTCATCGAGGCCGAGCACCCCAGGCCACGTCATTTTCTACTCCACCTGAGCGACCCCCATTTGTTGGGAGGTCCGGACCCACTTTATGGCGCTGTTGACAGCGAAGCCCGCCTGATCCAGCTCTTCAATGAAGTCCAGGCATCAGGCGCCCGCCCGGAAGCCGTGATTTTCACCGGGGACCTGGCGGACAAGGGAGACCCCGAGGCTTACGCCAAACTCCGTGCGATCGTTGACCCGGCGTGTAGGGACCTCGGCGCCAAAGTCATCTGGGCCATGGGAAACCACGACAACCGCGCGAATTTCAGGGCGGGCCTGCTGGACCAGCCGGGCAATGACGACCCGGTGGACGACAGCTACTACATCAACGGCCTGCGGGTCATCACGATGGACACGTCCGTGCCCGGGTACCATCACGGCGAACTCAGCGGCGACCAGCTGGATTGGCTGGCCGCGCAGCTGGAAACGCCCGCCCCGGACGGCACCATTCTGGCGCTGCACCATCCGCCGGTACCGTCGGTACTGGACCTGTCCGTGCTGGTGGAGCTCCGTGACCAGGCTTCCCTGGAGGCAGTGGTCCGCAACTCGGACGTCCGCACCATTTTGGCCGGGCACCTGCACTACTCGACGACGGCGAGCTTCGCCGGCATCCCTGTGTCGGTTGCCTCTGCCACGTGCTACACCCAGGACCTGAACGTTCCGGTGGGAGGAACCCGCGGGCGTGACGGCGGGCAGGCCTTCAACCTCGTGCACGTCTACGAGCACACCATTGTGCATTCCGTGGTGCCGCTGGGAAGCACACCGACTGTGGGGGAATACGTCACCCCAGAGGAAACGGAGCGGCGTCTGGCTGCTGCAGGCATCCGGATTCCCGAGCGGGCGAACCGGCCGGTTCTTACGCGAAACTAGCCTTAAACCAAGCCCCCGGCAGTCAGGACTGCTGGGGGCTTTGGCCTCGCATATTTACTTCTCCCAGGGCGCCTTGATGGGGTAGTACTTCTCCAGGAATTCTGTGACCAGATCGGCCCTTTCCCCGGCGGGAACTTCCGGGAAGCTGCCGTCATTGAGGCAGAAGAAATCCTTGTTCCGCTTTGCCAGCAGCTTGGGCAGGTAGTTGAGCCCCGCACGGAGTGTGGTGTCCACATACCTGACCTTGGCGGCGGTCTGAGTGACAGCCCGGCCGGTGAGCAGCGCGTAATAGTGGTAGAACGAATTGGTCACCGAGATGTTGTCCGCTGCGCGGAAGGTGCTGGCAGCAGTCTTGGCGAATTCGCTCGGGAATTCCTCCTCCATCTGCTCCACGACGCTGCGGCGCAGGGGTGCAGCGGTGTGTTCCAGGTGACGCGTGGTGATCCGGCCAAACCGGTTCCAGAGGAGCTTGCGGTTCACCCTGGCGGCATTCTCGAAGCCGCTGCGCTCGGCCGCATTCTCGCCGAGGCCGATGCGGGTCTCCGCCTCGATGAACTTGGTGATGCCACCGGGCGTGAAGAACATGTCGGGCCCCACGGGGCGGCCGAAGAACATGTCATCGTTGGAGTACAGGAAGTGCTCCGACAGGCCTTCGATATGGTGCAACTGGCATTCCACAGCCTGGGAATTGTGCGTGGGCAGCACGGAAGGATCGGCGAAGAACTCTTCACTCCGGACAATCGTCACGGACGGGTGGTCAGCCAGCCATTCAGGTGCGGGGGAGTCCGTGGCAATAAAGATGCGGCGGATCCATGGTGCGAACATGTAAACGGACCGGAGTGCGTACTTGAGTTCGTTGATCTGCCGGTAACGTGCTTCATGGTCGTCACCCTCCCCGAGCACGGCAGTGGCCTGGCGGGCCCGGCGTGCTGCGATGTATTCGGGCGAAGTGCCGTCCACCCACGAGAAAACCAGGTCGATGTCGAAGCTGATGTCACTTGCGTGGTCAGCGAACATGTTCTCGATAGTGGGCCAGGTGTGCCCGTACCGTTCGACAGTTCCGCGCACGGCGTCCTGGGCCAGCATGGTCCGCCGGGTCAGGGAATTCTCGATCGGCAGGATCACCTCGTCGTCTTCGAAGCTCCAGAGCTCCAGCTGCACGCCGGCGGAAGCGCCGAACTCGAAGCCGCCGCTAGGCTCCACGCGCGGCCTGTACAGCCTGAAGATTCTTGACTGACGGTTCGTGGAGAGCTCTCCGTCGGCCACGAGCACCGACGTCTTCTTCTTGGCATCCACAGTCATGGAGTAGAAAGGCTCATTGCGGCACGCTTCCACCAGGGCAGCGCGCAGCTTCTTGCGGTTTTTCCAGTCCAGCGCAATAACCGGGCGGTCGTTGTTGCCGCGGACCAGCAGGTAATCCAGGCCGGCCTGCGCCAGCACGTTCCGGAGGAAGAGCAGGTCCTCCACCATGGCCTGGTACGGCGTCCGGTTCTTGTTGATCAGGGCATACCGGCCCGAGGTGCGGACCACGTCCGGTCGGTGTTTGAGGCGCGCAACAGCAGCGGGCGATGTTACTTCCGCGAGTACGGGCACGTCCTCGGAAGTCTGTCCGCCATAGTAGATGTCATCCTGAACCGTTACGTCTGTAATGGTGATTCTCCGTGCTGCTAGGGGTGGGCTCTTACTTGCATGATAGTCCTGCAAAAAAACTGCAAGGAAAGTTGCCGGCAGGGCGCGGCATGCCGCGAAGCGGCGGCAGCGGGCTCAGCCCGCCAATGCCTCCCGCCAGCTGCGGAGAAAAGCCGCTCCGGCGTCGTCGTGGATGACCGTCGCATCCATGCCGAGGTCCTCGGCCGTAAGAATATCGTAGGGCTTGTCCGGCACACCATCGGCGGGCCGGACATCCACGTGCTTGACCGCGTGGTCATTGTGGTGCAGCCAGTCGGCCATGGCATAGTCCGTCCGCGAATCACCTACGGTCCGCCAGGCCTGCGGTGTGATGCCCTGGGCCGCCAGCAGCTCCACCGCCCGGCTTGCGCCCAGGTCCTTGCCGAGCCGCACTGATTCTATGTCCGTGGAAATGATCGTGGGGTCCACACGGTAGTCGATCTCGTCGTCGGAATTGGGTGCGTGGTGGTCCAGGCGAACGACGCCCATGCCGTGCCGCTGCATCAGCTCCATGGCTTCCGCGTCGAAGAGCCGCTGCTCGGCGAGGTACTCGCTGTTCGGCACCTCGATGTGCTGTTCGACCGAGACCATGGCGCGCTTGGTCTCGTCGAAGAACATGTGCGAGGAGTAGTCCTCAGCCACCATCCGCCGGATGTCGTCACCGTAGGCGGCGGGCACAGCCAGTTCGCGGTCCACGTGGATCGGTCCGGCCCCGGCGGAGGTGTAGCTGAACCAGACGGCGCCCTTCTCGCAAATCGCATGTATCAGGGTGCTGCCTGGCATGCCCGCCGCGATCATCGGGTCCATCACCTGCTCGCGGATGAAGGCGTCCGAGCGCCCGGTGTTGAAAATGACTGGTACTCCGGCGTTGGCGAGGGCCACCAGGTCCGCGATGATCTCCGGCTTGACGTCCCTGGTGACAGGGCTGGCCACCGGGCCGTCGACGTCCAGGAGCAGGGCCAGGGCGGGTGCCGATGGCGTGTGGGCGCTGAAGCCCGCGGCAGCGTTCGCTGTAGGTGCAGTCATGGTTCCATTCTGTCAGCCGCCGCCAGTGCGAAGTCCCAGGCAGGCACAAGTGCCGCGGATGTGACTCATGGTTACTGTTTGGCTACAACCTCGGTCCGCGGCCCGATCCACATTCCCTAGGACAGGCAAGATGCTTACGCTTGCAACGTGATATTCAAAGCTGTGGGCGAGGGACGCCCTTACCCCGACCATGGTTACAGCACGCCCAAGGACTGGGCAGCGCTGCCTCCCCGGCCGGTGCGGCTGGATGAACTTGTGACCACCAAGCGGACGCTGGACCTCGAGGCCCTGCTGGCCGAAGACTCCACCTTTTTCGGAGACCTTTTCCCGCACGTTGTGCAATATAAAGGAACGCTCTATCTCGAGGACGGCCTCCACCGGGCTGTCCGGACGGCGCTCCACCAGCGCACCGCGATCCACGCCCGGGTGCTGGTGATCGATGGCTAGGAAACCCAAGGACGTCACGGTTCTGCACGGACACCGTGTCATCACTGGTCCAGAGCTCCGTGCCACCCTCGTGGCCGACGACGACCCCGCTGACCACTCCGCAAAGCTCCGCCGGAAGATCCTGCACGGCGTGGTGCTGATGATGCTCCTCGGGCTGATCGTCACGGGCGTCATGGGAGCCGTGGCGGTCATGAACGGCCAGATCAAGCTTCCCGGGACCGATGACAGCCCGGCCCAGACATCCACGTGCCCGGCCACGACCTTCGATTACACGCCGAACGCCAAGGTCAAGGTCAACGTCCTCAACGCTACGACCAGGGGCGGGCTGGCGAGGTCAGCAGCCAATGAGTTCAAGGTCCGCAAATTCGCGGTGGGCAAGGTCGGCAACGTCGAAACCGGCTACCGCGGCGTGGCCGCCATTGTGTCCGGCGCCGCCGGCCAGTCCGCGGCCTTCACCGTGCAACGGAACCTGCCCGGTTCGGACTACTTCCAGGACGGGCGCTCCGACGCCAGCGTGGACGTGATTCTGACCGGCGACTACCGGGGCCTGGCCAAGCCTGAACTCGTGGACCAGACTCCCGGCAAGCTGGAGTGCCCGCGGGAAAGCCGTCGCATTGCCGACGACGCCCAGTGGCCCGTAGTCCCCACACAGGGCGCCAAAGGCTAACCCCTAGCCGGCCGCAGCGGGAGGTTCGCTCAGACGGACGGGACGGCCGCCGTCGTCGAACCTGGCTCCGGCACCCAACTGAATGAACCGCACTGTCCGGGAGATCCGTTCCTCCATGTCGTCCGACTCCCCGCTGCCCCGGGCAGCGCTGGATGACAGGGTTCCATGGATCAGCTGCGCCTGCTGCCGGACGTCCGCCACCGGGAAGTAGCCTTGGTCCATGCCTTCGCGCAGGATGTCCTGGAGAAGGTCACTGAGGCCGCCGACGTGATCTGCAAGCTTGGCGAAGGACGCCGGGGACAGCACAGCTCCCATGGCCGGGCCCGGCGGAAGGTGGCGGCGGCTGAGGTCCTCCACCTGCGAGCGCACATACAGCGCGAGCCGGTCCACCGGATTCTCCAGCAGGTTGAGGGACTCCTTCAGCTCCGCCAGGAAGCGCTCCGTTTCAATCAGGGCGTAGGAGATGAGCAGCTCTTCGATATCCGCGTAGTAGTTGTACACGGCAGTGCGCCCGATTCCTGCGTGGCGGGCAACATCCGTCATGGTCAGCCCGGGCAGCCCGTGCGTGAAGAGAAGTTCGCCAAAGGCATTAAGGATGCGGCGCTGGGTCTCGGCGCGCTGCGCAGCATTGCTGGGGGCCGAAATCCGTGGCATACGCACACTTTACCGCGCTCTGTCAGTAAAACCGTGCGTGTCTTGCGTCCCGTTAGACCGCGCAGCCGTCCGGGCCGCAGGCCCCGCCGCCCTGCGATGCACCGCCCTCTGGCCCGGGGTCGCCGGCGTTGACCATTGCCAACGGACGGGCGTCCGCCCAGGCTTGTTCGAGGGCCATGCTGAACGCTGCCGGGGACTGGGCGCCGGAGAGGCCGAATTTCCGGTCAATCACGAAGAAGGGGACCCCGCTGATGCCCAGCGCCCGCGCTTCAGCAATGTCATGGCGGACATCGGCGGCGTACTTGTCAGTGGTGAAGAGTTCGGCAACGGCGGCGGCGTCGAGGCCCAGTTCCGCGCCCAGCGCGGTGAGGTAGTCGCGGCTGCCGATGTCCTTGCCGTGTTCGAAGTGATCACTGAGCAGCCGCTCCTTGGCGGCGTCCTGCTTCCCGGCCGCGGCGGCCAGGTGGATGAGCCGGTGGGCGGTAAAGCTGTTGGCGACCACGACGGCGTCGAACCGGTACTGGAGGCCTTCACCTTTCGCCTGGGCGGCTACGTGGTCGAACATCTGTGAGACCTGCTCGGGGGCCAAGCCCTTGCGCGTGCTGAGGTAGTCAAGCTCGGTGCCGTCATAGTGTTCGGGCAGGGACGGATCCAGCTGATAACTGCGCCACTGCACCTCCACGGCATCGCGGTGGGGAAACTCAGCCAGGGCGGCCTCGAAGCGCCGCTTGCCGATGTAGCACCACGGACACGCGACGTCTGACCAGATTTCAATCTTCATGCTTGCCACAACCTTTACCGGCGCTCTGGCATTCCGCTGCGGCGGTGTCGGTTAGGCCACAGGCGGCCCGAAGGCGGACAGTCTTGCCCGCTGCCACGCGGGATCCTATCGTTTGACATAGGTTATGACGTCAGTCGTCGGATGGCGTTCATCCGAACGCACCCGTTACTCGGGTGTGCCGAGGCAGGCGCTTCTATCCGTTGTCCGGAAGCATCCTGCCCTGTGTCCCAGGAGGCCGGGCATGCGGATAGGACTAATTGCGGGACCGTGGATTCCGGTTCCCCCGCCCGCTTACGGCGGTACTGAGCGGGTAGTGGACAGCCTTGCCCGGGGGTTTGCCGAGGCCGGCCATGAGGTGGTGTTGGCTGTACCGTCCGACAGCGAATGTCCCGGTCTCCGAGTCCCGGACATGCGGAAGGCCGAAACGGCCGAACTGGGGTTCACGCTTTCGGAACTGAGTCACGTGATACGCGCCTACCGGGGGATGGGGGGAGTGGACATCATCCACGATCACACCATGGCCGGCCCGCTGTACCCGCACCGCCCGCCCGCCGTGCCGGTGGTGACGACCATCCATTGCCAGCTGACGCCGCCGGCGGTGGACATTTACCGGGACATCGGCAGGACCGCAAGCATCGTTGCTATTTCCCATGACCAGGTCAGCCGCACACCGGACGTGCCGGTGGCGCGGGTCATCCACCACGGGATGGATCTGGCCGGAGTGCCCGTGGGCACGGGGCAGGGAGGCTACGCGTGCTTTGTGGGACGAATGTCCCCGGACAAGGGTCCGGCCCAAGCCATCGCCGTCGCCCGGAAGGCCGGAATCCCGCTGCGCCTCGCGGCAAAGATCCGCGAACCCGAGGAGCTGCGCTACTTCAGGGAGGTCGTTGAACCTCTTTTGGGGCCCACCGTGGAGTTCATCGGCGAGCTTGGGAATACCGAAAAGTACGCGCTGATGGGCGAAGCCTGCGCCTTCCTGAACCCCATCCAGTGGTCCGAGCCTTTCGGGCTGGTGATGATCGAGGCCCTGGCCACAGGGACGCCCGTGATCGGCACGCCCATTGGCGCCGCGCCGGAAGTGGTGGACCACGGATCCACCGGCTACCTGGCTTCCCTGGACGAACTGCCGGCGCTGTTGCTCCGGGCCGGCGAGCTCAGCAGGGCAGCGTGCCGCGCCTCCGTCGAGCAACGGTTCAGCTCGGAACGGATGGTCGCGGACCACCTGGATCTGTACACCCAGCTATTGGAGCAGAAGCTGCCTTCCGGGGTTTCCGATCCGGCCATGGTGCGTGAGAATCAGATACACGATTCGCTGGCGCCCGGTTCCTGACCCCAGCCGCGGCGCCTGGCAAGGGAAGGGATCAGCCCATGAATGCGTGGAATGCCGGTACCGAAGCGGGTCCATCCGAAGCCGGCTCGGTCACCGTGGTCGAAGGGTCCTCGTTCTGCATCTCCTCCCACAACGGGGACATCATTCCCGGCGGACCACAAGGGGTCTTCTACCAGGACACACGGGTGGTTTCCCGCTGGATGCTCCGGGTCAATGGATCCCTCCGTGAACCGCTGGGCACCCAGACGCCTGCCCCCTTCCAAGCCACCTTCGTTGGCAGGGCGCGCTCCGCTGACGGCAGATTCGACAGCCCGCTGGTGGTCCGGCACCAGCGGCATATAGGTCCCGGGCTGAGGGACGACATCACCATCGTCAATTACTCGTCCGAGCCGGCGGACTGTGACATCGAGCTCAGCATCGAGGCCGACATGGCGGACCTCTTCGATGTCAAGGGTGGCAGGGCGGCAACCGGTGCCGTTGTCCTCAGGTCGGTTCAGGGTGCGGAGCTCCATATCGAAGCTGAGCGCAACGGCCAGCGGCGGGGTGCGGCCATCCGGGCAGCAGGGGCGCTGGTACGCGAGGATGCATTGGCTTTCCGGGTGGAAATTCCGCCCAGGGGACAATGGTCCACCGCCGTCATCGTGGTTCCACTGATCAACGGAGTGGGGCCGGATGAGCCCTTTTCCGAGGCTTCGCCTCCGCACCACAGGATGGGCGTTAAGAGGCATCTGGCTTGGGGGGAGCACGTACCGCGGGTGACCGTCCTGGACCGGAACGTTCAGAATGTTCTGAACCGCAGCCAGAACGACCTGGGCTCCCTGCGCATCTTCGATGATGCACACCCTGACCGGGCTGCTGTCGCCGCAGGCGCCCCGTGGTTCATGGCACTCTTCGGTCGGGATTCGCTGCTGTCCGCGTACATGGCACTGTTGGTCGACCCGAACCTGGCTGCCGGCACGCTGCAGACCCTCGCCGGGATCCAGGGCCAAAAGGTGGATCCGGACTCTGAGGAAGAGCCGGGGCGGATCCCCCACGAGGTGAGGTTTGGCATCAGTGCCGGCCTTGCCCTCGGTGGCACAGCGTATTACGGCACGGCCGACGCGACCCCCCTGTTCGTCTCCCTCCTGGGGGAGCTCAGCCGCTGGGGACTCGGCGAGGACATCATTGGATCGCTGTTGCCGCATGCGGATCGTGCCATGGAATGGATTGAGCATTTCGGGGACCGCGACGGGGACGGCTTTGTGGAGTACCAGAGGCCCAACCCCCACGGACTCTTAAACCAGGGGTGGAAGGACTCGTGGGACGGGATAAATTTCGCCGACGGCAGGATGGCCGAGCCGCCGATAGCGCTGTGCGAGGTCCAAGGCTACGTGTATGCCGCCTACGTGGCGCGGTCGCTGCTTGCCCGCTGGGAGGGTGACAAATCCAAGGAGCGCCACTGGGCCGCGCGTGCTGCCCGCTTAAGGACGTCCTTCAACGAACGGTTCTGGATGCCGGACAAGGGGTACTACGCCATCGCCCTGGACAAGGACAAGCAGCAAGTTGACTCGTGCGCGTCAAACATGGGCCACTGCCTCTGGGTTGGACTCGTCGACGAGGATAAGGCGCCGCTGGTCGCGGAGCGCCTCATGTCACCGGAGATGTTCACGGGCTGGGGAATCAGGACACTGGCCTCGGACATGGGCGCGTACAACCCGGTCAGCTACCACAACGGTTCGGTTTGGCCGCACGACACCGCGCTCGTCGCCACCGGGCTGATGCGGTACGGCTTTGTGGACGAGGCCAGCAGGGTCGCGAGCGGGCTCTTCGCGGCGGCGGCCCACTTTGGCGGACAGTTGCCGGAATTGTTCTGCGGGTTTGACCGGAGCGACTTCCCGGAGCCGGTGCCGTATCCGACGGCGTGCTCCCCGCAGGCGTGGGCGGCGGCGGCTCCGGTTCAGCTGGCCCGCATTCTTCTGCGCTTCGACCCGGACTTCACCCGGAACGAGGTCCACCTGGCACCGATCCTTCCGGACAGGATGGGCGACATCACCGCCGATAACGTTCTCCTGGGCAGTTCCAGGATCACCATCCGGGCCAAAGGAAGGGAAGGCAGCGTGGAGGGCTTGCCGCCGGGACTGACGCTCCGGAACGACCCCCGCCTGCCACTCTATAAAGACCTCGTGAGTTAGCCGCCCAGCCTCCGCTCCATCACGAAGTCGTGTTCCACAGCGCTTCCCAGCCGGAAGGACTTGGTCCCCACCTTCCGGAAGCCCGACTTTTCGTAGAACCGGATGGCCTTGGTGTTCTGGCTGTTGACGCCGAGCCACAGTCCCGTTGCCCCGGCGGCTGCGGCGTGCCCGATGGTGGCCTGCATCAGGTCAGCCGCGGCGCCGAGGCCGTGATGGTCAGGATGGACATAGCATTTGCTGAGCTCCGCCGAGGGCAGGGCGGTGAGCGCAGAGGCCACGTCAGGATCCAGGGCCGGCCGGTTCACGAGCAGGCTGTAGCCGCGGAGACCGCCGCCGCCGGCATCGATGACCAGTATCGTCACACCGGGGTCGGCGAGATACGTGCGGAAGTGGCGCTCGCTGAGTGTGTCGGCGAGGTGGGCCGCTATGTCCTCGGGGGAGGAGCCCGGCGGGCAGGCCAGCGGAAAGGTGACGGCCGCCAGCTCAGCCAGCCGCCCGGCGTCGTCCGCTGTTGCCTTACGGATGGTGTGTGTCATGGGTCCCGATGCTACTGCTTGAAGGCGGCGTCGAAGCTGGCCTGCGAGGCCGGGAAGTCGAACTTCTTGAGCGCGGCGAGGGCTTCGGGGGCGCCGTGGAGGCGGTCCATGCCGGCGTCTTCCCATTCGATGCTGACGGGGCCGGTGTAGCCGATGGCGGTGAGGGCGCGGAAAGAGGATTCCCAGGGGACATCGCCGCGTCCTGCGGAGACGAAGTCCCAGCCGCGGCGGGGGTCGCCCCAGGGCAGGTGCGAGCCCATGACGGTGTTCCGGCCCGTCATGCGCAGCTTGGTGTCCTTGCAGTCCACGTGGTAGATCCGGCCCTTGAAGTCCCAGATGAAGGAGACGGGGTCGATGCCCTGCCACATCATGTGGGAGGGGTCCCAGTTCAGGCCAAACGCCTCGCGGTGTCCGATCGCTTCCAGGGTCCGGACAGTGGTCCAGTAGTCGTAGGCGATCTCACTCGGGTGGACTTCGTGGGCGAAGCGGACCCCGCATTCGTCAAAGACGTCCAGGATGGGGTTCCAGCGGTCCGCGAAGTCCTGGTAGCCGGCGTCGATGACCTTTTCCGGCACGGGCGGGAACATCGCGACGTACTGCCAGATGGAGGAGCCGGTGAAGCCGACGACGGTGTCCACGCCCAGGGCCTTGGCGAGCCGTGCGGTGTGTTTCATTTCCTCGGCGGCGCGCTGGCGGACGCCTTCGGGGTTCCCGTCACCCCAGACTTTGGCGCCGACGATGGCTTCGTGGCGGAAGTCGATGGGGTCATCGCAGACGGCCTGGCCCTTGAGGTGGTTCGAGATGGCCCAGACTTTGAGGTTGTGCTTTTCCAGCACGGCGAGTTTGGACTCGACGTAGCCGGGTTCGTCCCAGCGCCAGGCGTCCAGATGGTCCCCGGACACGGCGATCTCGAGGCCGTCGTAGCCCCAGCCGGACGCGAGCCGGGCGACTTCCTCGAAGGGCAGGTCGGCCCACTGGCCGGTGAACAGGGTGTACGGGCGGGGCATGTCAGGCTCCTTCGGCGGGGGAATCGCTCACCGGGGCGGTGAGCTGGACGGTGGAGGACTTTGCGCTGGCGGACTCCTCGACGGCTGCCAGAACGCGCTGGACGGCCAGTCCCTCCTCGAAGGACGGCGAGGGGGCGCTGCCGCCGTCAATAGCGGTGAGGAAATCACGGATCTGGTGGGTGAATGTGTGTTCCCACCCGATGATGTGGCCTTGCGGCCACCAGGCGCCCATATAGGGGTGGTCGGGTTCATTCACGAGGATGCGGCGGAAGCCCTGTTCCCGGGCCGGGGCCGTCGCGTCCAGGAAGCCCAGTTCGTTCAGGTTCTCAAGGTCGAAGAGGAGGGCGCCTTTGTCGCCATAGATTTCCAGCTTCAGTGAGTTCTTTTGCCCGGTGGCCATCCTCGAGACCTCGACCGAGGCGATGGCCCCGCCGGTGAGTGACAGCGTCGCCCAGGCGGCGTCGTCGACCGTGACGTCCTCCGGGCCGTGCTCACCCGGCCGGCTGGAAACGAAGGTGTGCAGCCGCCCCGAGACCTCGGTGACGCCTTCACCGAGGAGGAACATGACCTGGTCGATGGCGTGGGAAGCGATGTCGCCCAAAGCGCCGGAGCCGGCCGCGTCCTTGCGCAGCCTCCAGGTCATCGGAGCCTGCGCATCAGTGAGCCAGTCCTGCAGATAGGAGGCCCGGATATGGCGGACGGTGCCGAGCCGGCCTTCGGCGATGAGTTCCTTGGCCAGGGCAAGCGCAGGGACGCGGCGGTAGTTGAAGCCGATCATCGACTGCACCCCGCGTGTTCGCGCCGCCTGCGCCGCGCGGGTCATGGCTTCGGCCTCGGCCATGGTGTTGGCCAGCGGCTTCTCCACCAACACGTGTTTCCCGGCCTCGAGGGCAGCGAGTGCGATCTCCGCGTGCATCCACCCCGGGGCGCAGATGTCCACAATGTCGATGTCGTCGCGGTCCACGACGGCTCGCCAGTCGGTGGCGGACTCGGCCCACCCATACGTGGCGGCGGCGTCGGCGACCTGCACCTTGTCCCGTCCCACGAGCACTGTCCGCTCGAAAGACGGGACATCGAAGTAGCTGGCCACGTTCCGCCAGGCGTTCGAATGGGCCTTGCCCATGAACGCGTAACCGATCATGGCCACCCCCAAAGGGCGGGTACCACGGCGGGCATCCGGGCGGGCACTACGGCGGGTTTCTTGGGTCGTCATTGCGCTGTTCCTAAAGTGTGGAGGGCCTAAAGTGTGGAGGCAGTGGGGTCCCAGTCCTCAGGGAGTGCAGGGGAGGCCGGCGCGGAGCTTTCGACGTTGATGAACGTTCCGGAGTCCACGGACTCGGAGATGGCGACCATGGTGTCCAGCACGTGGTAGGCGAGCTGTCCGGTGGCGCGGTGCGGGCGGTCCGAGCGGATGGCGCGGGCCATGTCCAGGACGCCCATCCCGCGGCCGTTGGAGGGACCCGTGGCGGGGATGACGGTCCAGTCCTCGTCGCCGGCCCGCCAGAGCCTCAGGTGGCCGTCAAAATAGTTCGGATCCGGGAGGGCGATCGTGGCTTCGGTCCCCGTAATCTCCACGAAACCCACCCGCTCGCGGGGCGACTCGAAGCTGAAGACGCTGTGTGAGGACTGGCCGCCTTCGAACTGTGCCATCGCGCTGACGTGGGTGGGGACCTCGACTTCAAATTCCTCGCCCAGCCTCGGGCCGGAACCGATCACGCGGACCTCCCTGGACTTCGAGCCCATGGCCGCGACTCTGCTGACCGGACCGAACGTCTGAACCAGGGCGGTGAGGTAGTACGGCCCCATGTCGAACAGCGGGCCGGCGCCGTATTGGAACAGGAACGCCGGATTTGGATGCCATGATTCGGGCCCCGGCGTCTGGAACGTGGTCATCGCGGTCAACGGCGTGCCGATGTCGCCGCGTTCGATCAGGCGGCGGGCGGTTTGGAGGCCTGCACCGAGGAACGTGTCCGGGGCGCAGCCGAGCCTGCGTCCGGCGGCGTCTGCTGCTTTCAGGAGTCCCAGTCCGGAATCGCGGTCCAGCGAAAAGGGCTTCTCCGTCCAGACGTGCTTGCCGGCGGTGACGGCGGCGGTGGCCACTTCCACGTGGGCGGCCGGGATGGTCAGGTTGACGATGATTTCGACGTCGGGATTGTTCAGTGCCGCGTCCACCCCGCCTGAGGCGGGTATGCCGTATTCCCTGGCCCGCGCCGCGGCCGCGTCCTCGGAAAGGTCGGCGATGACGAGGACGTTCAGGTCAGGGAACGCCGTCAGGTTGTCCAGGTACTGCTTGCTGATGTTGCCTGCGCCGATGACGGCGACGCCCACCGGACCGCTGCCGCCCGCCGGCGTCTCGGTCATGAACGTACCTGCCCGGTTGCCGCCTTCTGCAGAAAGGACAGGCTCTGGGCGATCCCGTCAAAAATGTCTCCGGAGTAGTCGTCAAACTCGACCACCCCGACTTCCAGGGATTTTGCGGCGGCGATGACATCCAGCACTGCCACCTTGCCCTTGCCTGCCGGCAGTTGCGCCTTGGTATCTGTGGTGAGCGGGCCGTCCTTGATGTGGATGAGCCGCACCCTGTCGCCCAGCCGGGTGAGAATTTCGACAGGATCCTTGCCGCCAACAGCAACCCAGTAGGTGTCGACCTCCAGGACTACCTGAGGGTCCAGCAGCCCGGCGAAGTACTCCAGGGCGGTCTGGCCGTCGATGGTGGACTCCAGCTCCCACTGGTGGTTGTGGTAGCCCACCCGGATGCCGTAGTCGGCAGCCTTCCTCGCGGCAGCATTGAGCTTCTCCGCGGTGGCCCGGATGTCCTCGGCAGACTGCCAGTGCTCGGCCTGTATGTAGGGCTCGATGACTGTTTCCATGCCCAGGTCCCGGGCCGCGGCAAAAATCTGATCCTGGTCCTCGCTGAGCAGGGGAGCGTGACCGGACGGGGCCGTCAGGCGGTTAGCCCTCAGCGCTTCCCCGAGCTCCTTGGCTGTCGCCACGAAGTTGTAGGGCTCCACCTGGGCGAAACCGATCTCGGCCACTTTTTGGATGGTGCCGGCAAGGTCCTCCTCGAGCGGTTCGCGGAGGGTATAGAGCTGGAGCGAGTAGGTCATGGCTTTCCTAACTTCGTTGCCGGCCGTGCCGGCATCAGCGACGGGAAACGTGCCCGGGAGTCAATTACGAAGCTACGGCTACTTTTACCGCAAGTCAATCAAAAGTTTGGAGAACTACTGACATAAGTCCGCCGTTGTGTGCTATTCCTTAAATCATGCAGACATCCCCCGCCCTCGAGCGGCCGTCGGAGGACACCGGGCTCCTGGCCCGTGCGGGCGACCTCTTTCAGATGCTCCGTGACGGCAAGGCACGGACCCGGGCCGAACTGACAGCGGTCACCGGCCTCGCGCGGACAACAGTGGCGGCCAGGATTGACGCCCTGTCAGCCCTGGGTTTCGTGGGTCCCGCAGGCGAGGCAGCCTCCTCGGGCGGCCGGCCGCCGTCGCGGTTTGTCTTCAACGCGGGCATGAAGGTTGTGTTCGCGGCCGACGTCGGCGCTACGCATGCTTCCGTTGCCGTCACGGACCTGAACGGGGACATTCTGGCCCGCCACTCCGGGGACTTGGGCATTTCGCAGGGGCCGGAAGCCGTCCTCGACTGGGTCATCGAGAACTGCAGGACGTTGCTGCGAAGTATCGGCCGTGGGGAAGGAGACGTGGCCGGTGTGGGAATCGGCCTGCCGGGGCCCGTGGAGCACGATACCGGCCGGCCGGTCAAGCCTCCCATCATGCCGGGCTGGGACGGGTTCGACGTTGCCGGCTATGTCGGCGCCGAGCTGGGAACCGACGTACTGGTGGATAACGACGTCAACATCATGGCTGTGGGCGAGCGGCATGCCTACTGGCAGGACCACCGGAATCTGCTTTTTGTGAAGGCTGCCACCGGCATTGGGGCAGGCATCATCAGCAGCGGTCAGCTGCAGCGGGGAGCAGACGGCGCCTCGGGGGACCTTGGACACGTCCGCGTTCCCAGCGGCGGGGACGTCCAATGCCGCTGCGGCAACCACGGCTGCCTCGAGGCGTTGGCGTCCGGCCCCGCGCTGGCAGCAAAACTGAGGGCCCAGGGCATCAATGCGGACTCCGGGACTGCCGTGGTGGACCTGGCAGCACAAGGGGATGTGCAGGCCATTCTCGCGCTCCGGCAGGCGGGAAGGGACATGGGGGAGGTGCTTGCCATCTGCGTCAATCTCCTCAACCCCTCCGTAATCGTGGTTGGCGGCAGCCTCTCGCGGGCCGGTGACCAGCTCCTGGCAGGCATCCGGGAGACCGTCTACCGCCGCTCACAGCCGCTTGCCACATCCAAGCTGCGCATCGAGCAGTCCAAAGCGCCGGTTGATGCTGCCATCTGGGGAGCGAGCCGGATGGTCATTGAGCACGTACTTTCGCCCGAGGCGGTGGAATCCGCCATCAGGAATGCCGCCCTTCACACCGCCTAGCGTTTTCACATCGACGAGAAACAGAGGATTCATCCGTGAGCAACCATGAGCCATCGTCCCTGCCGGGAACGGCACCCCTGAAAGTTGGGGTCGTCGGTATCGGATGGGCCGGTCAACAGCACATCAAGGCCTTCAAGAACATCGACGGTGTGGAGCTCGTCGCCGTCGCGGCCATGGAGGCGGACCTGCTGGCCGGTATCAAGGCCGAGTACGGCATCCCTCACACGTTTTCCCGCTGGGAGGACCTGATCGAACTCGAAGGGCTCGACGCCGTCAGCGTCGCCGTGCCGACGTTCCTGCACGCCCCGATTGCGATCGCCGCGCTTGAGCGGGGGCTGCACGTGCTGAGCGAAAAGCCCCTGGCACGCAACGGCGAAGAGGGCCGGAAGATGGTCGAGGCAGCCCGCGGGGCCGGCCGCGTCCTGGATGTCGCCTTCAACCACCGCCGCCGCGGCGACATCCAGAAGCTGAAGAGCATCATGGACGACGGCGAGCTCGGCCGCCCGTACTACGCCAAGGCCTCCTGGCTCCGCCGGCAGGGCATCCCCATGCTGGGCAGCTGGTTCACCAATCCCGCGCTCGCCGGCGGCGGGCCGCTGGCTGACATCGGCGTCCACGTTCTGGACTACGCGCTGCACCTGCTGGGTGAACCGAAGGTCCTCTCCGTGTCGGCGTCCACGCATTCGGAGCTTGGCCCCCGGGGCCTGGGCGGGAACGCCCGGTACACCGCGATGCAGTCGGCCCACAAGTTTGAGGTGGAAGACTTTGCCTCTGCCTTTATCCGGCTTGAAGGCGGAGGGACGCTGATCCTCGAGGCCGGCTGGGCGGCTTACCGGGACGAAGCAGACCTGATGGACTTCACCGTCTACGGTACCGACGGCGGCGCGGACCTGCGCGCCGTCGGCGCCTCCGACGCTCCGGTCGCAGACCTTCGCATCTTCAAGGAGAAGGACGGCGAAAACGCTGACTACACGGTGGTGGCGGAACCCGGCCGGGCACACCAGGCCGTGGTGGAAGATTTCGTGGAAGCCGTCCGGGGAGGCGAGTCCGTGTGGGGCGCCCACGATGGCTCACTGGCGTTGACCCGCGCCCTGGTGCTCGACGCCTGCTACAAGTCCGCCCTCGAACAGCGCGAAGTGAGGCTCTGACATGACCGACAAACTCAACATCCTGGTGTGGAACGAAGGTGTCCACGAGGCCCATAACGAGCCGGAAACCATGGCAGAGATGTACCCCAACGGCATCCATGGCGCGATCGCGGACGGCCTGAAAGGCTTTTACGCGGATTCCAGCATCAGCACGGCCACCCTGGCCGACCCGGAGCACGGTCTTTCGGAGGAAACCCTGGCCGCGACCGACGTCCTGCTGTGGTGGGGGCATGTGGCCCACGGCGAGGTCAGCGACGAGGTCGTCGAACGCGTGCAGCGCCACGTCCTGGGCGGCATGGGGCTCATCGTCCTCCACTCCGGCCACTTCGCCAGGATCTTCACCAAGCTCCTGGGAACCACCTGTTCCCTCAAGTGGCGCAACGACGGCGAACGCGAACTCGTGTGGACAGTCAAACCTTCGCATCCAATTGCCGCCGGCGTGGAAAGCCCCATCGTCATCCCGAAGCAGGAGATGTACGGCGAGCTCTTCGACATTCCGGAGCCCGATGACCTGATTTTCATCAGTTCCTTCGAAGGCGGCGAGGTCTTCCGGTCCGGGGTCACTTTCTCCCGCGGCAAGGGCCGGATCTTCTACTTCAGTCCGGGCGACCAGGAGTACCCCGTCTACCATCAGCCTCAGATCCAGCAAGTGATCGCCAACGGCGTCGCCTGGGTGGCGCAGCCCGCCCAGTTCCGGGAAGCCCCCGGCGTGGGCAACGCCCAGCGGGACTGGTACCTGTAGGGGCTGGCTCCGGCGGGCGGGACGCACGTGATAGCAATGAACTGATGAAAGCGTCTGCCGTGCTCCCGCCCGCCAACCCCGCCGTTCCATGAGGGACCGTGCCGGCTCCAGAATTCCGGCCAGCTGGATTCTCCTCGCCTGCATAGGCCTGATAGCCCTCAACATGCGGGGACCCTTCGTGGCTGTGGCACCTGTGGTGGCGCCGATGCAGCTGGACCTCGGGTTCTCACCGGTGGAGCTGGGTCTGCTCACAGGCATCCCGGTGCTGTGCTTCTCTCTCGCGTCGCCGCTTGCCTCGCTGGCGGCGCGTCGGCTGGGTGCGGAACTGGCCATCACCCTGACCCTCCTGGGGGTTCTGGCGGGCGTCGTCGTGCGCTCCGTGGGCGGCGGGGCAACGGTGATGCTCGGGACCGTGATTCTTGGCGTGGCCATCACGGTCGGGAACATCGCGGTGCCACTGATCATCCGACGGGATTTTTCCTCCCGCCGGCAGGGGACTGCGCTGGGGATCTACACCGCCGCCCTGAACATCGGTTCGTTCATCACGTCCGTGGTGACGGCGCCCCTGGCTGAAGCCGCCGGGTGGCGGCCGGCGCTTGCCGCGAGTGCTCTGTTCGCCGTCGCCGCAATCGCCTTCTGGGTTCCCGCAGCCGGACGCGGGGCATACATCCCCGCAGCCGACGATGGTTCCGGAGGCCCGCCCGCCAGCGGCCAGCTGGCCTCGCCGTGGACAACGGTGGGGCTGACCGCCGGTTTCGCCGGTCAAGCCATCTCCTATTACGGAGTGACGGCCTGGCTGCCCACGCTGCTGTCCGACGAACTCGGCATGGCACCGGCCGCCGCCGGCGCCGGGTCCTCCCTCTTCCAGATCCTTGCAATTCTGGGCGGACTGGGGGTTCCGCTGGCGGCGCGGTTCATGAGTACGACGGCGGTCGCCCTTACCTTGGGAGCCATGTGGCTCACCGTTCCCCTCGGGCTGCTGCTGGCGCCGCAGCTGTGGTGGCTCTGGTCGTCAATCGGCGGCGTGGCCCAGGGCGGCGGCATCACGGTGATCTTCACGGCCATCATCAAGCTGGCCCGCGACCAGACTTCGGCTGGCCGGATGTCGGCGGTGGTCCAGGGCGTGGGCTACGGCGTCGCCGCCGCAGCGCCGACGTTCGTGGGCTACGTCAACAGCGTCACCGGAGGCTGGACGGTGCCGCTGCTGGTGATCCTGGCATCGGTGCTGGCGTTCATCCTGGGCACGACGCTGTCCGTGCGCAAGGTGCCGAAACAGCGTTAAAGCCGCCACCCGCCGTCGTCCGCCCCCTAAACACCAAGCGCGAACGGACACTCAAGGCCCCGCACCTGAGCAGTTCCCTCTCACCGGCGAGGTCTAGGGGAACAGGCTGTTCCCACGGCTGACCCATATCGATAGGGTGATCACGGGCGGTGTCGATGAAGGATCGCCCGGTGGGATCAGCCGCCGGTAACGGGGGTGATCCCAGCCATTCGATTCTCGGGAGGAAGTATGACCAGTCCAGAGCAGGATCCGAGCCAGCAGGAAGGCCCGGCGGACGGTGGCGCTGCCGGCGTCCCGGGCGCCCGTGACGGGGGCGCCGACGGGGGAGCTGACAGCGGCGCCGACGGCGGTGCAGACAGCGGCGCCGACGGCGGTGCAGACAGCGGTGCCGATGGAGGCGCTGACAGCGGTGCTGACGGCGGTGCCGATGGAGGCGCTGACAGCGGTGCCGATGGAGGCGCTGACAGCGGAGCCGACGGCGGTGCCGATGGGGGAGCCGCAGAACGGGGCATCTGAATTTTGAGCACCACCCGCACTGATCTTCAGGACCCCGGCGCCGTGGAAGGCGGCGGGGTCCTGGAGACACGCCTGATTGACGTCGGCCGCGAGAGGTTTGCCGGCGACATCTGGGGGCGCACAGCGCTGCTTACCCGTAGCGCCGGCGACTTCTCCGATCTGTTCTCTGCTGAGGCCGTCGACGAACTGATCTCGCGCCGTGGACTGCGCACGCCCTTCCTCCGCGTCGCCAAGGGCGGCTCCACATTTCCCGACTCGTCATTCACCTCTCCCGCCGGCGTCGGCGCCACCATCTCTGACCAGTTGGACGACACCGCGCTTTGGCGGAAGTTCGCCGACGGTGCCACGCTCGTCCTGCAGGCTCTGCACCGCACATGGGAGCCAGTCTCTGACTTCAGCACCAAGCTGAGCACGGAACTCGGACATCCGGTACAGGCCAATGCCTACATCACCCCGCCTCAGAACCGTGGGTTCGACGATCACTACGACGTCCACGACGTCTTCGTCCTGCAGATCGCGGGGACCAAGCGTTGGATCATCCACGAGCCGGTCCACCCGGACCCACTGCGTAATCAACCCTGGACCGATCGCCGTTCCGCTGTCGCCGAGGCTGCGAAAGGCGAGGCCTACATCGATACCGTGCTCGAGCCCGGGGATGCCCTCTACCTGCCGCGCGGCTGGTTGCATGCCGCCCAGGCGCAGGGCGAGGTCTCCATCCACCTCACGCTCGGAATCCACAGCTGGACCCGCTACGCGTTGGCCGAACAGCTCGCGCAGGCCGCGCTTGCAGTGCTGTGCGACGATCCCGAGATGCGCCGTACCCTGCCATTGGGCGTCGACGGACCGGGTGCGGAGATCGACACCGTCCGTGAGCGTCTCGCCGCTGCCGTCGCGGAGGCTGATGTCACTTCTCTGTTCCACAGCACCCGGCGAGGTCAGGGACGCCCGGCGCCGCTGGGACCGCTGGCCCAGCTCGCCGCCGTCGAGGGCCTCAGCCCCGAGTCCGAGGTGCGGCTCCGTGGAGCACTGGAAGCACGGCTGGAGGGCTCACGCCTGACCACGCGCGTGGGCTGGTTCGACTTCGCAGAGCCCGATCTGCCATCTGTGACGCGCCTGCTCGACGGGGAGGTTCACAGCGCGAACGATCTCGGCGTCGGACTCGTCGAAAAACTGCTGCGTGCAGGGGTCCTCGTTCCCGTTGAACAGTGACGTCGTTGAAAATGACTTCGCTGAACAGTGACTCCGTGAACAGTGACTCCGCCGCAGTGGCTGCCACGGAACGCTTCTTCTGCTCTGAAGGCGCCCGGAAGCGCGACGACCCGATTGCCGGCACGGCCTCGCACGGGGTCGTCTGGGTCCTCATCGAGTACCGGGGCGGGTGGCCGCTCAACGGGTTCGAGGGGCTTGATCTCGAGCCTGAGACCAAAGCAATCGTGCTCGCCGCCGCAAAGGCGGCGCAGGCGCGGGTGCTGCTGGTGAGGCGGCCCGGCCCCCGCCGCCGTGAGGGTCAGAGCCATTGGGCAGTACTGCGACATGAGAACTCCGGCGCCTATCGTCAGCAATGGGGAACGTGGAGCAAGGATGAGGATCTGGCGGAGATTGCCACGGCACTCAGCATTCCAGGAAGGCTCGGCCATCCGCCCGTCATCCTGGTCTGCACCCACAGTCAACATGACCAATGCTGTGCGGTGTGGGGACGGCCCGTGGGACGTGCACTGAGTGAGCGCTGGCCGGAGCTGGTGTGGGAATGCACGCATATTGGCGGTGACAGGTTCGCAGGCAACGTCGTTGTAGCGCCCGACGGCGTCTACTACGGCCGTCTGGATGCCGAGTCGTCCGTCGCCACGATCGACGAGCATCTTGCCGGCCGCATCCACGGGGAGTATCTGCGCGGATACACGGATCTCTTCCCGCCGCAGCAGGCCGCTGTCGCGGCCACGCTTAGACGTTTTGGCCCTGCCGGCCGGCATGACTATCTGGTCACGGAGACCGTCCGCGATGGCGACCACTGGCGGATCCGCATTACCGGTCTCCCGCCTCACCCGGCGCGTGTCGACGTCGAACTGGAGGCCCGCCGCGCCCCGCCGTGCCGGTTGACCTGCCGCGGGCCGGCGATGAGCTCCGCCCTGGTCTACGAGCTTACGTCGGTCCGCGCAGTCTGACACCTGAGCCCCTTCTGAAGGGCCTCAAGTGTCCGGTTCGCGATATAAAGATGGCTCCGCTGCCGGGCTGCCTCCCCGGATTTCGGGGGTGCTGTTGCGAAGGCGTGGCAGCCCGGCGGGCGGAAATCTGGGCCGGTCTTTTCTAGGCGGCCACGAGCTCGTCCTCGATGGCTTCGGCCGTGGCGTCCGCATTTTGGCGGGCCTCGTGCAGGTACCTGGCATAGGCCGGAACCGTCAGGAAGCTGGGAAACGTGTCGCTGAGCGTGACTTCCTCGAAGATGTCGCGGGCGTCGGCGAAGCGGTCGCCGTCAAAGCGTTCCAGCCGGGCGAACTCCTCGTCCAGCATGTCCTCGACCCACTCCTTGGTGATGATCTCGCCATGGTCCGTGATGGCCCGCGAGTAGATCCACTGCCACAGCTGTGAGCGGGAGATCTCCGCGGTGGCGGCGTCCTCCATCAGGTTGTGGATGGCCACGGCGCCGTTGCCGCGCAGCCAGGACTCGATGTAGCGGATGCCTACTTCAATGTTGTTCCGGATGCCCTGCTCGGTAATGGTGCCATGGGTGGCGGCGACGTTGATCAGGGCACGGTCGTCCGGGATGACGTCCTCCCGCAGGCGGTCCAGCTGGTTGGGGCGGTCGCCGAGGACGCCGTCGAACACCTCGCGGCAGACGGGAACCAAGTCGGGGTGGGCTACCCATGAGCCGTCAAAGCCGTCGGCGGCCTCGCGGGTCTTGTCCGCGCGGACCTTTTCGAAGGCGTTGGCATTGGCGGCCTCGTCCTTGCGGTTCGGAACAGCGGCAGCCATGCCCCCAATAGCCATGGCTCCCCGCTTGTGGCAGGCACGCACCAGCTGCTCGGTGTAGGCACGCATGAACGGCTGGGTCATGGTCACCTGCCCGCGGTCCGGCAGGACGAACCGGGGGCCGCGGGTGCGGAAGTTCTTGATCAGGGAGAAGATGTAGTCCCAGCGGCCGGCATTGAGGCCGGCGGCGTGGCCCCGCAGTTCATAGAGGATCTCCTCCATCTCAAAGGCCGCGGTGATGGTCTCAATCAGCACGGTGGCGCGGATGGTGCCCTGCGGGATGCCGAGCAGGTCCTGGGCCAGGATGAAGATGTCGTTCCACAGCCGGGCTTCGAGGTGGTTTTCGATCTTCGGCAGGTAGAAGTACGGCCCCTTGCCCTGGGCCAGCAGACGGCGTGCGTTGTGGAAAAAGTACAGGCCGAAATCCACGATGCCTCCGGCCACCGGGGCGCCGTCGATGAGCATGTGCTTCTCGGGCAGGTGCCAGCCGCGCGGCCGGACCACAATGGTGGGCAGTTCCTCCGCGGCGCGGAGCCTGTACTCCTTGCCCTCTGGGGAGGTGAAGTCGATCCGGCGTTCCAGCGCATCCGTGAGGTTCAGCTGGCCCTGGATGACGTTGCGCCAGGACGGCGTGGAGGAGTCCTCCATGTCCGCCAGCCACACCTTGGCGCCCGAGTTCAGCGCGTTGATGGTCATCTTCTTATCCACCGGTCCGGTGATCTCCACGCGGCGGTCCTCCAGGCCGGGGGCCGGGGGAGCGACACGCCAGCTCGGATCGTTGCGGACGGACTCGGTCTCCCGGAGGAACCGTGGGTCCTGGCCGCCGGCGATTTGATCGCGCCGTGCCCTGCGCGCCCGCAGCAGTTCCTCGCGCCGCCCGGCCGTGGCCTTGTGCAGGCTGGCGATGAAGGCCAGCGCCTCCGGAGTAAGCACCTCGCCTTGCCGGCAAATAGGCTGCGCAGTCAAGGTAATGCCATTAATCGTGAAGTTGTCAGTGAAGCTGTTCATTTCTGTCTCCTTAAAGACGAAAAAGGGAAGTTCGACGGCGTTTGGCGGCACTTCGGTGATTCGGGCACGAAGCCGAAGGAGCCGGTATCGCGGCAGCGTGCGTAAAAGGGGCCCTGTGACCGGCTTCGTCCTCGCTCAGCGAGGTAAGAAGCCGGCCATGGGGAATAGCACGCCGAGCGATGCCGGTCCGAAGGCCGGCGGCGACGACCGCCGTCGAACGGTAAGTTTTAGTGGAACTGGCCTTCTTCGGTGGATCCCACCAGGGCCAGGGTGGATGCGTTCGGGTTGAGCGCGGTTGCGATGTCGTCGAAGTAGCCGGTGCCGACTTCGCGCTGGTGCTTGGTTGCGGTGTAGCCGCGGGACTCGGAGGCGAATTCCTTCTCCTGCAGCTCGACGTAGGCGCTCATGCCTTCGCGGGCGTAGCCGTGGGCGAGGTCGAACATCGAGTAGTTCAGGGCGTGGAAGCCGGCCAGGGTGATGAACTGGAACGTGAAGCCCATGGCGCCGAGTTCGCGCTGGAACTTCGCGATCGTGGCGTCGTCGAGGTGCTTGCGCCAGTTGAACGACGGGGAGCAGTTGTAGGAGAGCATCTGGTCCGGAAAGTCGGCCTTGACGGCCTCGGCGAACTTGCGGGCGAGCTCAAGGTCCGGGGTGCCGGTTTCCATCCAGATGAGGTCGGAGTACGGGGCGTAGGCCTTGGCGCGGGCGATGCAGGGTTCGATGCCGTTGCGGACCTTGTAGAAGCCCTCCGGGGTGCGGACCGGCTGGCCGCCTTCGCGGAGGATGAATTCCTGGTCGCGCTCGTCGACGTCGGAGGTGATCAGGGTTGCCGCCTCGGCGTCGGTGCGGGCGATGATGACGGACGGGGTGCCGGCGACGTCGGCTGCCAGGCGGGCGGCGTTCAGGGTCCTGACGTGCTGCTGCGTGGGGATGAGCACCTTGCCGCCGAGGTGGCCGCACTTCTTCTCCGAGGCGAGCTGGTCCTCCCAGTGCACGCCTGCGGCGCCGGCCTGGATCATGGACTTCATCAGCTCGTAGGCGTTGAGGGGTCCGCCGAAGCCGGCCTCGGCGTCGGCGACGATCGGGACCAGCCAGTCCTGGACGGTCTGGATGCCTTCGGAGAATTCGATCTGGTCGGCGCGGAGCAGGGCGTTGTTGATGCGGCGGACCACGGTGGGAACGGAGTTTGCCGGGTAGAGCGACTGGTCCGGGTAGGTGTGGCCGGAGTTGTTGGCGTCGGCGGCGACCTGCCAGCCCGAAAGGTAGATGGCGCGGAGGCCCGCCTTGACCTGCTGGACGGCCTGGTTGCCGGTGAGGGCGCCGAGGGCGTTGGTGTACTTGCCTTCCTTGTGCTCCTCGGTGAGCTGCTTCCAGAGCTTCTCGGAGCCGCGGCGGGCCAGTGTGTGCTCTTCGGAGACGCGGCCGCGGAGGCGGACAACGTCGGAAGCCGAGTAGTCGCGGGTGACGCCTTCCCAACGCGGGTTGGCAGCCCACTCGAGCTCCAGTGCGGCAGCCTGCTCGCTTGCCGTCGCTGGTGCGGGCTGCCGGGTGGGCTCAAATGCTGCAGTCATCGTTGATCTCCTTGTTTGCTCCCGGGTGATTCCGGGTGATGGCTCCGGGCTGACCGGCCCTGCGCCTTTGCAGTTCCGGCCAGCTTCCGGAAGGGTGCTTCCTTCGTGACACTTACTTTTCTGCACTTTCCAAATGCTTTCTAGAGCAAAATGCTGGAAAGAAATGCAGTTCTTCACGTATTCTTCAGAAATGTCGCCTTCAAGCTGGAACAGGGAAGTATCGCAACCGCCGTCGTCGCCGCCAACGGCGGAACTGGACGTCATCGCACTGGGCCGCCGGATCCGTCACCTGCGCAAGCAGGCCGGCATGACACTCGATGACCTGGGTGCCGCCGTCGGGACCGCACCGAGCCAGCTGAGCCTCATCGAAAACGGCAAGCGGGAACCGAAACTCGGCCTCCTGCAGCACCTGGCAGGGGCGCTGAACGTCGGCATTGACCAGCTGCTCGGAGCCGAACCGCCCAGCCGCCGTGCGGCCTTGGAAATCGAGCTGGAACGCTACCAGCGCGGACCCCTCTACGAGTCCCTGAACCTGCCGAAAATCCGCATCAGCTCGCGGTTGCCGCTGGATGTCCTGGAGGCCCAGGTCGGACTGCTGCAGGAGCTCGAACGCAAGATGAACGAGCAGGTGGCCACACCGGAAGAGGCCCGCCGCGCGAACGGTGAACTGCGCGCCATGATGCGGGAACGGGGAAACTACTTTCCGGAGTACGAGGCCGAGGCGCAGAAGGTGCTCAAAGAGGTCGGTTACACCACCGGACCTCTGAGCCAGCACGTCATCGCAGACATCGCGGCGCACCTCGGATTCACCCTTCATCACGTGGGTGACCTGCCGCATTCGACGCGTTCGGTTACTGATTTGAAGAACCGCAAAATTTACCTGACGCAGGGCGAACGGCAGGACCACGATCCCAGGTCTGTGCTGCTGCAGGCACTCGGCCATTACGTCCTGGGCCATGAAACGCCCCGGAACTACGGCGATTTCCTGGCCCAGCGCGTGGCCACGAACTATTTCGCCGCGGCCCTCCTGCTGCCGGAACAGGCCACCGTGGAATTTCTGCAGAAAGCCAAGGCCGCAAAGGAGATCGCGGTCGAGGATATCCGCGATGCCTTTGCCGTGTCCTACGAGACGGCCGCCCATCGATTTACCAACCTGGCCACGAAGCACCTGGGCATCACCACGCATTTCCAGAAGACACACCAGAGCGGGATCATCTACAAGGCCTACGAGAATGACGGCGTAGACTTCCCGCAGGACCACACGGGTGCCATCGAGGGACAGCCGTCCTGCAAGGCCTGGACCTCGCGCGCCGTGTTCGACGTGCCCGATAAGTTCAGCGCCTACAGCCAGTACACGGACACACCCTCGGGCACATACTGGTGCACCGCACGCACCGACCGGTCGGCGAACGGGCAGTTCTCGCTGAGCATCGGCGTGCCGTACCAGCACGTGAAATGGTTCCGCGGACGGGAAACGACGGCGCGGGCAACATCAAACTGCCCGGATCCCAACTGCTGCAAGCGGCCGCCGGCTTCGCTGACGTCGGAATGGGCAGGCAACGCGTGGCCATCCGCGCGGGCGCACTCCCACCTGCTCGCCGCCATGCCGCCGGGTGCCTTCCCCGGTGTGGATGAGACCGAGGTCTATACGTTCCTGCAGGCGCACTCGGGGAACTAAGGCGGGCGCCGGCCGGCTACGTCCTGCGGCGTTCGGCGGATCACGCGGGAAATAAGGGAGCGTTGGGTCAAAACGTGCGAAAGGTGAGGGAGGGAAACCGAGACCGAAACGACAACAAACCGTGACCGGACAGGCATCGATACTGTCGGACCCCGGTGCTTGACTGTGGACAGGCGAAATTTCCGCTGACTGTGTTTCCGCTGACTGTCTGAGGACGGCTATGAAGAGGATTCGAGTGGCTAAATTGGTGGCGGCTTCGGCCGTGGCGGCCCTGACCGCGTGCTCGGCGGCGCAGCCCGGGCTCTTGAAGGCCGACGGCGTTCCCCGCGACACCGTGGACCGGGCCACGTACTCAGCCGAGCTGAATTCCCTGCGGGATTCCGCTCTGACGCTCGGGGAGGCACTGTTGGCCGACGGCGGCGACGGTGCAAACGGCAATGTGGTGGCATCGCCAGGCAGCCTGCTGATTGCGCTCGCCATGCTGCGTGCGGGGGCATCGGGCGGGACGGCCGCCGAGATGGACGCGGTCCTGCAGCTTCCGGTGGAACACCGCGACGAGGCTATGAACGCACTGCTTGCGTCCCTGGAAAAGTTCGACGGCGACCCCGGCTCTGTGGACGAAGCGAACCCGCCGCGAAAGCCCATAATGCACCCGGCGAACGGCCTGTTTGTCGACAGGGGTGTCACCGCCGGCCCCGCCTACCTGGACACGCTGGCCCGGCACTACGGCACAGGCGTGTATCCGGTGGACTTCAGTGATGAGGCGGCCACCAAGCCCGCCATCGACGCATGGGTGGGCAAGAATACAGGCGGCCGGATCAAGGAGTCTCCTGCGGAGTACGATCGCCGAAACACCTTCAGCGTCCTCAACGCGCTGTATTTCGCCGCCGCCTGGAACGTTCCGTTTGATCCGAACAACACCTCTGACCTGCTGTTCACCACGGCCGGGGGCAAGGAGGTCACCGCCCCCGCCATGCACAACCTGCTGCAGATGAAGTACGCGGAAGGCCGGGGCTGGCGCGGCGTGGACCTTCCATATGCCGAGGGCTTCGTGATGCGGCTGGTCTTGCCTGACGAAAGGGCCGGCAAGGGAACGGGGCTGAGCGCGGAAACGTTGACGGACATCGCCGGAGCCATGGATACCGCCCGGTTGCAAATGGTCCGGATCCAGCTGCCGCGGTGGGACCACAAGTGCACCTTCGACCTTCGCAAGGTCTTCGAGTCACTGGGCATGCGGAAGACTCTCACAACCACGGAGGACTTCAACGCGATCCAGCCCAAGATGGCAATCACCCAGGCCGCGCAGGCCGCCAACATCACCGTCGCTGAAAAAGGAACCGTGGCCGCGGCCGTGACCCAGATCAACGGCATGGTCACGAGCGCGCCGCCGGAGCCGGACCGGACCATCGAGTTCGACAGGCCGTTCCATTACCAGGTTGTTCACGTCGAAACCGGACTGCCGCTGTTCATGGGCACTGTCGCGGATCCCCGCTGAGAGCAGGGTGCTGCCGTCGCCGCCGAAAGGCTATCCGTCCGCAGGGCTAGCCGTGCAATGTTCTGTACGCGGCCGCAGCAGCGGGATGCAGCGGGAGTCCCGCCGTGTTGATGAGCGATTCCGGGCTCAGGAACTGCACTCCGAGACTGGACCGCGGGATGAGCTCCTGGGCATGGTTCACCAGCAGTTCGACGGTCCGCTTCACCGTGCCGTCATCCAGATCGTTCCGGCACAGGAGCAGGTTGGCCACACCGACCGTCCATACAGCCTGAGTGCCTTCGTAGGCGCCCTCGGGAATCAGCACCCGGTCGTAGAACACGCCGTACCGCGACCGCATCACCGGGATGAGCGCAGAGAGGTCGAGCAGTCCGAGCCCGGTTTCTTTGTTGGCGGCAGCGATGGCGGCTGTGGGGACGCCTCCGGACCAGAACAAAGCGTCCACGGATCCGCCCTGGAGCGCGTCAAGTCCGTCGTTCAGGCCTAGGTTCATGACGGTCACTCTCTTCTCCCTGGCACCGGGACTGGCACCGGTACCGGTACCGGGACCGGCACCGGCACCGGCCGGGGATGCGGTCAGTCCGGCGGCGTCGATGAGGCGGGGAGTGATCAGTGAAGTCCCCGAGCCTGGCTGGCCGACGGCGACCGCCCTCCCGGCAAGGTCGGTGAAGGTCCGGATGCCGCTGTTCCTCCGGACGACGCAGTGGACGTAGTTTTCGTACACCTTCCCGAGGGCGGCAATTCCTACATTCGACGTGGCCCCGGCCGCTACCTGCTGCGCCGCCGCGTCCGCCAGTGCGACGGCGAAGGTGGCCTTGCCGGTCAGAAGATGCTGCAGGTTGTCCAGGCTCCCTCCGGTGGTCAGTGCCACGGCATTGTCCGCCACTCCATGACGCTGCAGGGACTCTGCAAGCAGCGTTGAGAACTCAAGGTAGAAGCCACCCGGCTCACCCCCCGCCACGGTGACCGTACCCGGCCGGCTCGCCGAAGTGCATGCGCTGAGAGCCGGCAGCAGTGCGCCGGCCAGGCCCGCGGCGAGTCCTGCCTTGAGGGCGGCCCTGCGGTGAGGAAGCCCCCGGGCGGTGATCACGTCAGCCATGGCGGTGCTCCTGGCCGGGCGGGGTGACCGGGGAGGGAAACTCGAGTCCTGCAATCAGACCGTGGGGTGCCCGTTCGGCCAGCAGCAGGCGCCCTCCATTGGCTCCCGCAAGCTTGTCCACGATGGTCATGCCCAGGCCGTTGCCGCGGATATCCCGGTTCCGCGGTGACCGCCAGAACCTGGTGGTGGCCGCGGCCCTTTCCTCCGCCGTAAGTCCGGGCCCGTCGTCGGACACCTCGATTATCGCCGCTCCCGACTGCTCGCGGATGCCAACGGAAATGCGGGCGCCGGGGGCATACTTGATCGCGTTGTTGAGAAGTTCCCCCACCATCTGGGCGAGTTCGGCGGCGTTGCAGGCCAGTTGGAGCGGCGGATCGGGTGGACCCTCGAGCAGGATCGAGGCCCCGGCGCGCTCCGCGGCCGGCGCTGCCCGTTCGACCTCTTCCTGCAGAACAGGGTAGGGGTCGATGAGTGCCCTGTTCCCGCCGGACCCGGGGCCAAGTGTGCTGCGTGCCGAATCCTCGAAGGCCCTGTGTTCGGCCGCCGCCAGCTTCAGAACCCCGTCCAGGATCTCTTCCACCCGTTCGAGTTCAGCCAAGACCCCCGCCGCCGCGGTGTGTTCCCTGGCCGTCTGCAGTTCCAGCTGCAGTAAATCGATCCTCAACCGCAGGGCGCCGATGGGATTTCGCAACTGGTGGGACGTGTCGGCTATCAGCTGGCGTTGGGAATCAATGCTTTCGCTGACCGTCTGCGCCATTGTGGTGAAGGAACGGCTCAACTGCCTCAGTTCCGGCGGGCCGTCCTCGGGAAGATGGCTCGTCCGCCCCGTTGCTTCAAGTTCGGTCACCGCCGAATTCAGGCGATGGACAGGACGCAGCACCCACTGGGTCACGCGTGCCGCGGCCAGAAGGAGCACCGCCCCAAGGGCGGCCGCCGCCAGGCCGACGACGATCCACCGCTCCCGCAGTTTCTGCCGGGCCGGCTCGGTGTTGACCTCGAGGACGGCCTCGCCAAGGACCTGGCTCGCGCTCCCAAAGGACCGTGAGATCACTTCAGCGCCGGATCCGAACGGTTGCAGCGGCGTGAGCGTGGTGTCGCTGAGGTTGAGGTTCGCCCTGGCCACTGCGTCCCGGACGTCCGCCCGGTCCTCGCCCAGGCCGCCGGAACGCAGGATACCCTGCTGGAGCCGGATCAGGACCCCCTCCCCGTACAGCTCGGAGTACCTGTCCATCTCTCGCTGAAGCTGGGTGGAGTCGCCGTCCAGCGCCGCGTCATAGGCCACCTGGGCGAACCGGTTCAGCGCTGCCACCCGGTTGATCTGCAGCTCCTGGGTGAGCTCCCGGCTGGCGGACGTCAGGATGGCGTTGGAGACGAAGACGACCATGAGTACCGACAGCAGGCTGAGGATGCCCAAAACACGCAGTTTCACGCGGGATCTGCCTCGATCCGATAACCGACACCGCGGACGTTGATGATGAAACCGGGCAGTTGCAGCTTGGCCCTCAGGCCGGTCAGGTGCACGTCCAGGGACCGTGATGACGCGAGGAAGGCATCGCCCCACAAAGCGTCCAGGATCTGTTCCCGGGTGACCACGGAACCTGCATGGCGGGCCAGCAGCGCGAGGAGATCGAACTCGGTGGCTGTCAGGGGCAGAACGCGTGATCCGAGTGCCGCCACGCGCCGCTCGACGTCGACCTCCAGGTCTCCGAGCACAATGCTCTGCTGCACCTTCCCGCCGGAACGTCCTGCGCGCCGAGTGACAGCTTCGATGCGGGCCAGCAGTTCAACGAGTTTTACCGGCTTTACGAGGTAGTCATCAGCCCCGGACCGCAGCCCCAGCACCACGCTCCGCTCATCGTCGCGCGCGGTGAGGATCAGGATGGGACAGGGCGTGACCTGGCGAAGTTTCCGCAGCACCTCGAGGCCGTCCATATCCGGAAGCCCCAGGTCCAGGAGGATCACCTCGAACTTCCTGTGGACCAGCAGGGCATCAGCTCCTCGGGACACCCTGGTTGCCTTGTGGCCTGCGGAGACGACAGCTGCGTCAAGAGCGGCCGCCATGGCGTCGTCGTCCTCGACGATGAGCACTTCCATGGCCTGGTCCCTTTGTCGCTGGTCGGGCATGCGCGTCAGCGCACACATCAGTCTGCCCGCTTTGGAGATTACCCTTTCTCCCGCTTTTTTGCCCTGAGCCGGTGTTGCCCCGGCGGGATGGGGCAGGAAGCGAAAACCTAAGGAAGTGTTAGGAAATCCCCGCCTGCGTTGGTTGTGCCCTGCATCACCAATAGTTTTGATGGGGTCCTCTGCTGTTCAGGGGGACTGTCAACGTCGAGGAGGAACCATGAGCAAAGTTGCCGTGGACAGCATGAAAATTCGCCCGGAACGGTCGCCGGTGGCGGCGCCGTCAAGGAAGGTTCAATGATGAGCACCCAGCAAGCCGTGACCCAGAATGAGGCAGCCCAGACCCGCCGGGCCGTGAGCAACATCCTCAAGGGCTCCGCAGGCAACCTCGTGGAATGGTATGACCTCTACGTCTACACAGTCTTCGCAGCCTACTTCCAGTCCCACTTCTTCAATTCCAAGGACGAGCTGCAGGCCGGCCTCGAAGCGATGGCCGTCTTCTCGACGTCGTTCCTCATGCGGCCCATCGGCAGCTGGTTCTTCGGCCGCTATGCCGACCGCAACGGCCGCAAGGCCGCCCTGACGCTCAGCGTGACCATGATGTCGGCCGGCTCTTTCGCCATCGCCATCCTGCCCACTACCCAGCAGATCGGCGTCTGGGCCCTGCTTCTGCTCATCCTCGTGCGCCTGGTCCAGGGCTTCTCCGTGGGCGGCGAATATGGCACCAGCGCCACGTACATGTCCGAGGCCGCCACCTCCAAGCGCCGCGGCTTCTTCTCCAGCTTCCAGTACGTCACCCTGATCGGCGGACAAATGCTGGCACTGCTGATCCTCGTCATCCTGCAGAACACCATGGGTAAGGACGTACTGACGGAGTGGGGCTGGCGTATTCCGTTCGCCATCGGTGGCGTCGCCGCGCTTGTGGTCCTGTGGCTGCGGCGCTCCATGGAAGAGACTGTCTCCGAGGAGCAGGTCCTTGCGGCCAAGGCCCCGGTTGTGGCCGGCGAAGCCCAGCCCGGCACCATGAAGCTGCTGTTCACCCAGCACTGGAAGCCCCTGCTGATCTGCATCGGTGTGACCCTCGGCGGCACCGTTGCGTTCTACACGTACACCAACTTCATCCTGAAGTTCATGAACGATACGTCCGGCATCGCCAAGACCGACACCTCCGTCATCAACTTCTGGGCCCTGCTCATCTTCATGCTTCTGCAGCCCGTCTACGGCATGATCTCCGACAAGGTGGGCCGCAAGCCGCTGCTTCTCTGGTTCGGTTTCGGTGGCCTGCTATTCACTTGGCCGCTGCTCTCCACGCTTGCCGGCACCAAGGATCCGTTCACCGCGTTCCTGCTGATGATGGGTGGCCTGCTGATCGTTGGGGGCTACACCTCCATCAACGCCCTGGTGAAGGCCGAGCTGTTCCCGGCATCCATCCGCGCCCTCGGCGTCGGCCTCGGGTACGCGATTGCCAACTCGCTCTTCGGCGGGACCGTCCCGCTGATCGGTGCGGCGCTGCAGAAAGCCGGCCAGGTGGACCTGTTCTTCACCTACGTCACCGTGGCAATCGGCCTCTCCCTGCTGGTCTACATCTTCGCCCTGAAGAACAAGAAGGCAACGCACCTGGACCGCGAGCAAGGCGACGCCTGGTCCCGGGCAGCTGTTGCCGCGGATGATGCCACGGATGCAGGCCGCAGGGACGACGACAAGGACCTCGTGGACGCCTCGCAGCGCTAGGCCCGCAGGCCATTTCGATGGTTCCCTGCACACTCGATGCGCGACAGCGTCGAGGCGGCAGGGAGCCATCGAAACGGACGCGTACGACGGCGGGCGGCCGGCGCGCGTACGAGGCAACGTGGGTGAGAGAATGGGGGCGGTTCCGGCCAGCCCGGCGGGAACCGTCCAGTGCTAATACAGCCGGCTGCCGCTGCTTCCCGGGGAACCACGGCATCCGAGCGAACCACTACGAATGGAACAGCCATGACTTCCGCCCAGACTTTCCCGGCCGCCTCAGCACCGCCGAAATTCGCTTCGATCGGCTCGCCCTACTTCGGCATCATGCTGGCGGTCATGGCCGTGGTGTTGATCCTGTCCAACATCGGGGCATCAAAGGGTGTGGCTCTGGGCCCCATCGTCACGGACGGCGGCTTCTTCCTGTTCCCCTTGGCCTACATCCTGGGTGACGTCATCAGCGAGGTCTACGGGTTCAAGGTGGCGCGCAGGGCCATCATCACCACGTTTGCGCTGTCCGCCTTCGCCTCCGTCTGCTACTGGGTCATCATCGCGCTGCCCGGTTTCGGCGATGAGTTCGGCGCGTCGAAGCAGGCCGCCCTGGAGGGGGCGCTCGGCCCCGTGCCGCTGATCGTGCTCGCGTCACTGCTCGCGTTCCTCGCGGGCCAGACCCTCAACTCCTGGATCCTGGTCAGGATGAAGGCACGTTCGGGCGAAAAATCGCTCTGGGCCCGCATCATGAGCTCCTCGGTGGCGGGTGAGTTTGTGGACACCCTGATTTTCTGCAGCATCGCGGCGTCCGTGATTGGCATCAGCGACTTCGGCATGTTCGTGAACTATGTGGTGGCGGGGTTCCTCTATAAGACCCTGGTTGAGTTCCTCTTCGTGCCCGTGACGGCTCTCGTGATCGGATGGATCAAGAAGCGCGAGCCGAGCTACGGTGCGGTGACCGGCGCAGCGTAAGCGGACCACCCGCCGTCGTACCTTGGCCGCCGTTTAGACGGGTCCTGCCCCACTCGATGATGCGTGACGTCGAGCCTGCAGGGAACCGTCGAAACGGCGCTACGGGCTATCCGAAAGGACCACGGGCAAGCGCCCGGAGCACCCTGTACTTGAACTCGGTTTCATTGAACAGGTCCTTCCATTCGATCCGGAGGAAGATCCAGCCCTGTTCCATGAGCGCCTTTTCGCGGCGGCGCTCCGCAAACAGGACCTCATCGGTGGGCTGGTAGTCGAAGTACTTGGTTCTGCCGTCGAATTCGAGCGCCACTTTTCGCTTGCGCCAGGCGAAGTCCAGCCGGTGCTCGCCCAGTGGCGTGTGCACGACGTACTGGGGTTCGGGCGGTTCGATCCTGAGCCTGTGGAGCAGTTCCCTCGTCAGGGTTTCGCCGGGTGATTCGGAGCGCGGATCCGCCAGTTCGATTGCCCTGCGCAGTGCGACGACTCCGTTGCGCCCGGCCAGCTCAGTGCAGCGGGAATGCAGGGCCTCCAAGTCCGCCCCGAGCCGGCAGGCATGATCCATAAGGATGAGGGACTGCCGAACATTGAACATCAGGCAGCAATCCACCACTGTCCGCTCAAGTGACGTGCAGGGGAGCCCGTCCACGTAACTAATGTCGCCCGGACCCAGTGCCCGCGTATGGGCAACGACGTCACGGCCATGCGAAATCCGGGACGGGCACGTCTGCTGGGTGAGGTGGATCCGGCCGTCGGCCTTCCACAGGTGGAGCCCGCGCAGGCGGGCACCTGAGGTGTGGCTGTAAACAAAGCCGCCCGCCGACGTCGTAAGCGTCCCGTGTGCGTGGGCATGGATGAGACAGCGGCTGCGTGTGCTCGGCTTCAGGCCGTTCCACCAGCTGCCGCGGACATAGCAGCCACGCCGCGCACGGACCAGGTCTCCGCTGTACATCAGGCGGGCAACGGCGCGTGCATGAAGGCCGGCTCTAAGCAATTCCTGGGTGCGCCACATGTTACCGGCGGGAAGCTGCGGCTGGGTCATGGTTCCAGCCTCAACTTCGCGGCGGCCTGTATCCAGACCGAACCTTGGCTATGTGGACATCCGCTTCGACGGTTCCCTGCAGGCTAGACGCGGCCTTGCGTCGAGAGCGCAGGGAACCGTCGAAACGGGGGGCCCTAGGCGTAGTACCGGCGCAGGGTCTCGGCCTTGAACTCGAAGAAGGAGCCGTCCTCGATGGCGAGCCGGGCGTCGTCCACCATCTTCACCACGAACCGCTCGTTGTGGATGGAGATGAGGGTGGCGGACAGCATCTCTTTGGCCTTGAAGAGGTGGTGGATGTAGGCGCGGGAGTAGTTCAGGCAGGCATAGCAGTCACAGCCCTCCTGGAGCGGGCCGAAGTCGCGCTTGTACTTGGCGCCGGACAGGTTGAACCGGCCGTCGGGGGTGTAGAACGCCGAGTTGCGGGCCACCCGGGTGGGGGAGACGCAGTCGAAGGTGTCCGCGCCGTTTTCGATGGCCGTGAAGATGTCGTCCGGCTCGGAGATGCCCAGCAGGTGCCGCGGCTTGTTCTCCGGCAGCTCCTCGTTGCACCAGCGCACAATCGTGCCCAGGTTCTCCTTCTCGAGCGCCCCGCCGATCCCGTACCCGTCGAAGGCCATGGCACCGAGGTCCCGGCAGGCTTTCCGGCGCAGGTCCTCGTACTGCGCCCCCTGGATCACGCCGAACAGCGCCTGGTAGGGCTTCCCTGCCCGGGCGGAGGTCAGCCGGAAGTGCTCGTTCAGGCAGCGCACGGCCCAGAGCCGCGTGCGTTCCAGCGACTCCTCCTGGTATCGGCGGGAGTTCTGCAGGGTGGTGAGCTCGTCGAAGGCGAACATGATGTCCGCCCCGATCTGGTGCTGGACCTGCATCGAGATCTCAGGCGAGAAGCGGTGGCGGTCCCCGTTGAGGTGGCTCTTGAACCACACGCCGTCGTCGTCCACGTGGGCGAGCCGCTCCTTGCCGGCGGCCACGGCGTCGTCAGACACCGCCTGGTCCTGGGGTGACACGGACTTCATGTCGATGACCTTTTTGAAGCCCGAGCCCAGGCTCATCACCTGGAAGCCGCCGGAGTCGGTGAAGGTGGGGCCGGGCCAGTTCATGAAGGCTCCCAGCCCGCCGGCCTCGTCGAGGACGTCCGGCCCCGGCTGCAGGTACAGGTGGTAGGCGTTGGCCAGGAGTGCCTGGGCCCCGAGCTCGGCCATGGACTCCGGGAGCACCGACTTCACGGTGGCCTTTGTCCCGACGGCGATGAAGGCCGGCGTCTGGATTTCGCCGTGGGGCGTGGTGATGGTGCCGGTCCTGCCCAGGAATTCGCCGCCGTTGGCGGACATCTGCTCACCGGATGGGCGGCACGTTTCAGTGAGCCGTTTGCCGACGCGGAAGGAAAACTCCGACTGCCGGGCGGGCGGCACTGATTCAGGCGGCATTTGTTCTGGATTGGCTGGCACGGTTCAAGTGTGCCAGCTACGGGCACGCGGTCTCAGCGGATGGGCTCCGATGTGGGGTAGTTCTCAGAACGCCAGTCGTCCCAGAGCGTGCGGATCGTCTCCAGCGTGTGGGCGCCCAAATCGTAGGTCGAGATGATCACCATTGACCCGCCGTCGGGCCTGACCTCCGGGATGACGGGCTGGTCCGCCACGATCAGCAGGCCGTCGCCGTGCTCGGCGTAACTGTGCACGGTCAGCCCGACCTGGTGGTTGGACTTGTACCAGACCTTGCCGGCGATCTCCTCACCCGTGCCCAGTGTCAGTGAATAGTCCTCGCCGCGATTCGGCACCTCCTGGAGCCCGAGTTTCTCGATGGCCGAGCCGCCGCTTCCCGGAACCGAGAAGAACATCGTGTGGCGCTTTCCATGAGGATGCCGCTCCAGCGCGAACCTGAGCTGCTGGAGGAAGGTGAGCCAGCCCTGGGTGATGTCCTCGTCCCAGGCCGCCCATTCGGAGTTGTGATCCAGCGCCGCCCGGGTCACGCTGACTTCAGTCCCGGTGGGTACAGGTTTCAGCGTGAACACGTCGCCGCCGTCGACTGTCAGCGAGGTGTGGTCCGGGCTCTCGACGACGGTGCTGTTGAAGTAGATCTCATTGATTTCCGCGGCCAGGTCGTCTGCCTGCCAGCCATGCCACTCGGCCACTTTGGCGGGCTCACGCAGCATGGTCCAAACCTGCGGCGCATCAGAGTTGATCACAACGCTCAGATTGTTCGTCATGGCCCGAATTTACAACCTCGCCACAGCCGCGGCTAGAGCCAAACCGCAATGCCTTCGCGGCCCTATCCGCGGACCGACTCCAGCTCGTTGGCGATCCGCCGCTCCAGCTCACCCGCGCTGATGGTCTGTGAACCGCCGTGCGCCCGCAGGAACAGCAGCGACTCCAGGCGCAGCAGGCGCCACTCGCGCTCGGCCTCGGCGTTGGAGTTGTCCATGGACCGGAAGATCTCTTTGTCATACAGGTTGGGCTCGTTCAGGGAGCGCTGGCGCACCCTCGCCTGCATGCGGGCCTTGAACGGGTCCGTCTCCTGGTTTTCGGGTGCCCGGAGCAGCTTCTCGTAGACGGCGGCACGCTCCTTCTGGCCGGCCTGGCGGCAGATGTACGTGGAAAGTGCGAGCGAAGCCTCCACGGACGACCATCGGCCGGGATTTCCGTCGAAGGGCAGCACATTCAGGAGGTCAGCGACGGCGAGTGCGCCGTCCGCGTCCTTGAGCATGACGAACAGTTCGTGGGCGAGGTCGCTGAGGTCCTTCAGGCAGCTGCCGGATTTCGTGTTGATGCCTTTGACGAGCTTGTCGGCCAGCAGTTGCACACCCACGGAATCGGGATGCGCCTCCGCCACGGCCTCTACCACGGCTTCGGGGGTCCCTGCGGGTTCCGGGATGAGGGCCAGGTCCTCGGCGCTGGGCCCGATGATCGCCGGTGTGGAGGCCGGCAGGGGAGGAACGACGACGGCGGGAGGCGCCGGGGGCAGGGCCGCCCCCTCGTTCTGGTTCCCGACCACCTGCAGCGGGGTGGCGGCGTCGGAATTCTTGGCAGCGCCGGCACCGTCGGTGGCCGCGTTGTCGGCTGTCGTTAGGCCCTGAAGCACGTCATCTTCGGCGGCGAAACCGGTTCTCTCGATCCGGACAGACGAGCCGGCGGCAATGCGCAGCATGCCGCCCCCGGTCAGGGTTGCCAGGACGATGGCGGGCGCGCCGAAGTCATCATTTTCAATCTCTACGGAGTGGACTTCGGCCGTCCTGAGGCCGTCCGGCAAAAGAAGGTGGTCGCCCGGCTGCAGAGACCCAGCCTGCTGTTCGCGGTAGGTCTGGGCAGCTGGTACGTGGTTCATGGGAGTCCTTAAGTTCTCTTGCGGTCCGCCCAACAGTCTACAAAGGAGGCAGTGCGAAGTCCGGGAGGCGGCGACCTCAGGGTGCCGTCAGCTGCCGACGCCCGCGAACGCCAGGGCTTGGCGCACGAGCGAGCCGCGGCCGCCGCTGAACTCCTGCTGGACGTCCTCGCTGAGTACTTCCTGCGGAGTCATCCAGGTCAGTTCCAGCGCGTCCTGGCGCGGCTCGCATTCGCCCGTGACCGGGATGATGTAGCACAGCGAGACGGCGTGCTGGCGGTCGTCGGTGAATCCTGTGTGGGAAGGCGCGGGGAAGTACTCTGCCACGGTGAAAGGCACCGGGCTGATGGGCAGCTGCGGAAAAACGAGCGGGCCGAGGTCCTTCTCCATGTGGCGCAGAAGCGCGGCGCGGATGGTTTCCCTGTACAGCACGCGGCCGGACACGAGGGAACGGACCATGGTGCCGTCGGCGTCCGCCTGCAGGAGGGTGCCCACTTCGTTCACGAACCCCAGCGGGTCGAGTCGGACCGGCACTGCCTCGACGTAAACCATGGGGAGCCGTCCGCGGGCCTCGAAGAGGTCCTCGTCGGAGAGCCAGCCGGGATTGGGGTCGGGGGTGCGCACGTTCATGGTTAAGTTCTACCCCATCGCCGTGCATCCGGCCGCCGACGCGTGGGATCTCCGCTCTTAGCGGAGGCCAGATGACTGGGCACCGAGCGGAGCCTGCTTCGAGATCCACAGCGTGGGTGGTACGTGCGGTCCGGAGGCATCACCCGCCGCGTCGGGGTTCGCCAGGTGCAGGGTCCGCCCGAAAGCCTCCTCCGTCATGCTGACCTGGTGGCCCGCGGCGGCCAGCCGGTCCCGCAGGGCGGGCAGGTCGCCGTCGTACTCAAAACCGAAGCCTGACCGCGCAGGGCCCGAACCGGGACGAACCATCAGCACACCGCCGTTCTTGGCCGTAAAGTCCGCGGTCTCGTCATTATCCGGCACCGGCCGGGGCCTCGCGCCGATGCTCCTGAGCGTCTCGGCGGCCGCGGCGGTGTCTTCGGTGAACCAGACGGCGACGACCGACAGCCCCGTGTCGGCGTCGGCACACTGTGCGAAGTGGGCCGCTTTATCCGCCAGGAAGCTGAAACCGTCCTTTCCCGTGATTCTGCAGGAGTCGCCGATGTCCGCGGGGATCAGTTCGGCCGGCGTGGTTCCGGACTCCACCCCTGCCAGGTTGGTGCGGCGGGCAAATTCCTCCAGGTCGCCCACCTCGACGGCGAAGGACGATGCGCCGTCGTTCTCGGCGCCGGCAGGGACGTGCTGCAGTGCAAGCCGGCCAGACGCGGCGTCGAATTCCCGCCACGTGTCGTCGTGAAGGGTTTTGATCATTCCCAGGTCCGTGAGTAGCCGCTCCCACTGGTCCAGGCGTGAAGTGAAATGGACGGGGCGGACACGCAGCATGGTCTCTCCTCGGACTCGAACGGCTTGGATTCAGCAACGGCGCAGTCATGGCCATGATGCCACGACTTGCATCCCGCGGCACCGGGCGCGAAAGGGGCAGAATAGGCGCATGGCTGCTGAACTCGAGGAACTGCTGGTCAAAGACGCCGCCGAGTGGCGACGCTGGCTCGAACTGAATCATTCAACGAGCCCGGGCGTGTGGCTGGTGCTGCACAAAAAAGGCGGCAGCGTCACGGAACTCGACTACGAGGCAGCCTTGCAGGAGGCACTGTGCTTCGGATGGATCGACGGCCAGGGCAAAAGGCGCGACGACGAGAGCTCCTTCCAGCGGATGACCCGCCGGGGGCCGAAGAGCGTCTGGTCGGCACGGAACGTGGACCGCATCGGGCGGTTGGAAGCCGCCGGCAGGATGGCAGAGGCCGGCCGGGCCGCCGTCGACGCAGCCAAGGCCGACGGGCGGTGGGAGGCGGCGTACTCCGGCCAATCGTCAGCCGAAGTGCCGGAGGATCTCGCGGCTGCCATTGCCGCAGTTCCCGAAGCGCAGGCCATGTTTGACGTCCTTACCTCAGTCAACCGCTACGCCCTGATCTACCGCACCAACTCGGTCAAGCAGGCCTCCACGCGGGCACGAAAAATCGCCGGTTTCGTCGAGATGCTGGCCCGCGGCGAGACACCCTACCCGCAGAAGAAGCGGCCTGCAGGCCCAGCAATTAACCCTTGAGGTCGGTGCCGGCACTCCCGGACAGCCCGGGAATGCGGCCGCGGTAAAATTGAATCTGGCCCAGTGAAGCGCCGGCAGCGCTCGCAGCCCTGCCGGCGCTTCCCCATTTTCCGACGATCGGCGGACATGCAGCTGAATTCCCTTCGAAAACTCGGCCCCCGGGGCAGCTGGATCACGGTGGCTGCAGTCCTGGCTGTCGTGCTGGCCGTGGCTGCCGCGATAGTTCAGGGGAGCAGACCAGGAGACCCCGCCAACCCTGGCGCCGGGAACGGTGGCGCGCAGGAAACGGCGCCGAGCCCCAACTTCAGCCGCCCGGAGGGGGCATCGCAGTTCCGGCCGGCCTACCACCTCACTCCGAAGAAAGAATGGATGAACGATCCGCAGCGGCCGTTCCTGCTGGATGGCGTCTGGCATTACTACTACCTCTACAACGCCGACCATCCCGAGGGGAACGGCACAGAGTGGTTCCACGTCACCAGCACCGACCTGGTGCACTGGAAGGACGAGGGCGTGGCCATCGAGAAATTCAAAAACGGCCTGGGCGACATTGAAACGGGCAGCGCCGTCGTGGACACGGACAACACCGCAGGCTTCGGCAAGGACGCCGTTATCGCCGTGATGACCCAGCAGGACAAGGGCGTCCAGCGGCAATCCCTGTTCTACTCCACGGACAAAGGCTTCAGCTTCAAGCCTTACGATCGGAACCCAGTCATGGACAACCCCGGCGCAGAGCACTGGCGGGATCCGAAGATCATCCGTGACGACGCCAATGGCCAGTGGGTCATGGCCCTGGCAGAGGGCGAGAAGATCGGTTTTTACACCTCCCGCGATCTGAAGGGCTGGCGGTACGCCTCATCCTTTGAGCGCCGGGGGCTGGGCATCCTGGAATGTCCCGACCTTTTCCAGCTGGACGTCGACGGCGATCCCGCCAAGCGCACATGGGTCCTCGCCGCAAGCGCCAACGGTTCCGAGGAAGGCCGGACGACGGGAGTGGCCTATTGGACGGGAAACTGGGACGGGACCACCTTCACTCCAGCTGACGACGGGCACCAGTGGCTCGACGCCGGATCGGACTTTTACGCGGCCGTCACCTGGGATGATCCCCGGCTTCCGGAAAACCAGCGGATGGCGTTCCGCCATGCCATCGGCTGGATGAACAACTGGACCTACGCGCGCAATCTGCCCACTACTGACTGGCAGGGCGGCGCCGATTCGATCGTGCGGGACATCCGCCTCAAGACGGTCCAAGGCAGGCCATCCCTGGTGTCCAGTCCCACCAAGGCCCTGTCCGTTCTTGAGGGTGCCGCCGAGACCGTCACCGGCCGGCGGGTCACAGAGGACGGTGCGGGGGAACTGCCGGTGCCGGACAGCGGCGCCTACCGGCTGGATGTGACCCTCGAAAAGGGGCCGGACGACGCCGCTTCGGAAGCCCTGCTGAAGCTGGGCAGCGGAGCGGCAGAAAAAGGCCCGGCGGACTTCGCCACGGTCGGATACGACTTCGACGACGGAACGGCCTTCGTGACGCGCTCCGCCGTGGTGCCTGGCGTCGAATCGCTCGGCCGCGTTTTCACCGACCGGCGGTCAGCCGCGAGTCCCCTGCGCGGCGGTTCGGCACCCGGCCGGGGGATCGTTGAGCTCACGGTCTTTGTGGATTATTCCTCAGTGGAGGTCTTCGTTAACGGCGGCGAGCAGACCCTGACATCGCTGGTTTTCCCGCGGGAGGGCGGACACACCGTCACCGCCGCGACGGCCGGCGGGAGCGCAACCCTGAAGTCGTTCAAGTACACGCCGCTTGCCGCTGCCGGCTGACGAAGAGGCGACGACACCAGGCCAGCCGGAAGGTCAGGGCTAAGCGGAAGGTCCGTCGCCGTTGACCGGAAAAGCGACGGCCTCGCCCACGACGCGCAGGCACAGCTCCATGCCCGGCCGGGCGATGGAGGCGTTCCAGTGCCGGATGGTGATCACTTCCCCGCCGCCGGGGTAGCGGTGGTCCGGCATGGCACCGGCGAGTTCCGGCGGCACGGCCAGCTTGAGCCGCACGGTGGTTTCGGGGCCGAAGTAGTCGGTGTCCACCACCACTCCGCGGATGTGGCCGTCCTCGGCAATGCGGATCTGTTCAGGACGAAGCATCAGCTGCACGCGGCCCTGGGCCGGAGGGCGTCGTACGGGGATGCCGCCCAGCGAACACGTTGCCAGCGAGCCTTCCATCCACGCGTCGAGGATCACGGCGTCGCCCAGGAACTCGGCAGTGGCCCGGTCCGCCGGGCGCGTATAGACAACAAACGGGTTGCCGATCTGTGCCAGCTTGCCGCCACGCATCACGGCCACCTGGTCCGCGAAGGAGAGGGCCTCCGCCTGGTCGTGCGTCACCAGGATCGTGGTCACACCGGCCTGGTTCAGCACTTTCGCCACGGCGCGGCGGGTGGCCACACGGAGCCCGGCATCCAGGGCAGAAAACGGCTCATCCAGCAGCATGAGCTCAGGCTCGCGGGCCAGGGCGCGGGCCAGGGCGACCCGCTGCTGCTGGCCGCCGGAAAGCTCATGCGGCCGTCGCTTGGCCATGGCGGGGTCCAGGGACACCATCTCCAGCAGCTCGGCAACCCTGGCCGCAACAGCCCGCCGCCCGCCGTCGAGCTTTGATGCGCTCAGCCCGAAGGCGATGTTCTTCCCCACCGTCAGGTGCGGGAACAGGGCACCGTCCTGCGCCACATACCCGACGTGCCGCTTGTGCGCGGGTGTCCACACGCCGTTACCCGCCACAGGGGAACCGTTCAGCAAAATGCTGCCGGTGCCGGGATGCTCGAAGCCGGCGACCAGGCGCAGCAACGTGGTCTTGCCGGAACCGGAGGGCCCCACGATTGCGGTGGTGCCGCCTCTCGCGACCGAGAGGTTGACGCCCCTGAGAACCGCCTGGGAACCGAAGTTTTTGGTGACGTCCTCGATCACCAGGTGGCTGTCCGTGCTGGGAGCCACGGACGGCGAGATCCGGGGTTCGGGAACCCTGGATGGCAATTGTTCGGTCACTGTCCCGCTACTTTCTTGGACTGCTGGAAGAGCAAATACGTCATGGGTGCCGAGATAGCGATCATCAGCAGGGCATAGGGCGCCGCGCCGGCATAGTCGATTTCGCTGCTCTTGGCCCAGAACTCGGTGGCGAGCGTGCGCGTGCCGTTGGGGGAGAGGAGCAACGTCGCGGTGAGCTCGTTGACGATGCCCAGGAACACGAGGGCGGCTCCGCCGGCGGCTGCCGGGGCCGTCAGACGCAGCGTGACGCGGATGAAGGCCAGCAGCGGCGGCGCTCCCAGCGCCTGCGCCGCCTCATCCAGTTCCTTGGGCGCCTGCGCCAGCCCGGCCCGGATGTTCACCAGCGACCGGGGGAGGAACAGCAGCACGTACGCAGCGATCAGCACGCCCGCGGTCTGGTAGAGCTCAGGGACCAGCCGGATGCTGACGGTCACGAACGCAAGCCCCACCACAATGCCGGGCATGGCACTGGTGATGTAGTTGGACAGCTCCAAGGCCTTGCTGAACCAGCCGGGGTGACGCACCGCGAGGTAGGCCATGGGGAACGCGACTGCCGTGGTCACCACGGCGCCTCCGAGCCCGTAGCCGAGCGTCTGCAGGAGCGCAGGGAGGAACTCGTCAGCCGCCCAGATCTCCGGGCCGCCGGCCACGATCCACCGCAGCACGAAGGCCAGCGGAAGCCCGAACGCCAGTGCAGTGAGCGCCACAAGGAACAGCTGCGCGGGCATCTGGTAGGCGCGCAGGGGGAGCCGGAGGGCCCTCGCCTGGGCCCCCGAACCCACCCGGGCGTAGCGGGCGGTGCCGCGGCTCCGGACCTCGGCAAGCAGCAGCAGGAGGCAGAGAAACACCAGCACGCTGGCCAGCATGTTCCCTGCCGTGCCGTTGAAGGTGGACTGGTACTGCACCATGATGGCCGTGGTGAACGTGTCGAAGCGGATCATGGCGAACGCACCGTATTCGGCCAGCAGATGCAGCGCAACCAGGAGGGCGCCGCCGGTCATGGCGATCCGCAGCTGCGGCAGGACCACCCGGAAGAACGCCCGCCAGGCGCCCAGCCCCAGGGACGCCGCGGAATGTTCGATGGCGGGATCCAGCCGGCCCAGCGTCGCCGCGGCAGGGATATACACCAGCGGGAAATAGGAGAGGGTGGCAATCAGCACGCCGGAAAACAGGCCCTGCAGGGACGGGACGGCGGACACCCAGGCGTAGCTGTTCACGAACGCGGGGATGGCCAGCGGCGAGGCAAGGAGCACCGCCCAGACCTTGTTCCCCCGCAACGTGGTGCGCTCCACCAGCCAGGCTCCGCCGACACCGAGGACCAGGCACAGCGGCACGGTGAACACCACGAGCAACACCGTGTTGAGGAGCAGTTCCCCCACGCGTTCGCGGAATATCAGCGCCGAGGCCGTTTCCCAGCCGGTGGCCACGGTCATGACGACGACGTAGCCAAGCGGAACGAGTGAAAACAGGGCGATCAGCACCGCCAGGACAGCAACAGCAGAAACGCCGAAAGGCGGGCGGGGGCGCTTGCCCCGGCCCGCCGTCGTCGTGCGTCCGGAAACCTCCGGCGCCGATGCCTGCGCGGTCACAGAATTACAGGAGTCCTGCCTTGGTCATCAGCTCGGTGACCTTTGCGGAGTTCAGCTTGGCGGGGTCCACCGCCGGAGCCTGGAGTTCCTTGACCGGAACCAGCTTGTCGTGGGCCGGGACGCCGGAGGCAATCGCGTACTCGAACGAGTCGCCCTTCTGCAGCACTTCCTGGCCCTTCTTGCCGGTGATGAACTTGAGGAAGGCCTGGGCCTTGTCAGCGTTCTTGGACGACTTCAGCACGCCGCCGCCGGACACAGAAAGGAAGGCGCCCGGGTCCTGGTTCTTGAAGTAGTACGGCGTGACGTTCTTGGAGTTCTCGCCGGTCTTGGCCTGGTCGCCGTAGTAGTAGTAGTGGTAGATCAGCGCGGCATCGACTTCGCCGGCGTTGACGGCCTTCATCGCGGTGCTGTTGCCCTTGTACGCCGTGAAGTTTTCCTTCATGCCCTTGAGCCACGCTGCGGTTGCCGCTTCGCCCTTGAGTTCAAGGAGGGCGGCCACAATGGCCTGGAAGTCAGCGCCGGTCGGGGATGCAGCCCACTTGCCCTTCCACTCCGGCTTGGCCAGATCCAGCATGGACTTGGGCAGCTTGTCCTCGGTCAGCTTGGCCTTGTCGTACACGAGGACGGTGGAGCGGGCCGCGATGCCGGTCCACTTGCCGGTGGTCGGACGGAATTCGGCGGGAACCTGGGCGATGGTGTCCTTGTTCACGTCGGCAAACAGGCCTGCGTTCTCCACCTGCGCCATTGCGGGGGAGTTCTCGGTCAGGAAGACGTCGGCGGGGGAGGCACCGCCCTCCTGGACGATCTGGTTGGACATCTCCGTGTCCGAGCCCTGGCGGAGGGTGACCTTGATGCCGGTTTCCGCGGTGAACGCGTCCGCCCATTCCTTGGTAAGGCTCTCGTGCTGGGCGTTGTAGACCGTGATCTCGCCGTTGGTTGCTTCCGGGGAGGCGGTTCCGGCGGGGGACGGGGAGCCGCCGCAGGCAGCCAGTCCCAGTGCTGCGGTGGCGGCGAGTGCGATGCCGGCCAGGCCGTTCTTGCGGATCTTCATTGGGGGCTTCTTTCTGAAAATGTCAGGCGGACCTGGGTCCTGGTGAGCAGGGGACGTCAGGCGACGCTCACTGCCAAACTGTAGGTTAGCCATACCTAAGTGGCATGCTTAAGTGACCATTATCACATCAATTACGGAAGTGTTGCATGACGTAATTCGGTGGCCCCGCCGGTGGTCAGAACTCCCCAGCGGGTGCGTGCGGCGTGCCGGCGGCAGCTGCCGCTTCCAGCACCATCCACGCCTGCAGCTGTGTGGAAAGTTCGACGGCGGCGGCCGGCGGATAGGTATCAGTCGCCGGTCGCTGTGGATGGTGGGAAAAGATCAGGCGGCCCGGCCCGCCGTGCCTGGCAAGGGCTTCGTCTACGGTAACGGCCCTGCGGCCCGCCCAGAGCGCGGCAGCGGTGTCCGTGACCATCCGGCCGGCGGTGGCGCGGGTGGCCTCGGGCAGGCGTCCGTCGCGCGCGGCCAGCGCCAGGTAGCGCGTCAGTATCCCGGTGAAGAGCCCGCCGTCGCCCGTTCCGTCGCAGCGGAGCACTCCGCCGCTGTTCGCTGGGCCGCCGGGCACCGCGCCGCCGTGGGCTGAGGTGCCGGCCATGCCCGGCGCAAGGCTGGCTTGCAGCGTAAGGTGCCGCGACACCGCACCCACCACGACGGCGGCGCGCTCCAGGTTCCTCGTCCCGCCGAGCTCCAGGAGGGCGCCGAGGACCGGGCCCTGGTTGTAGGTGTAGATCGCGTTCTCGAGGACGGTTTCGCCGGTGGGGCCGATCCGGAGTCCGTCCAGGTAGAGCCCGCGGCCCGCGTCGAAGAGCCTGGCGTCGAGCCAGTCCAGGAGCGCCTGCGCCCGTGCAGTGTGGCCTGTGCGTGCGAAGTAGAGCGCCACCGGGGCCGTTGCCGGGGTGTTCTTAAAGTCTCGTTTCGTGCTCCAGAAAGTGCCGCCGCCAAGGTCGTCCGTGGACGCCGAGTCGAACTGGAGCATCAGGCTCCGGCGGAGGCGCGCGTACCGGCGCGGGACCGGGCGGCGGCTTTCCTCCGCCAGCTTTTCGAGCCGGAGGCCGGACAGTGCCAGCCAGGCCATGTCGTCGTAATAGCTGTTGACGAAGGTGAAGAAATTGCGCAGCCGGATGCCGGTGACCAGGCGGGAGGCGAGCTGGCCGGCGCTGGGGTGGTGTTCGCCGTCGAACCGGGCCGGCTGCCGGCCGGCCGTACCCAACTCGCGGCGGCCGGTGTCCACAAGGCAGTCCACGTAGTGCGCCTGCCACCAGTAGTGCCACGGACGGAGGAGGCTCCTGAAGCCCCCGGAGGGACGGGAAACCGCACCGATGTGGGTCCCCGGCAGGAAAAAGAGCCGGTGGCCGAACATCCGCGTGACCGACCGGGCGGCCTCGTCGGCGCGGGCGGACCAGTCAGCCGGGGCTGCCGGTTTCCCCGGTGTTCCGGGTTTTCCGGGGCCGGGCCGGTCTCCGGGGGCCGCTGACGCATGGGGCTGGCTCATTCCGCCAGCCTAGCGAAACGGGGCAGGGTGCGCGCACCCCGGCTTTCAGTTAACATTCACTAACTAATGTTCGCCGGCTGCCGGTTTCCGCATCAAGGAGGATGTATGGACATCAAGGGTTCTGTTGCGCTGGTCACGGGCGGGGCGTCCGGACTGGGCGCTGCTACTGCCCGGCGGCTGTTCGATGCCGGCGCCTCGGTGGTGATCGCGGACCTCGGCTCTTCGGCCGGCGCGGCTTTCGCCGAGGAGCTGAACTCCAGCCGAGTGGACGTGCCTGCCCCCGGCGGTGCAGAAGCCGGCGGTGCCGTAGCCGGCGGTGTCGGCGCCGACGGGGTAGGCGGCGGCGCCGGGAACACCGCAGTCTTCGTTCCGACGGACGTTACCAGCGAGGGCGACGTGCAGGCCGCCGTCGACTCCGCAGCGGCGCTGGGTCCGCTGCGGATCCTGGTGAACTGCGCCGGCATTGCCACACCCGGCAAGGTACTGGGCCGCGACGGCGTCCTGCCGCTGGAGACCTTCACCCGCGTCGTCCAGGTCAATCTGGTGGGCACCTTCAATGTGATCCGCCTCGCCGCCGCGGAAATGGCCCTTACGAAGCCGGCCGTCACCGATCTGGGCGGGGAAGAGCGCGGCGTCATCATCAACACCGCCTCCGTTGCCGCGTTCGATGGCCAGATCGGCCAGCCGGCCTACGCCGCCTCGAAAGGCGCCGTGGCGGCCATGACCCTGCCGCTGGCCAGGGAGCTGGCCCGTTCACTGATCCGCGTTGTCACCATCGCACCGGGCATCTTCGAGACACCCATGATGGCCGGCCTGCCGGCGGAGGCACAGGAGTCCCTCGGCAAGCAGGTGCCGCACCCGTCCCGCCTGGGCCGGCCGGCCGAATACGCCAATCTCGCGGCGCACATCGTGGACAACGCGATGCTGAACGGCGAAACCATCCGCCTCGACGGCGCCATCCGGATGGGCCCGAAATGACACATCGTCCTTCCGCTGAATCCGCCGTCGAAGCACTGCCCACCGCGGACTTCTACGACTACGAGTCCCTGCTCAGCGGCTCCGAACGGCGCAAGCTCCAGGAATTGCGGGAGTTCCTCGCCGCGGAGATCGCACCGTACGCGGAGGAATGGTGGAACAAGGCCGAGTTTCCGTCCCAGCTCCTGCCAAAGCTCGCCGCACTTGAGCTGAGCACCCCGGCCCAGCGCGGCTACAGCCACCTCTTCGCCGGACTCGTCATTGCGGAAATAACCCGCGTGGACACCTCGATCGCCACGTTCTTCCTGGTCCATCATGATCTCTTCGTCGAGGCGCTCTACAAGTTCGGGTCGGATGACCAGCGGAGCCGGCTGCTCGAGGACGCCTCCAACCTGCGCACCACCGGCGCCTTTGCACTGACCGAACCGGGGCACGGCTCCGATGTCGCCGGCGGCATGGAGACACGTGCTCGCCGGATATCCAGCCCAAGCGGAGCAGCCGATGGCGGCGGTGACTGCTGGGTGCTGAACGGCGCCAAACGCTGGATCGGCAACGGGACGTTCTGCGACTACATGCTGGTGTGGGCACGGGACGAAGCCGACGGCACCGTCCGCGGGTTCATCGTGGACGCCTCCCTGCCGGGAGTGACGCGCAGCCGGATCGAAAACAAGATCGCGCTGAGGACCGTGCAGAACGCCGACATTGTGTTTGAAGACGTCCGCGTGCGCGAGGCGGACAGGTTTGCGACGGTTGACGGCTTCGAGGACACGAACGAACTGCTCCGCGGCTCGCGCATCATGGTGGCGTGGCAGGCCGTGGGGCAGCAGCTGGCGGCATTCGACGTCGCCCGGCAGTACGCCGTCGAACGGCGGCAGTTCGGACGGCCGCTGGCAAAGTTCCAGCTGATCCAGCAACAGCTCGTCTCGATGCTGGGCAACACTGTGGCCAGCATGGGCATGATGGTGCGGATCGCCCAGCTGCAGGACCGCGGCGCCGATGACATGGCGCAGGTGGCCTTGGCCAAGTCGTACACATCGGCGAGGATGCGTGAAACGGTGGCCATGGGACGGTCTCTGCTCGGCGGCAACGGCATTGTCACGGACTACCGCATGGCCAAGATTTTCGCCGACGCCGAAGCGATCTACACATACGAGGGCTCGTACGAAATCAACACCCTCATCGTGGGCCGCGCCGTCACCGGGGTTTCCGCCATCGTCTGACGCCAACCTCCGCCCAAAATACGAAGCGCGAACTGGCAGCTACTACCCGCAAAACCCAGGTTTGAGGGCATTATCTGCCTGTTCGCGCTCAGGGGTTGGGCAGCTTCTCGCCGGCTTCGATCCTGGCGTCGAGGCTGTTGTTCTTCACGGGCATCGGGCAGGTGCCGTATGGCGTGAACGCACTGGGGTAGTTGATGGCGCGGTTGAAGTCCAGAACCACCGAGGCGTTTCCCGAAGCGTCAATGCGGGGCCGGGGCGTGGAAACCTTCCGCCACTCACCAGTTGCCTGTCCCGGCGAGGCTGCTCCGTTGGTCTCGTCGTGGAAGGTGACCGTCAAGGCGCCGAGCTTCTCCTCCTCGGCGTGAAGCCGGTACTCGTGGTCCTTTCCCGGGAGCCGGAACACGAGCTCGCCCACTGTCCGGTGCACGCCGTCCACCAAAGGGTTGGCGGTGGCGATGGGGATGTCCACCGGTTCGGGATAGGCCTCAAAACGGGCCTCCACCACGAGGTCCGGGCGGTAATCAAAGGTGGGCACGCCGTCGAACTCCGTGAAGACCGGCGACAGCGAATCGCGGGTGCGGATGGCGTACTTGTCGGCACGCATGGCAAGCTCCACCACCACCTGGCGGCCATCGGGGCCGCCGAACTGGACCCACATCAGAGACTCCTCGTTGGAGAGCCGCGCCGTGACGGTCCCGTCCACCGGCTCGCCGGTTTCCACAAGCGTGAGCCCGTCGGCCGCCGCGGCGGTAAGTGCCGCCGTCGTGCCGTCGGTTGACCACAGCCCGGGGGCGAGGTCGACGGCGGAGGGCTGGCTTTCCAGCCACTGGAACGACGTGAGCGTAAGCCAGCCGTGCTCAGCGGCGAGGGCGGCATTGCGGTTGTTGCGGAAACGGTGCCAGCGCTGCAGCTGGGCATCTGGTGCTGTGCTCATGGTTCCTCCAACGTAGACGGCTGCCTGTACAACCGCACGCAAAGACACTTCATTCCGTTCTGGATTCCGCTGGAGGCGGCTGCCGGCACGGGCGGAATGGTGTCCCCATAGCGGGCCGGGATGCCCGGTTCAAGGCCGTAACAGGATCTGTGACATATTCCCGGCCCCGGCGCGCTGCGGGTAACATTCCATAGGAACAGGTAACCCGGCTCACAGTATCCAGCGCAGTGTACGAGCCAAGTCCGAACCCTCGAAAGATAGTTTCCATGGCTGACACTGCAATGAATTCCCAAACAGATCTCGCCGCCGAACTCCGCGCAGACGTGCGCCGCGTCTCCACCCTGCTGGGCGAATCGCTGGTCCGCCAGCACGGCCCCGAACTCCTGGACCTTGTGGAGCAGGTGCGCCTGCTGACCAAGGAATCGAAGGAAGCCGCCCGCGGCGGTGCGGACGCCACCGGTCCGTGGAGCGCGCACGACGTCGTTGCCCAGGTCCGTGAGCTCCTCGCCTCCCTGCCGCTTGAGCAGGCCACCGACCTGGTCCGCGCCTTCGCGTTCTACTTCCATCTCGCCAATGCCGCCGAACAGGTCCACCGCGTCCGCGGCCTGCGCACGCGGCAGGAAAAGGACGGCTGGCTGGCCAAGGCGGTCGACGACATCGCCGGCCAGGCAGGCCCGGCAGTGCTCCAGGAAGTCGTCAATGAACTGGACGTGCGCCCCGTCTTCACCGCGCACCCCACCGAAGCGTCGCGGCGCTCCGTTCTGGACAAAATCCGCAAACTCTCCGATGTGCTGGCCGAACCCACCGAGGAGGGCACCACAGCCCGGCGCCGGCAGGACCGCCAGCTGTCCGAAATGATCGACCAGATGTGGCAGACGGACGAGCTCCGCCAGGTACGGCCCACCCCGGTGGATGAGGCCCGCAACGCCATCTACTACCTCAACAGCATCCTCACCGACGCGCTGCCGGAGATGCTCACGGACCTCTCCGCGCTCCTGGGCGAGCATGGCGTCACGCTGCCGGCGCACAGGGCCCCGATCAAGTTCGGTTCGTGGATCGGCGGCGACCGTGACGGCAACCCCAACGTCACCGCGGCCGTGACCCGTGAGATCCTCCAGCTGCAGAACCAGAACGCCGTGCGGATCAGCATCGCCATGGTGGACGAGCTCATCTCCATCCTGTCCAACTCCACAGCCCTCGCCGGTGCGGACCAGACGCTGCTGGACTCGATCGACGCGGACCTCACCAAGCTGCCCGGCCTCGACCCGCGCGTCCTCAAGCTCAACGCCCAGGAGCCCTACCGGCTCAAACTCACCTGCATCAAGGCCAAGCTCATCAACACGGGCAAGCGCGTGGCCGCCGGTTCAGCGCATCAGCCAGGCCGCGATTACACCTCCACCGAGGAGCTCATCACAGAGCTGGAGCTGCTGGAACTCTCGCTGCGCAACCACTCGGCTTCCCTTGCGGCGGACGGCGCGCTGGCCCGCGTCCGGCGTGCCATCGCCTCCTTCGGCCTCCATCTGGCCACGCTGGACATCCGCGAGCATGCCGATCACCACCATGACGCCGTCGGACAGCTCATGGACCGCCTTGGCGGACCCGGCATCCGGTATGCCGAACTGACCCGCGAACAGCGGCTCGAAGTGCTGAGCGCCGAGCTGGCTTCCCGCCGTCCGCTGTCCGGCCACCCGATTAAGCTCGACGGCGTCGCCGACGGCACGTACGACGTCTTCCGCGAGATCCGGCGCGCCCTGCGCACGTACGGCCCCGACGTCATCGAGACGTACATCATCTCCATGACGCGCGGCGCCGACGACGTCCTGGCCGCGGCCGTCCTGGCCCGCGAAGCCGGCCTGGTCAGCCTTTTCGGCGACGCCCCCTATGCAAAGATCGGCTTTGCGCCGCTGCTCGAAACTGTTGAGGAACTGCGTGCCTCCGCCGAGATCGTGGACCAGCTGCTCTCTGACTCGTCCTACCGGGAGCTGGTCCGGCTGCGTGGCGACATCCAGGAAGTCATGCTCGGCTACTCGGACTCCAACAAGGAATCCGGCGTGATGACCAGCCAGTGGGAGATCCACAAGACCCAGCAGAAGCTGCGCGACATCGCCACCAAGCACGGCGTCCGGGTCCGGCTGTTTCATGGCCGCGGCGGATCCGTGGGCCGCGGCGGAGGGCCCACCTACGATGCCATCATGGCCCAGCCCCACGGTGTCCTCGAGGGAGAAATCAAGTTCACCGAACAGGGCGAGGTCATCTCGGACAAGTATTCGCTGCCGGAACTGGCCCGCGAGAACCTGGAGCTTTCCCTCGCCGCCGTGATGCAAGGGTCCGCCCTGCACCGCACACCCCGCAACTCCGACGACCAGCGCGAACGCTTCGGGCACGTCATGGAGATCATTTCCGACGCCGCCTTCGACCGCTACCGGAGCCTCATCGACCACCCGGACCTGCCCGCCTACTTCATGGCGTCCACCCCGGTGGAGCAGCTGGGTTCCCTGAACATCGGCTCCCGGCCCTCCAAGCGCCCGGACTCCGGTGCGGGTCTCGGCGGCCTCCGCGCCATCCCGTGGGTGTTTGGCTGGACGCAGTCGCGGCAGATCGTGCCGGGCTGGTTCGGCGTGGGATCCGGCCTGAGGGCCGCCCGCGAGGCTGGCAACTCAGCCCAGCTCGTGGAGATGATGGACCGTTGGCACTTTTTTCGTTCGGTGCTCTCCAACGTCGAGATGACCCTGGCCAAGACGGACCTCGACATCGCCGGCTACTACGTGGACACCCTGGTCCCCAAGGAGCTCCACCACCTCTTCCACGCCATCCGCGAAGAGTACGAACTGACTGTTACAGAGATCCAGAACCTCACCGGTGAGAACGTGCTCCTGGACGCCCAGCCGACCCTGAAGCGCTCGCTGGAAATCCGGGACCAGTACCTCGACCCGATCAGCTACCTGCAGGTGGAGCTCCTCCGCCGTGTGCGTACCGAGGCTGCGGCAGGCAAGTCCATTTCCGGCGGCGAGATCGACGACCGGCTCCAGCGCGCCATGCTGATCACAGTCAACGGAGTGGCGGCAGGACTGCGCAACACCGGGTAGTCCCCGCGCCCTCCGTCGCTTTGCAGATAAGGGGCGGGAGGCACAGCGTTTCCCGCAGTCAGCTCATTCGTCCTGTCCTGCAGCAGCCTGCAGGGCCGGGGCTGCGGCCGTAGGAATATCCGCCGCCGACAGGGCCGGGGCTGCGGCCGTAGGAATGTCCGCTGCCGACAGGGCCGGGGCTGCGGCCGTAGGAACATCCGCCGCCGACACGGCGGGTGCGGGAACGGCCGGTGCGGGAACGGCGGGTGAGGATACTGCAGGCGAGGCCGCATCGGGGACCAGTGCCAAGGGAGCCGCCTGCCCTGCCGGTGCGACCAGCGGGAGCGACTCCGCCGGCGTCGCCTCCGTCGGGGCCGGACGTGCCGGCGCGGCAGGTGGCGGCGGGGGTTGCACGGATTCCCCCGGGATGGCCACAGACAGTACTCCGCCGCGGACCAGCAGCGGAAGCGGGTCCAGATGCAGGTCTTTGTCCTCGAGGCAGGCCCCGGCGTGGTGCACGTCGAAGTGGCCGCGGCAGGTGGGGCAGCGGAGGAGGCTTCCGCCGATCTGTGGCGCGCCGGCCTGCAGGGTTGCGCCGGCCATGGAGCCGGTGCAGCGCGGGCAGTAGTCGCGGTACGCGTAGACATCTTGTCCGGCGCGGCAGGCCAACACCGGGTAGCCTCCAATCAGGAAGCCTGCGACCTCCCCGGATTCGAGCCCGGCGATTTCCGGAACCGCTTCCCAGGTGCCGCCGGTCATGTCGTGCCAGGACGCCGCGGGCGTTGCGTCCTGGGGATTGATCGCACGGACAGGCAGGGAGTCCACGGGAATGAGGTCCGGCATTCCGGGCTGTCTTTGCTCTTCGACGACGTCGATGGCGGCGACGTCCGGTGCCGCTGTTTTGATGGCTTCCTCCACGGCGGACTTGAGGTGGGGGGACGACGGCGGGCCACCCGGCCCGGTGTAGAGCTTGAGCCGCACCACCCCGTCCGTGCTCGTCCCCTCCAGCTCCACGTCGCTGCCATGGGAACCGAGGTAGGGCCGGATCCGGTCCAGCGCCGCGGCCACGCGCGCTTCCAACGAGCGGGGGTACAGCCCATGGACCAGCAGGAGGGCAGACACGAGGTCGTCCGCCGTCAGCGCCTCCAGCGTGGCCTCGTCGAGCTTCCCCTGGCGGTGCAGGATTTCCATGATGCGCCGGAGTCCCGATCCATACAGCTCCGCCACCTGGCGGACCAGGTCCTCGGCACCGCCGCGGGCGCCCACACCATCGGTGCCCCAGACCCGGAGGAAACCGCGGATCCAGTCGCTGCTCTCCAGCGGCCGGTCTTCGCCCGACATGGCCTACCTGCCCATCAAATTCTGGGTGGGGGAGTGGGCTTCTTCCGCCTTGCGGGCAGTTTCAGCAGGCATCGTTGCCTCTTTCAGTGGCCCCTGCGGGGCCGGTGTCCTCTTGTCAGCGATCCGGGAAAGGTGCCGGACCGGTTTGTGCCCGTATGAAATGCGGATGGAGGCCTCGTTGCCGCACCCGCACGTTGTACGCATTGTTCTATGGCACCTCCGCGGACATCAGTCGGAGTTTTCGGCAGCTGCGGACGTCAGTGCGGCCGCAGCCATAGAACGGGAACAGGGCGATACCGACGTTGAGTGCAGTGGCCGGCCGTTCTCCTGTTGGGTCCAGAACGGCGCCAGCAAGGCTCTGCGTGACAGAGAGTTCGTGCATGATCTCGCCCCTTTTTGCAAACATAGGCTCGCCCCAGACAAAACGCAACTGCCCAATTTCAGGGTCAACTTTTCCGCAGCGCGAACTGGCAGCATATGCCCCTTGGAGCCGGATTTGCGGGCATCAGCTGCCCGTTCGCGCTCGGGAACTGTCTGCCGTCATCTGCGGCGCCGTTAGGCTGGGTCCATGCCGTCGTTCCAGACCAGACTGAAGATCACCGGGCTGAAGCCGGGCAATCCTCCCGAAGACGTGATGGCTGCCGCCGTCGACGCACTGGGTACGCGCCATCACGTGGAAGCGAACCAGCTGGAACTGGCAGGGGGTGTGCCGCAGCTGAACCTCCGGTTCCTCGTGGAGCCCACCGAATACAGCGGTGAGAACCACCAGGCGCTGGAGTCGGCCGCAATGATGCGCGACGCCGTCGAGCGCGTTGCGGTGACCGGCTCGCTGGTGGTGCTCCGCCGCAGCCGCGGCAAGTGGGCGCCCGTCTGACCCCTTTGGTGCGCCTGTCAGGGGGCTGGCTACGCCGGCTCGTCAGGCTCGTCGACCGGGGACCTGCTGCCGCGGCGCCGGGTGGCGATGACACCGACGACGGCGCCGATCACGAGACCGGCTGCCACTCCAATGAGCGAGCTGGCCCAGAAGGGCAACCGGGTCGCTGAGCCGGTGAAGTAGCCGAGCCCGACGAGCCACGTGGCCCAGAGAACCCCGCCCAGCCCCGCACAGAGGTTGAAGCCGCCCGAGGAGACGTCGGCGATCCCGGCCGCGGCGGATGTTGCGAGCCGGCCTCCCGGAATGAACCTGGCCCCGATGATGGTGCCGTACGTGGAGGACCGCCCCGCCTTCGCGATCGCTTCATGGATGCCGTGGTGCAGTTTCCTGCCCCACCGCCAGCGGTCCAGCACATGGCTCAACCGTCGCTTGAACAGCTGGAACACCACGACATCGCCCGCCCAGGAGGCTGAGGCTGCCAGGAGGCCAATCAGGAACAGGTTGGCGCGGCCCTCGGCGGAGAGTGCGCCGCCGGTGATGAGGACCATCTCGGAGGGGACGGGCGGGAAGATGGCGTCGCCCAGTACCGCCGGGACGATCCAGAAATAGATCGCGGCCCCCCAGTTGTCCGCGTTGCCGAAGTCCATGCGGCCAAGGTACCGCACTTATTGCCGGCAGGGGATCCGCAGTCTTCGTCCGAACCCTGCAGCGGTGCCACACTGGCTGCATGCAGATTGACATTGTTCAGGGCGACATCACCGGCCGGCCTGTTGACGCGATCGTCAACGCAGCGAATTCCTCGTTGCTGGGCGGCGGCGGCGTGGACGGCGCGATCCACCGGGCAGCGGGGCCGGAACTGCTGGAGGCCTGCCGCGGGCTCCGCGCCGGGGAACTGCAGCACGGCCTGGCGGTTGGTGCAGCCGTTGCCACACCGGGGTTCCGGCTGCCGGCGAAGTGGGTGATCCACACCGTTGGGCCGAACCGCCACGCCGGCCAGACCAACCCGGCGCTGCTTGCCTCGTGCTTCACCCAGAGCCTGCGGATAGCTGAAGGTCTCGGGGCGCGGTCCGTGGCGTTTCCCGCTGTCAGCGCAGGCGTTTATGGCTGGGATGCCCGCACCGTGGCGCAGGTGGGGATCGAGGCGGTCCGCGCCTACGCCGGCCGTCCTCCGATGGGCGGTGAGCAAAAGGTGGAGCTGGTGGAATTCGTGCTGTTCAGCGAGGAGACCGCCGAGATCTTCCGGCAGGCCCTGCAAGAAACCGGCGGCTAGCGGGCCTCGCTCAGCTCGAGCCGGCTCCGGTACTCCACGGGCTTCCCGGTAATCGGATCCACGAAACGGATCCCGCGGGCGAGGAGCTGAAGCGGCTTGGTGTAGTCGTCCGGGGCCTTGTCCAGGAGCTCCGGGTAGAAGGCATCGTGCAGGATGCCCAGGCCCAGCGATGCCATGTGCACCCGCAGTTGGTGGGTCTTGCCCGAGTGTGGCTCCAGCCGGTAGAGGGCGAGGCGCCTGGCGCCGTTGCCGGAGGAGCCGACGGCCGCGGGAGCCGCAGTGGTGCGTTGCCCGCCGTCGGCAGTTCCGGCGTCAAACGTCTTCAGCAGATCAATCCGGGTCTCGGCATTCGGCTCGCCGTCGATGACCTCGGCGAGCAGGTAGCTGCGGGACTTGGTCATCCGGTTCCGCACCACGACCGGGAAGTCGACGGCGGAGTGCCCCGCCGCGGGCTCAGCGGCGGCCACGCACTCGTATTCCTTTTGCACTTCCCGTTTCTCGAAGAGCACCTGGTACCTGCCACGCGTTTCCGGGTTGGTGGAGAGCAGCAGGATGCCGGCCGTCATGCGGTCGAGCCGGTGCATGGGAATCAGGTCCGGAAGGTTCAGCTGGTTCCGCAGCCGCACCAGCGCGGATTCCTGGATGTAGGTTCCACCGGGTGTGGTCGGCAGGAAATGGGGCTTGTCCACGACGAGGATGTGATCGTCCTGGTGCAGGATGTTCAGCTCGACGGGCAGCCGCGTCTCCGGCGGGAGCGTGCGGTAGTACCAGATGAATGTGTGGTCCTCGAGCCGCGTCCGGCGATCCAGGGGGATACCGCCTTCGCCCACGATCTCGCCGGCGTCGAACCTGTCCTCGATGCCCTGAGGGTCGATGTGGCCCCAGCGGTGCATCATGTAGTCCATCGCGGTGTCCCACGGCCCCTCGTCCGGCAGGCGGAGGCGGGTTGCGTTCACGCCGTCGCGCACGGGGAGGGGGGATTGCATCACCGGTCCATTCTACGTGCCGGGTCGCCCCCGCCGTTTCGATGGTTCCCTGCGTGCTAGACGTTGCCGAGCATCGAGTACGAGCGGAACCGTCGAAACGGCCGGCCGGACCCTGTCCCCGCTGACGGACGTGTCACGCGGCCCAGCCCCGGGTGACCGCGTCCAGCGCTGAGGCGTAGACCCCCGCCCAGTCCGTCCCGGGCGGCCCCACCTGTGCCAACTCCAGGCTCACCAGTCCGTGGGCCTGTCCCCAGATGGCCGAGGCGACCATGTGCACGGGCGCCACCAGCAAGGTGCCGGAGGACTGGGCCGAAGTAACAGCCTCAAGCAGGGGCACCATGGCATCTGCGGCGGCGTCGGGACTGGGCCGGCAATCGGCGTACGCGGCCAGTGCGCCGCAAGGCAACGGCGCATGCCCCATCGGTCCCGGAACCAATACGGCGAAGCAGCGTATGGGCCGCCCAGCCGGGCGTGGCGCGGGTGCGCCGGCCGCGGCTGCTTAGTCGCTGAGAGTCAGGCGATGGCCACGGCCGGGGAATCCCTGAGGGTTCTGCGCAGCTGCGGGGAGGCGTCCAGCCGGTCCTGGGCTGAGCGCAGTGCCAGGACCGCCTGCTCCAGCTTGTCCGGCGGCAGGGTGAACGGCACGCGGAGGTGGTTCTCAAAGACGCCGCCCACGCCGAAGCGCGGTCCGGCTGCGAGGCGGATGCCGAAGTCGGGCGCGATCACGGTCAGCGCTGTGCTGCTGGCGGAGGGCAGCCGGCACCAGACGGCCAGGCCGCCATCGGGCCTTTCGGGCTGCCATTGCGGCAGGTGGGCGCCGAGCAGCTCCAGCAGCGCCGTCCGGCTTTCCCTGAGTGCGGCCAGGCGCGCCGGCAGCGGCTCATCCAGGGCCCGGACCAGGTGGGCGGCGGCCAACTGCTCCACCACCGGGCCGCCCAAATCCATCGTGGTCCTGGCGGCGGCAAAGCGCTGGATCATGCTTTCGGAGGCGCGAATCCAGCCTGTGCGAAGCCCCGCCCAGTGCGACTTGCTCAGCGATCCGATGGAAACTACCGCGGGATTGAAGGCTGCCAGCGGCGCCGCCGTTCCGCCGTCGAGGTTCAGTTCCCGAAGGGTCTCGTCCGCCACCAGCAGCGTGCCCGACGCGGCGGCGGCGCGGACCAGCCGGCGGCGCTGGCCGTCGGGCATGAGCCGTCCTGTGGGGTTGTGGAAGTCGGGGACGATGTACGCCAGCTTCGGCCGCTGCTGCAGCAGGGCGGTCTCCACCGACTGCAGGTCCCACCCGGATTCAGGCGCGGGAGGCAGTGCCACGGGAACCATCCGGCAGCCCTGCGCCCGGATGGCATCGAGGGCGTTTGGATACGTCGGCTGCTCCACCAGCACCCTGTCCTGCTTGCCGACCATCGCCCGCAGCACGATATTCAGGGCATGCTGGGCTCCCGACGTCACCAGAATCTGGGCCGGTGCCGTCGGCACCCCGACGGCGGAGTAGCGGGCGGCAATGGCCTCCCGGAGCGCTGGGACGCCCAGGGCGTCATAGCCAAATCCGGGCAGGAGCGCCGGCAGTTCGGTCAGCGCCGAAGCAAAGGCCCGGTGCACCACCTCGCCGCTGGCCGGGAGGGACGCGTAGGCGAGATCGATCACGCCGTCGGGAACGGCGAGACCGGGAGCGCCCGAAAATGCCGCGCCGGTCTCCGCGCCTGCCTCGGAACCTGAGTCAACGCCGGAGCTGCGGGGAAGGCAGGTGCGGCCGCGGGTGCCCTGACCGCTGCTCAGGAATCCTTGTTCGCGCAGGCTTGCGTAGGCGGCGGTCACGGTGGTCCGGCTGACGTCCAGTGTGTCGGCCAGAGTCCTCTCGCTCGGGAGGGCGGTTCCCAAGGGAATGCGGCCGTCGAGCACGAGAAGACGGACGACGTCGGCCAGTTCGCGGTAGGCGGGCGACGCGCCGCGGTGCCACCGGCCCAGGAGGCGTGCAAGTGCTGCGGGGCTGAGGGATCCGGACACAAGGCCAGTATTTCAAACTGGCCATGGAAAACAAGGCCAGTTGTCACACAGGATAGGTCAATGATGACTCGCAGACTGCTCCAGCTCTTCACCGGCCTTGCCATGTACGGCATCTCACTGGCCATGTTCATTCGCGCCGGGCTGGGCCTGGACCCGTGGGACGTGTTCCATCAGGGACTCGCTGGCAGGACCGGGCTGAGCATCGGGGCGGTGGTGATCATCGTCAGCTTCCTGGTGCTGCTGCTGTGGATTCCGCTGAAGCAGTGGCCCGGATTCGGAACGATCTGCAACGCCGTGCTTGTGGGCCTTTTCGCCGACATCGGCCTCGCCCTGATCCCCGCTTTTTCGCACCTGGGAGGCCAGATCGCCCTGCTCGCCGGCGCCGTGGTGCTCAACGGCATCGCTTCCGCCTGTTACATCGGCGCACGGTTTGGTCCGGGGGCGCGTGACGGCCTCATGACCGGATTGGCCCGGCGCACGGGGTGGTCGGTCCGGGTTTCCAGGACGCTGATCGAGGTGGTGGTTCTTGGCGCGGGCTGGCTGCTTGGCGGATCCGTCGGCGTGGGCACCGTGGTGTACGCGCTGGCGATCGGGCCGCTGGTGCAGATCCTGCTGCCGTACTTCATGGTCCCGGCAGCGGTTCCAGCAGCGGTTCCAGCAGCGTCAGAAGCGGCACGGACGGCTGACGCCACCCATACGGTCTGACGCCACCCATACGGTCTGACGACATGGGAATACCCGCGTCGCCGGACCTTTTGCGCATCCCGTGGCACTTGCGCGTCGTGACGTCGCCGCGTGGTGTGGGGTGTTCGCAGATGAGACCGCGAGCGGGAGGGCAGCGCGGGCCCGGACGCCGTTGCGGGCGTCAGGTCCCGGCCGCGCCCAGCAGCGGCTGGCATTTCGGGCAGAAGTAGATGTCGCGCTCCTCCGTGACCAGCTCCGGTACGCCCGCCGCCGGGACGGCCGCCGGTGACCCACTGCGGGGCACGGTCCGGCCGAGCACGCCGTGACGGATAGGGGTCCGGCAGCGGAGGCATGGCTGGTGCTCACGTCGGTAGACCCAGTACCCGGGGCGGCCGGCGGCCCTGCCAGCCGGCGTGCCCCGCGCATTCAGCACAGTGGTACGCCGTCCCGGGCCGAGGTTCGCCTCGAGCAGCTGTTTGGCGTCGGCGAACAGGGCCGGCAGGTCCGCTACGGCCGAGACCGGCGAGGCAGGGTGGATTCCCGAAAGGAAGCAGGCCTCGCAGCGGTAGATGTTGCCGATGCCGGCGAGGTTTCGCTGGTCCAGCAACGCCACACCGATCGGAACGTCCGGCGCTGATGCCACGCGCCGCTCCGCCTCCGCCGGATCCCAGTCCGGGCCCAGGAGGTCCGGCCCCAGATACCCCACAGCCTTGTCCTCTTCGGAGGTTTTGATGACTTCAAGCAGCCCGAGGGAAAAGCCGACGGCGTCAGCCACCGGCGTGCGAAGAATGCACCGGGCGGTGAACCCCGGTTTTCGCCAGCGTCCGCCGGGCGGGTAAACCTGCCAGCTGCCCTCCATCTTGAGGTGGGAGTGGACGGTCAGCCGTTCATCGTCCGGACCGGCCAGCCGCATGAGCAGGTGCTTGCCCCGCGGAACCACTTCCTCCACTGTCCAGTCCCGGAGATTGAGCGTGGCATAGCGCGGCACGCGGAAGTCCGAGGCCGTCAGTTTCTGGCCGGCGAGGGCGCCGTGGAGCTGATGGGCGACGCGCCAGATCGAATCACCCTCAGGCACGGATTCTCAGCCCCTTCGGAGTGGAGTAAGCTCCCGCGGCCGTCAAAGCCGCCGCGGCCGGGGTGTCCAGGATGCTGTGGCCGTTGACCTTTTCCATGACCAGCTTGTCCACGGCGCCGCGTTTCACGACATCGACCAGCGCCGCGCCGGCGGCTGCCAGTACCGCATCGTCCTCAGTGAAAACGAGGAGTGTCTTGCCGCCGCGTTCAACGTACAGCGCCAGGGCGCCGTCGACCAGCACCACCAGCGCGCCTGCCTTGCGGCCGGGACGGTGGCCGCTGCCGGCTTCGATGCTCAGGGCCGGCCAGGGCAGCGCGGCGCCGTACGGGTTGGCGGGGTCCGTCGCGGCGAGGGCCAAAGCCATGGGTTCCGGCTTGGCAAGCTGGGTGTCCTCTGAATATGAGCGCAGGCGGTCAACTGTGGCAGGAACGGCGAACTGGGCCGCTCCGAGGTGCTCGATGAAGTAACCGCGGCGGCAGCGTCCGGCCTCCTCCAGCCGCGCCAGCACCTTGTACATGAGTCCGAAGCCGCCCAGGATGTTTTCCGCCATGACCGAGCCGCGGGTAACGACACCGTACCTGTCCAGGAGCAGTTCCGCTGTGGCGCGGGCGTGTATGGTGGCGTCGAGCTCGGGGGAGGGGAGGGCCGACCACCGGCCCGCAGCCAGCGGCGGCGTCGGGGTTTGTCCGGTGACGGTGCCGTACCGCCCGCCGGAAAGGCCCGGCGAACCCAGCAGGCCCGTTCCATGTGAACGTCCCAGCCTGCTCATCCGCGGAGCACGGGCGCGCGGAGCACGGGCTACCTGTCGGTGGGCCGTGTGGCCGCCGGCGATGAGGGCGCGGACGGGCGCGAACGTATCACCTGTCACGCGGCCCGCCCACACCAGGTCCCACAGTGCGGACACCACGTCCTGATCGCTGAGCACGGCGTCCATCCCGCCAGCAATATCGGTGAGCTGCCGGAAGAAGTAGCCGCCGCCAGCGGTCTGCAGGTGGTCCAGCAGCCTGCGCTGGGCATCACCGGGTTCGAAGTCGATGGCCGGATTCAGCGTCAGTTCCGCAGAATCGGCCAGATGCATGCTGATCCAGCCGTCGTTGCCGGGCAGGGAACCTGCACCGGACCAGAGGACCTCGCCGGCTGCCATGAGCTCGTCAAGCATGGCCGGCTGGTAGTTGGACACACGGCTGGCCAACACAAGCGGCTCCCAGGCCGACGCCGGAACGGGCACCCCGGAGAGCTGGTCGATGGCAGTGACTATTCCGTCCAGCCCGCGCAGCGCCGGTTGCCCTCGACGGGTTCCAGGACTTCGCACGTTCTGCCAGGCGGGCAGGAACCGGCCGTAGGCTGTCGCGTCGACAGGCTCCACTTCCGCCCGCAGCGCGGCCAGGGAACGACGGCGGAGCTTGCGCAGCACTTCGGCGTCGCACCATTCGTTGTGGGCGGGCAGCACGACGGTGGACGGCGGAACCGCCCCGGGATGCGAATCGGCGCCGGAATGGTCGTCGCCCTCGGCCGCGCCAAAGCCGCCGTCGCTCTGCCTTCCGGATTCATCCGGGATGGACTCTGCCGCCGGCTCGATATGGGGCCGGAACTCACCCTCCACCACGCGGCCGTCGGCGGCGAGCCGTTTCAGCGCAGTGCCAACGACGGCGACGCCAAGCCCGAGCCGCGCTGCGGCCTCCGTGGCGGTGAACGGACCGTGCGTTCGCGCATACCGGGAGACGAGGTCGCCGAGGGGATCCGCCACCGGCTCGATAAAGGCCAGGGGCACACCCATGGGAAGGGGAACCCCAATGGCATCCCGCAGCCTGGCGGCGTCTTCCACCGCCGCGTAGCGCTCAACGCCCCCGACGCTCACCCTGATGGCGCGGTTGGCCCGCTGGAGTGCGGAGAGGTGGGAGGCCGCGTCTGCCAGCGTGGCCTCGGACAGCGGGCTGTCGGCATGCCCGGTGTCGGCAGGTTCAACAGGCTCGAGCCTGGCTGCGACTTCATCCGTCGACAACGGGCCCAGCAGCCGCAGCAGGTCGGCGACCCCTTCGATGCCCCGTACCTTGCGGTCCGGAGCAAGGCGCTGCAGCTCGCGCTCGGTCGCTTCGATGACCTTGGCATCCAGGAGTTCCCGCAGCTCCACGCGGCCGAGGAGTTCGTTGAGGAGCGTGGAATCCAGGGCCAGCGCGGCGGCCCTGCGCTCCGCCAGCGGAGAATCTCCCTCGTAGAGGAACTGGGCCACGTAGCCAAACAGCAGGGACTTGGCGAACGGCGACGGCTGTTGGGTGGTGGTCTGGACGATGCGCAGCTCGCGGCGTTCCACGGATGTGGCGATGTCCTTCAGGGCCGGCAGGTCATAGACATCCTGCAGGCACTCGCGCACAGTTTCCAGGACGATGGGGAACGCCGGGTACTTCCGTGCGACATCGAGCAGCTGGGCGGACCGCTGGCGCTGTTGCCACAGGGGCTGCCGTTTGCCTGGGGTCTGCCGCGGCAGCAACAGGGCACGGGCCGCGCATTCCCGGAAGCGCGAGGCGAACAGGGCGCTGCCACCAACCTCGGCCGTCACGATCTGCTCGAGCTCCTCGGGGTCAAAGAGGAAGAGCTCCGCGCCGGGTGGTTCATCCTCCATCATGGGAACGCGGAGCACGATGCCATCGTCGGCGGCCATGGCGGAGCCGTCCAGGCCGTAGCGCTGCTGGAGGCGCTGGCCCACGGCCAGTGCCCAGGGGGCATGGACGGGCATACCGAATGGACTGTGCAGGATCACCCGCCAGTCGCCGAGTTCGTCGTGGAAGCGTTCCACCACCAGCGTGGTGTCGCTAGGCACCACTTCGGTGGCCAGTTTCTGCTCATTGAGGTACTGGAGCAGATTGTTGGCGGCGAAGTCGTCAAGGCCGCTGGCCTTGCAGCGTTCGGTTGCCGGGCCGACGTCGGACGCTGACAGTTCCCGGACGAACGCGCCAAGGGCGCGGCCGAGGTCAACGGGACGCCCCAAGGAGTCGCCCTTCCAGAACGGCAGCTTGCCGGGCTGGCCGAAGGCCGGGGAGACCAGCACGCGGTCGTGCGTGATGTCCTCGATCTTCCAGCTCGTGGCGCCGAGGGCGAAGATGTCGCCGACCCTGGATTCGTAAACCATCTCCTCGTCGAGCTCGCCGACGCGCCTGCCGCCCTTGGCGGGAGAGGGCGTGCCGGATACCTTGCCGGCGCCGTCCCCGCCGGAAGGTGAGGCCGATCCCTCAACTTCGGTGCCGATGATGTAGACACCGAACAGCCCCCGGTCAGGGATGGTGCCTCCGGACGTGACGGCAAGGCGCTGTGCGCCGGGTCTTCCCTCGATGGTCCCGGCGTTGCGGTCCCAGATGATGCGGGGCCGGAGCTCGGCGAATTCGTCCGACGGGTAGCGTCCGGCCAGCAGGTCGAGGGTGGCCTCGAAGGCGGAGCGGGGGAGGGTGGCGAACGGTGCGGAGCGCCGCACGGTGGCGAACCATTCCTCCACATCGATGCTGCCCAGGGCCGTGGCCGCGACGGTCTGCTGGGCCAGGATGTCCAGGGGGTTCGCCGGAACGCTGAGCCGCTCGATCTTGCCGTCCAGCATGCGCTCCACGGTGATCGCCGTGTGGACGAGATCGGCCCGGTGTTTCGGAAAGAGGTAGCCCTGCGAGATCTCGCCCACCTGGTGTCCGGCACGGCCCACGCGCTGCAGCCCGCTGGCCACGGACGGCGGCGACTCCACCTGGACAACAAGGTCCACGGCACCCATGTCGATACCAAGTTCCAAAGAGGAGGTGGCCACTACGCAGCGCAGCCGTCCGGATTTCAGGTCATCCTCGATGAGCGCGCGCTGGTCCTTAGAGACGGAGCCGTGGTGGGCCCTGGCCAACAGCGGCTCGGCGCCCGAGGTACTTCCTGCCTGCGCCATCATATGGGCGGGGGTCGCTGTGGAGGTCTGGAGAGAGCCGGAAAAGTCCGGCGCCGGCTCCTCCCAACCGCCACCGACAGCCATGAGCTGCCGCTCGGCATGGATCTCATTCAGCCGCGCGGTCAGCCGTTCGGCCAGCCTCCTGGAGTTGGCGAAAACGATGGTGGACTGGTTCGCCAGCACCAGGTCCACGATCTTCTCCTCCACATGCGGCCAGATGGAGGCCTGCGGCTGCAGGCCCGAGGCAGGACCTGAATCGAAGGCTCCGGCCGCGCCCTGGAGATCCGACATGTCCTCCACAGGGACAGACACGGTGAGATCCCAGTTCTTGCGGGACGGCGGGGCCACGATCTCGACCGGAGCCGAACCGGCCAGGAACTGCGCGACAAGCTCCCGGGGCTCCACGGTGGCGGACAGGCCGATCCGCTGGGCCGGTTTGGGCAGCAGTGCATCAAGGCGCTCGAGTGAGACGGCGAGGTGGGCGCCGCGCTTGGTTCCGGCCACGGCGTGGACTTCATCCACAATGATGGTGTCCACCTCGCTGAGGGTTTCCCTCGCCCTGGACGTCAGCATGAGGAACAGCGATTCCGGAGTGGTGATGAGGATATCCGGCGGGTTGCTGAGCAGGGCGCGGCGGTCAGACGCCGTCGTGTCCCCGGACCGGACGCCCACCGTGATCAGCGGGGCCGGCAGGTCCAGCCGCTTGGCCGTCTGCGTGATGCCGATGAGGGGTGAACGGAGGTTGCGTTCGACGTCGACGCCAAGCGCCTTGAGCGGGGAAATGTACAGGACGCGGGTGTTCCGCTTTGGCGGCCTGGCTCGCTTTTTGGCGGCGGCGGGAGGATTCCCGCCGTCGGCCTTTTGGCTGTCCTCGTGCCTTTTGGTGCCGCCGGCGGTTGCCCCGGCAACCAGCAGTCTGTCCAGGGCCCACAGGAAGGCGGCGAGCGTTTTCCCCGAACCGGTGGGGGCGACGACCAGCGCGTGCGATCCCGAGGAAATGGCGTTCCAGGCACCGTGCTGGGCAGGGGTCGGCTCGGAGAAGGCGCCAAGGAACCACTCCCTGGTGGGCCGGCTGAACTGGCCCATGGAGTCCACCGAAGATGTGCCCCCGGACGTGCCGGCGGGCCCCTGCGACTGCATGCCTCCATCATGCCTCAAGGCAGCGACAGTATGGCCGCCGTCGACGGGCCGTCACCTTCGCCGGGGCCGACCACCGGAAGGCGCCCAGCACTGATCCGAGGGACGGGCGCTTCAGCCGTTGGCTTTCGGACCTGACTCCGCCGCAGGCTGCAGGTTGTGCGTGGCCGGTCCTTCCAGCAACGTGCCGTCGCTGCTGAAACGGGAACCGTGCAGGGGGCAGTCCCAGGATTTCTCGTTGTCGTTCCAGTGCACTATGCCGCCGAGATGCGTGCAGACGGCTGACAGGGAACACGTCGTCCCGTTCACGGTGGACGTGGCGACGGGCTTGCGCCCGCGGAGCGCAACGCTGCCCGTCCCCTCCGCGGGCGGGGTGGTGCCCTGCTGCGGCAGCTTCTGCAGTCCGGCCCGTGCCCAGTCCTTTGCCAGGGTGGCTGCCACACCGGCGTTCAGCGACACGGCGGACGCAGCCCCGGGAGGGGCCGTGACGCGGCGGTGGATGGTGTTGGCCCACTCCAGCTGGCCGCCGAGGATATCCGCGGCGATACCCAGGGACGCCGCAACGGCATTGGTCATTCCCCATTTGTTGTACCCGGTGGCGAAGAAGATCCGGCCGCGCCCGCGGGGGAGTTTGCCGAAGAAGGGCATGAGGTTGACGGACTGGTAGTCCTGGGCGGACCAGGTGTGTGTCACCGTGGCACCGGGATAGTGCGAGTGTGCCCAAGCCAGCAGTTCGTCCAGGTGGGCCTGCTCCGATTCCGCCCGTCCCACGGGATGGCCGTTGCCGCCTACGAGCAACAGGCGCCGGCCGTCGGCAGGGTAGTCTCGCAGCGACCGGACGGGGTGCTCCACGGACAGATACATGCCGTCCGGGGGCGCAGTGGAGTCCGCCAGTTCCATCGCCGCGGCATAGGAGCGTCCGGGCTTGAGCTTGGCAAAATACAGGCCACGGTTCAGGATGGGCGTTCCGGTGGCGAGTACAACCTCGTTGGCGCGAACGGTTCCGCGGTCCGTCTCAACCGTGGACGGCCCGGTACCGCTTACTTTCTGGACCCGGACGCCGGTGACCACGCTGCCGCCATGCGAACGAACGTCCCGGGCCAGGGCAAGGATGGCATCCATGGGATTGATCTGTGCCTGGCCGCGGAGGCGCACCGCACCGTGGACCGGGAAAGGGAGTCCGGGGTTCCGCACATAGTCCACTTCGACCCCCGCGGCCAAAGCCACAGCCAGTTCCTTGCGCAGCTTATCGGCGCCCTGCGGCGTGGTGGCATAGGTGTAAGCGTCACGCTCCTGGTACGGGAGGTTGCTGGATTCGAGGTACCGCAGCAGCCAGGCCTGCCCCTCACGGTTGGCGGCCACGTACGCATCGACCATTTTTGCGGAGTATTGGGTACGGAGCGCCGAGAGGACAGTCCCCTGCAGCAGGGTGACCTTCGCGGTCGTGTTGCCGGTGGTTACTGCCCCGGGCGTCCTCGCTTCAAGCACGAGGACGTTTTTCCCCGAGCGTGCAAGCAGGAGTGCGGTGACCAGCCCGGTGAGGCCCGCGCCGACGACGACAGTGTCGTAGGCGGCGCCTTGGCGGAAGTCCTCTCCGCTGAAAGTATCGGTGCGGTCCAACCAGAGCGACGTCATGCAAATCAACCTGCCTTCAACCGTAGCCACATCGCGGCGCACTCCCGCCGCAGGCCCTGCCAGGCGGGTAAGGCCTCAGAGTATTCGTAAGTGTACTTACGGAATCGGGGTGGAGGAACACCGGGGCTAGCTGCGCTGAAACGCCCCGATGCTGAGGAGCTCGATGGAGGCATTGCTGCAGGCGTCCGAAGGTCTGGCCACGAAGAGGGATGCGGTGTCCTCGGGCGGGTAGATCCGGAAGCCGGCCGCCTGGGCAAGGACGCAGTCCGGGTAGTTGCGGGCCTGGGTGTAGCGCAGCATGGCTGAGCCGGACTGACCGGGGGCCAGTAGGACGTCGCTCACCGGTGTTGTCGCATCCCGACTGGCCGGTGCGCCGATCGGCTGGCCGCCGGCACCGTTGGTCAGCGAAACGCCGGGGAAGCCCTTGAGATGGCAGGGTGCGGTGCCGCTGTTGGTCAGGATCAGCCGCATGTACACGCTGCCTGCTGCGCCCCCGCCGGTGGCATCCGTGCTGGCCTTCAGCGCTGATGCCTTGCACAGTTGCGCGCCGGCGGCTGTGGAACCTGGCGCTGCAGCCGCGCCAGTCGGCGCTGGCTTGGAGGGTGCCGGGACGGAAGGAGGGGCGGCAGCGGAGGACGACGGCGGGTCCGACGTTTCGGCGGCCCCCGGGCTTGCGCTGCTGCTTGCTTCGGCAGGACCCGTCGTCTGCTCCGGGCTTGCCTGGCCGGAGGGTTGGCTCGGCCCGCAGGCCGTGAGCAAGAGCGCGAGTGCGGCAGCCGCCGTCGTGCCTGCCAGTCCGGTGGGGATTCGCTGAAGCCTCATGGGTCTAACTTTGCGGTCAGCACCGCCGGAGTCAACGAAGGCAGGACCGCGTGGCGGATTTGGTTCCCTGATTGTGACCTCCGCACCACGACGAGGGGTCATGGCGACGCTTAAGTCGGGGGCTCTTGGGCCTGCAGTTATTGATGCAACGATAAATCTTTTGCCACCCGAAAAAATGCCGCCACAAGGGGCTAAAAGTCCTTGGATAGCCCATTTCCCTATGTCAGAATGAGCGTGGTCTTACTTGCCCGAGAATTGAATAAATCTATTCGGATAAGAAAATAGCTCTCCGTCTGGCCGCGCCTGGTCCATCACAGCGCGGCCAGCATCGTCCCCGATGTCGGGGACGTGCAGGGTTGAGGGAGGCAGCTCGGCATTCACGCGCAGCAACGCCGCTGCGCGTGATCCTGAATAAGGCGCATCAGTAATTGGAACCTGGCAGAGGTGCCCGTTCCAATAACGATGGGGGCTGAGGATATGACCGGTTGGCTAGTCCGCTGGAGTCTTAAGTTTCGTTTGATCGTTTTGGCCGTGGCAGCCGGCATTCTAGGGTTCGGACTTACGAGCCTGCCGGCCATGCCAATGGATAATCTTCCTGAATTTTCTCCACCGCATGTGGAAATTCAAACCGAGGCCTTGGGCCTGTCTGCCGTTGAAGTCGAGCAACTCATCACCTCTCCAATGGAGGCGGACCTCTTAAATGGGGTCGCGTGGCTCGATGAAATCCGTTCCGTGTCCGTTCCCGGCCTGTCATCCATTGAGATGGTCTTCGAGCCCGGTACGGATGTTTTGCGTGCCCGGCAGCTTGTTGCTGAACGGCTGACTCAGGCCCACGCCCTGCCCAACGTGTCAGCTCCACCGGTGCTGATGCAGCCGCTGTCTTCGACGAGCCGCGTGATGATGGTCGAGATGACCTCCGAGGAGGTCTCGCCCATCGACATGTCGGTGCTAGCACGCTGGGACATCAAGCCCGCACTGATGGGTGTTCCCGGGGTAGCCAACGTCTCCATCTTCGGCCAGCGCGAGCAGCAGCTTCAGGTCCAGGTGGACCCCGCGAAGCTCAAGGCCCAGGATGTAACCCTGAACCAGGTAGTGGAGACGGCCGGCAATGCTGTGTGGGTTTCACCGCTGAGCTTCCTGGAGGCGTCAACCCCGGGAACCGGCGGATTCCTGGAATCCGCAAACCAGCGGATCGGTATCCAGCACGTCCTTCCGATCCGTACTCCGGAGGATCTCGGCAAGGTCAGCGTTGAGGGCAGCACCAACAAGTCTCTGAAGCTGTCCGATGTCACTACCCTGGTCGAGGACCACCAGCCGCTGATCGGTGACGCCGTGACCGGAAAGTCTCCGGGCCTGCTTCTGGTCATCGAGAAATTCCCGGACACCAGCGTGGCCGAAGTGACTGCAGGCGTCGAGGAAGTTCTGGACGGCCTGCGTCCCGGCCTGTCAGGGATCACCGTCGATTCGACTGTCTTCCGTCCGGCGTCGTTCCTCGAATCCGCCGCGAGCGGGCTTGGCGTGGCACTGCTCGTGAGCCTGCTGGTCGTGGTGGCTGCGATCGGGCTGGCCTTCCGGTCCTGGCGGTACGCCCTGCTGGCACTTGTTGCCATTTCCGTGGCCGCAATGGGTGCAGCCCTGGTGCTGCAGTTCCAGGGGGCAGTGCTGAATACGATGGCATTTGCCGGCCTCACGTTGGCGCTCATCGTGGTGGTGGGTGACATCATTCTGGACCTGCACAGCTTCCGAAGGGACGCCGCGAATGAAGGGCTGTCCCGGGAGGCTTTGCTTTCTCACGGACTGCAGCGCTCTCGTGTCCCCGTCCTCTTCGCAGGCCTGGTGGCGCTGCTGGCGCTCGCTCCTGCACTGTTCGTACCAGGCGTGGACGGAGCATTCCTGAAGCCGCTGGTGCTTAGCTATCTGCTCGCCACTGCGGTGGCAATGCTGGTTGCATTGACGGTTACGCCTGCACTGGGAAGCCTTCTGTTGCGCGGCCGCCAGCGGCCGCTGACGAAGCCGTCCTTCTTCCACAAGCTGGGAGAGCGGTACCGCAAGTCAACAGGATCCTTCACCAAGGGCGTGGCCGTTCTGGTCGCATCCGTCGCAGCCGTGCTGGCCATCGTCGCCGTGGCTCTGGTGCCGGGGCTGACCCGGGAACTGCCGATCGTGAACGCCGTTCCTGACCGCACCCTCCTCGTTGAGTTGGACGCGTCCAGCGGAGCGGGGCCGGACGTCATGAACCGGCTGATGACCAAAGCTGGGGAGGAACTGACGCAAATCGAAGGAGTAGCACGGGTGGGCGGCCACGTAGGACGCGCCATCACCTCAGACCTTTCCGCGGATGTAAATTCCGGAGAACTCTGGATCACATTGGAAGACGGCGCGAACATCGCGAACATCCGGGCCGAGGCCCAGTCAATTGTGCAGGGCTACCCGGGAATGACAGCCAATGTCACCACCTATCCCGAGCAGCAGGTTTCCAAGGCCAGCGCCATTGACGACCAGCAGTTCAGGGTGCGCGTCTACGGTATCGAACTGCCAATCCTGCAGGAGAAAGCCAACGAAATCCGCGACATCCTGTCCAGGACGGACGGAGTGGTGAACCCCACGGTGGAGGCCACGCCTTCCCAGCCTGTTGCCGAGATTGAAGTGGATCTCGCCAAAGCCCAACAGCAAGGCGTGAAGCCCGGTGACGTGCGGCGCGCGGCTGCCACTGTTCTCCAAGGTATCGAGGTGGGCTACCTGTTCGAGCAGCAGAAGGTGTTCCAGGTTGTCGTCAAAGGTACCCCTGAGACGCGGCACAGCATGAGCAGCGTGCGGAACCTGCTGATTGACAAGCCGGACGGCGGGCAGATCCGGCTCAGTGATGTTGCCGACGTCAGGCTCAGCCCCAACCAGGCCGTGATCGCCCACGATGACACGTCCAGGAGGATTGACGTTGTGGCCGACATCCAGGGCAGGAGCCTTGGTGACGTGACCGCGGACATACAAAACGCGATCAGGGGGATGCAGTTCCCCGTTGAATACCACGCCGAGATCCCGAAGAAATTCGGCGAGCAGCAGGCAGCCGGTGACCTGATGGTCTGGCTGGCGGCTGCAGCGGCGGCGGGCATTCTGGTGCTGCTGCTGACGGTTCTGGGCAGTTGGCGGCTTGCAGCGCTGGTATTCGTTCTGCTGCCTGTCGCTTTGGTGGGAGGTGTCATTGCAGCCTGGTTGAGTGGGGGCTTCGGTTCCCTGTACGTGCTGGTAGCCCTGGCGGCTGTGCTCGCCGTCGCAGTCCGTGATGCAGTCATGCTCATGGGTTCTTACCAGTCCATGCAGCTCAAGGACCCGACGGCGTCCTCGGCCGAGCAGATGAAGCGTGCGGTATCGGAGCGGCTGCAGCCGACAGTGCTGACGGCCATCATCACCGCCTTGGCGCTGGTGCCGCTGGTGCTGCTGGGCGGGCCCGTTGCCACGGCCATGCTGCTTCCAATGGCGCTCATCCTGTGGGGTGGTCTGATCACGTCCGCCCTGCTGACACTGTATATCCTGCCGATCCTCTTCCTGCGTTTTGGTCCGGCCGCCAACACGGACTGGGGGAGCTCATTGGTGATTAACAACGGACCGGTTCTGTCAGAGAGGTCGGAATTGTCATGAAAAGCAATAGTGGTTTTGGGGGCTGGCGTTCTGTTCTCGTGCTGGCCAGCGCGGCGTCACTGAGTCTTGCCGGCTGCGCGGCAGTGAAATCCGACTCTGCGCCTGCCGGGGAGGCTCCGGCCTCCCTGGAGAAAGTGGGCTCGGATCTGAACAAGCTCACGTTGACGGAGAAGGCCGTCGAAAGGCTGGGACTGACCACGGAGAAGGTCACCACGGGCAAAGGCGGCCCGGTGGTTCCGTACGCCGCATTGGTTTACGATGGCGCCGGTAAGACGTGGGTGTATACCGCTCCGGAGCCTCGGACCTACATCCGGGCCGCGGTCACGGTGGACCAGATCACCGGCGACAAGGTCCAGCTCCGGTCTGGTCCGGCGGCAGGAACCGACGTAGTCACCCTGGGTGCTGCGGAGCTGTTCGGCGCCGAGTTCGGCACGAAGGGCCATTGACATGCGCCGGATTGTCGGGTTCAGCCTGAAATTCCGCGCCTTGGTGGTGGCCATAGCAGTGGCAATGATGGCGTTCGGCGGCGTCCAGCTCAGTACGGCCTCCGTGGACGTCTTTCCCGAATTTGCGCCTCCAAAGGTAGAAATCCAGACCATTGCCATCGGTCTGACCGCTGCCGAGGTGGAGCAACTGGTCTCCGTTCCGCTCGAAGATGCCCTCAACGGCGTCGAGGGGCTGGACGAGATCCGCTCCAAGTCCGTGGAACAGCTGTCCTCGATCGTGCTCATCTTCTCCCCGGGGGCGGACCTGCTGAAGGCCCGCCAGCTGGTCTCGGAGCGCATCGCCACTGTCACGCCGTCGCTGCCTACCTGGGCGTCGCCGCCAATGATGCTGCAGCCGCTGTCCTCCACCAGCCGGGTCATGAAGATTGGCCTGACGTCGGAGTCACGGTCCCTGATCGAAATGTCGATGATCTCCTACTGGAAGATCCGGCAGCACCTGCTGCGGGTCCCGGGGGTGGCCAACATCGCCATCTGGGGCGAGCGTCTGCAGATGCTGCAGGTGCAGGCTGTTCCGGAGAAGCTGAAGGCCCACGACGTCAGCATCAACCAAGTCATGGATGTCACCGCCAATGCCCTGGACGCGGGCCTGCTGCAGTACACGCCCGGGGCCGTCATCGGTACCGGCGGCCACGTTGAGACGCCAAACCAGCGGCTCAGCATCCAGCACGTGCTGCCGATCGCCACGCCCCAGGACCTCGCGGAGGTCGTCATTGAGGAACGGAACGGAAAGCCACTCCGCCTGGGTGACGTGGCCAATGTGAAGGAAGACCATCAGCCGCTCATTGGTGACGCCGTGATCAACCAGGGCCCGGGGCTGATGCTCATCGTTGAGAAGCTTCCATGGGGCAACACCCTGGAAGTCACCAAGGGTGTGGAGGCGGCCCTTAAGCAGATGGAGCCGGGACTCAGCGGAATCACCATTGATACGGAGATTTTCCGGCCTGCGACCTTCATCGAGGAGTCCCTGGATAACCTCAGCCGCGCGTTGCTGCTGGGCTGCATCCTCGTGGTGCTGGTGCTGGGAGCGTTTCTCTTCCAGTGGCGGACTGCGCTGATCAGCCTGATAGCCATCCCGCTGTCGCTGGTAACGGCGGCGTCCGTCCTCTATCTAACGGGCACCGCGGTGAACACCATGGTCCTTGCCGGGTTGGTGATTGCCGTCGGGGTGGTGGTCGATGATGCCATCATCGACATTGAGAACATCATCCGAAGACTCCGACAGCACCGGGCGGCGGGCGGAACCCGTTCGACTGCCTCGGTGGTGCTGGAGGCCTCCCTGGAGGTCCGCGGCCCGATCGTCTACGCCACGCTGATCATCATCGCCGCGGCTGTGCCGATCTTCTTCCTGCAGGGACTCACGGGCGCCTTCTTCAGACCGCTTGCCATTTCCTACACGCTGGCGGTGCTGGCGTCGATGGTCGTGGCGCTGACTGTCACACCGGCACTGGCGCTGATCTTCATGCGCAAGGTTCCGTTGAAGGAGCAGGAGCCGCCCCTTGTTCGGGTGCTCAAACGCGGCTATCACCGGATCCTGCGCCCGATCGTGAAGCGGCCGGCGGCAGGCTACGCGACGTTCGGCGCGATGGCGGCCGTCGGTGCCCTCACCGCGCCGCTGTTGGGGCAGTCTCTGTTGCCGGACTTCAAGGAACGTGACTTCCTGATGCACTGGCTGACCCAGCCGGGCACTTCGGTCCAGGAGGAATATCGGATCAGTCAGAGGGCTTGTACAGAGCTCATGACCATTCCGGGGGTCCGGAACTGCGGCGCCCACATCGGGCAGGCATTCAACGCCGACGAAGTGGTGGGTGTGTACTTCGGTGAAAACTGGATCAGCATCGACCCTGCTGTGGACTATGACGAGACATTGGCCAAAGTCCATGAAGTGGTCGAAGGCTATCCCGGTATAGTGCGGGACGTTCAAACCTACCTGAAGGAGAGAATCCGTGAGGTCCTGACGGGCGCCAGCAACGCCGTCGTCGTCAGGCTCTACGGGGACGACCTGGCGCTGCTGCGTTCAAAGGCGGCCGAAATCCAGGCGATCTTTGACGGGACCGAGGGGGCCATCGACGTCCACACCGAGCTCCAAAAGGACATCCCACAGCTCAATATCGAGGTCGACCTGGAAAAGGCCCAGCAACACGGGCTGAAGCCGGGCGACGTGCGACGGATGGCGGCAACACTCGTGGCCGGCGAGGAAGCCGGCGACGTCTTCCGCGGCGGCAAGGCGTACGACGTCCAGGTCTGGAGTCCGGTGGAGGTCCGTTCCGACGTGACCAGCATCAGGAATCTTCCCATTGACACCCCCAGTGGCGAGAAAATCCCTTTGTCCGATGTTGCAAGCGTTGAGGTGAAACCAACGCCCAATGTCATCGAACGTGATGCACACTCGAGGCGGATCGACATCGAGGCAAATGTGACAGAAGGATCCTTGGCCACGGTCGTTGCGGCCATGGAGGAAGGACTGAAGGGCGTGGAGCTGCCGCCAGGCTTCCGGACGGAAGTCCTCGGCGAATTCAAAGAGCGCCAAGAGGCTACGGCCACGCTGCTGACTCTCGCCACTGTGGCGCTGGCAGTGATCTACCTGCTCCTGCAGGTGGCCTTCTCAAGCTGGCGGCTGGCCACGCTGGTCATCCTCACCCTGCCAATCGCCCTCGTCGGCGGCGTGTTCGCCGCCTGGCTGGGAGGCGGTGTCCTGTCACTTGGCTCGATTGTGGGCTTCCTGACGGTCATGGGTATCGCGGCAAGGAACGGCATCCTGCTCATCAACCACTGCCAGCACCTGGAGAAATATGAGGGCATGAAGTTCGGGCCCGAGCTCGTGCTGCGTGGGGCGGGCGAACGGCTTTCACCGATCCTGATGACAACCCTTGCCACCGGGCTGGCACTCGTTCCGCTGGTGGTCCTCGGTGAAATTCCGGGCCACGAGATCGAGCATCCCATGGCAACGGTCATTCTCGGCGGGTTGGTGACGTCCACGCTGCTTAACCTCTTCGTGGTGCCGTCGCTCTACCTGAGGTTCGCCAAGTCCCGGAAACAGCGGGAGGAGGCTCCGCCCCGGGAACCGGAGCTCGCCAACGCCTGATCACCGCCTATACAAGTAACTACGACATACCGCCGCCCACGCCCCGCCAACAGCGGGAACGTGGGCGGCGGTATGTCGTCGTCTCCCGTCCTTTCAGGCACTGGCGTCGTTGGCGCCAGCAGCCTTGGTAGTCGTCACGGGTACACTCGCGGGGCTGCTACAGGTCCGCCACCACTCCGCTTGGCGTCATCCGCAAGGTCGTCACCCATTCCTCCGCCGTCTCGATGGCTCTCTGGACCTGAAGGCTGAATGCTGCCATGGCCGCGGCCTCCCGGGATTTGCCCGGCCACTCGGAGTGCCAAGTGACCACGTCGATAGTGATTCTGGAATGGATCATCTGCAGCGGCTCGAGGAACGTGAACGTCCTAGTCTCATCGGCACCCCCTCCTGCCGGGACAAGCAGAGATACCACTCCCTCCGCATCGATGTGCACAACACCGAGGTGCCCGAGGGCCAGCTGCATTGCCGACGCAAAAGACTGCTGTTCCAGTGTCATCGCTGCCTCCTTGCGCACCTCATGCGGCATCGGAAGTGGGAACTCGTGCTCCGGCAGATGGGGATATGCCGGCGGTACCGTGAAGACGCGTTTCCCGGCGATGCGGTTCAATCATCGTCCCGGTGCAGACTCAAGATTTCGCGGTTCCTCCGTCTCAACCAATGCCCGCCGTTATGAGGCATACGTTCGCGGCGCTGCAAGAGGCGTCGATGCCGAAGAATGCCCAGCGGGCCAGGGACTCCCGCGACGTGGGATGGTACGCCACGCTGCCCGGGAAACGCCGGGGCAGCCGCCTGCAATGCACGCCGGTAGCGGAGTGCCCCTGGCCCAGCACCACCACTTGGGCTCCCCGGGCCACAAACTCGGCACATCGAAGGTGACAGCCGGACTGTCGCCGAGCCCTCAATACGCCGGGATCAGCAGACGGACGTTGAAGCCAAGCTCGGCCATACTCTTTGGCGGCGCACTGCTGAGGTCAGCCAGGCCGCCCACCTTGACGAACGGGTACGTCTTCGCGCGGGTGAACAGCACGCGCTGCGACCGCACCGGCGGGTCGATGAAGAGGTCCCCGGCCAGATCGGTTTGGCGGAGGGCAGTGTCGGGTCCAGTAGTTGGGCGCAGATGGACCAGGAATCATCGCTTTGCCGCCCGGCCTATCATGTCCGTTCCCGCCCTTGCTGGAAAATGCGCTGGCAGGGAATGCATGACCATCCGTATGCGCGTCGCGCAGAATCCTGCCATCTTTGCCCATTCAAGTAACTAGGCCATCCGCCGCCCATGCCCCGCCCGCCGCGGGAACGTGGGAGGCGGTGGTGCGGGGACATTCTGCGGATTGCCGCGCCGGCGGCGCAGCTCCAAGGCGAGGCTTTCCTGCCCCCGTGCCATGGCCCAGCGGTGGTTGACCGCAAACGCCGGCTTTAGCAGCCAGCCCAGGCGGCGGAGCAGCGGTTTGCTGGTGCTGACACGCCAGTCATACGTGATGACGGTTTCCGGGCCGTCCTGTTCGAAATCCCAGCGGCCTGTGCCGTTGAGGTCCCCGGTGGCCCGGAGACTGAAGCCACTGCTGGTGATGGGCGAGGTAACGGTCAGGGTCCAGCGGAGGGTGTAGGGCAGCCATCCCTTGGTGTGAAGCCTGGCCATGCCGCCGGTGCCGTCTTCCTTGCCCGCGTGGATGGGTTCTACCGACAAGTAGACCGACGGCCACCACTGCGGAAGTGTGGAAGCGTCGCCCAGGATGGCTGCCACCTCCTCCGGGGTCGCGGCAACGCGCCACACAGTGCGGAACTGGTAATCGGTGCTTCTGCTGCGTTGCGGATTCACCGTTGCCTCCTCGCGATTGCATGTCCGGACTTCATTGAAGCGCGGGAAGTGGGCCCGCTCAATGCCTTTCCGCTGGGGTCTTCGCTCCGGCTCCAAGCGGCTCCAAGCGGCTCCAAACCGGTTACCTGCCGTCTGTACGGGTGTAACCCGGCGCCCATAGACTGCTGACGTACGTCGCTCTCTAACGCAAGGAGAAGTCATGGATTACGCAGGGACCGGCACTGAGAAGGCTGTAGTGGCCACCGACCTCAACAGGACCCACGTAGGGCTGACGGTGAGCTTCCAGCCCGATGACGGCACCCTGGTCTTTGGTCGCATCGGCGCCATCGTCCGCAAGGACACCGGAGTGACGCTTGCCCTGGAAGGAGTGGACGGCACCGGAGGGCTGCAAACGAATTACACGGTGAACCCGACCCAGAACGTGTATGTCCAGCCGGACATGCTGACCAACACCGAGTCCACCATCAAGGATCTGTTCGGCAAGGTGCAGGAGAACCTGCGGGGCCACAAGGGGGACCAGAGGCCGGACGCCATGTAGCGGACCGGAAACCGTCACGGCCGGGCAAAGCCATAGCCCCTGCTTCCCTCAACAAAGGGAAGCAGGGGCTTCGCTGTTAGTACCAGTCCTTATGGGGTGACGCTGATGCGTGCGACTTCCTGCAGAATCGGGTTGGTGATGATCACGGTGGAAGTTCCAGGCTTGATATCAAAGGCAACCTTGCCGCGCGCCTTGTCGCCAGCCGGGATCTCGCCCGCACCGATTGCGTCATCCGTGAAGAGCTCAACGTTGGCCGCCCGTCCGTTAGCGTCCTTTGCCTTGAAGTACAGCGGGTTGCTGCTGGTCTCACCCTTCTCCGTCTCCCACAGCACATCCAGGATCAGAAAGCCGCCGTTCTTTGCCGGGCTGGCGAAGGGGCCGGTGGTGATCGCGTCGCCGTAGGTGGCGGAAACGATGGTGATCTTGGCGATGTCTCCGTTGCCCATGTCAGCGTTGAACGCCTGGCCGACCTTCTTTTCGGAGGAAGCGGCCGGGGCTTCAGCCGCAGGGGCGGCGGCCGGGGCGGCCGGGGCTTCAGCCGCAGGGGCGGCGGCCGGGGCGGCCGGGGCTTCAGCCGCAGGGGCTGCAGCCGGAGGCGCGGAGATGGGCGCTGAAGCCGGCCGGGTGGAGTTGAAAACGATGCTGAGGAGAATGACCACGCCGGTCACAATGAGGGCGATCTTCTTGTGCTTCTCGTAGCCCTCCAGCCTGAGGCCCCGCTTGTCGCGCTGATTGTTCGTCAGAACGAGGATGAGGTCAACGAGCGCCCAGATACCCACGCCTCCCAAGGTAAACAGCTTGAGCAGGCCGGTACCGACCTTGCCCAGGTAGAAACGGTCCGCGCCGAGAATGCCAAGGAGCAAAGACAGGAGCCAGGTTACGAGGAAGGACTTATCACTGACGCCATATCCTCCGAATGAGGGGCCTCCCGGAAACGGCGCCGGGGCTCCGGGGTAGGGTGCCGGTGCGCCGGGGTAAGGCGCCGGGGCGCCAGGGTACGTCGTGGTGGCCGCTGGTGCCTGTCCATAGGTTCCCTGTCCGTAGGGTGCCTGCGGCTGCTGCGGTGCGCCGTAGGGGCCTGGTGAGCTCATTGTGGTCCTTTCAAAGGGCGCCATGACGGTAGGCGTCCGGTGCGTCGTGGGTGCGAGGAATTACCGTCCGCTGGACGGAGTGCGATTGTTATGCATTGTGGGACGGTGCGAAATGGATGGCTTGGCGCGCATTGGGCAGTCGTGGTCACTTCCCCCATAAGTGCGTCTACGGTGGACCGCCCGGGTTTAAGCATGCCCCGGCCAGGACGCGGTTTTCGGCAGCATCAGCGCAGGACTGGAGCAGGCTTCGCACAGTAAACAGCGCACCTCTGTGGAAACGGCGCACGCTCCGTTCCTTCCCTCTCTGTGAGAATGAGTAGATGTATTGGGTCCACTCAGGTCTCGGTTGGCTCGGCATCGTGGGCGCCGTGGCCTGGGCGGCGTTGGTTGCCCTGATGGCAGGGGACTGGGGGCCGCCGGGATCAGCCGAATATACCGCTATGAAGCCCACTCGCAACTCTGGGTGTTCGCCTTCGCCCTCATGGCCTGCAGTTTCATCGGCCTGTTCCTGAGGTACAGAACATCACCACACCCTCGGGGACTCACTGCTACAGTCCCCATAGTTCTTGGGTTTATGCTCATGATGGCCGGCAACGTAGCCGAGTTCAGGTTCTTCAGCCAGCTGCCCTATGAGCCGGGCAATGCCCGAATGTGGGCGTGGTTGATATTCCTGCTCGGGTTCCTGTCAACCCTCGTGGGAGCGCTGGTGCTGGGGGTGCGGACGCGGAGACACGGTTTTTTTCCCCGGTGGGCTGCATGGATGTTCCTGCTGGCACTTCCCGCCACCTTTGTGGCTGCTGCCGCGTCGCTGTATCCCGTTCCGCTGTGCCTTGCGACGATCGCCGCAGGCATACTTGCTGCGCGGCCGAGGGGCAAGATTTGGGCAGCCCCCTGATTTAGCCAAAGCAAAGGCCCCCGCCTCCCTTGTAAACAAAGGAAGCAGGGGCCTCGCTACTTGGCGGTGACGGTGGGATTTGAACCCACGTTGGCTTTGACACCAAACAACATTTCGAGTGTTGCACCTTCGGCCGCTCGGACACGTCACCAACCTGACTAGGGTACCGGAGCAAGGCCCCCAACCCCAAAACGGCCGCCGCGAACCTGCCGCCCGCGTATACGCGCGCGCAGCCAGAAGGGGCCACGCCGGACCTCCTCTTTCGCCTGAAGACGGCTTGGCACTAGATTCATAAGCAAGATGACTACCTCTCCACGGCACGCAGAAGCAACCGCATACTGGACCATCGGCCCTGAGCAGGGCGAACTCCGAACCGAGGAGCTCCGCCGTCCCGGACCGGACGAGGCGCTGGTCCGCGCGCTGTATTCGGGGATCAGCAAAGGCACCGAACTCGTGGTGCATCATGGCGCCGTTCCGCCGTGTATCGCGGAGCAGATGCGGGCCCCGCACCAGGAGGGCTCTTTTCCCTCGCCGGTGAAGTTCGGATACCTCTCCGTCGGAGTCGTGGAGGAGGGGCCGGAAGGCTGGCCCGGCCGGACGGTCTTCTGCCTCCATCCGCACCAGGACCGGTACGTTGTTCCGGTCTCCGCGCTGACCCGCGTTCCCGACGGCGTCCCTCCCCGCCGGGCGGTGCTCACCGGCACGGTGGAGACGGCCGTCAACGCGCTGTGGGAGGCAGGACCGAGGCTGGGCGACCGCATCGCGGTAATCGGCGCAGGACTGGTGGGCGGCATGGTGGCAACGCTGCTCCGCACCTTCCCGCTCGCGCGGCTCCAGCTGGTGGACATTGACCCCGGGCGCAAGGACCTCGCCGACGCCCTGGGCGTGGAGTTTGCCCACCCGGATGACGCCCTGACTGACTGCGACATCGTCTTCCACTGCTCCGCTTCGGAGGGCGGCCTGGAGCGCAGCCTGAAGCTCGTGGGCGACGAAGGCGAAATTATCGAGATGTCCTGGTATGCGGACCGGAAGGTTGCCCTGGCACTCGGTGAGGACTTCCACGCCCGCAGGCTGTCCCTCCGTGCAAGCCAGGTTGGTGCCGTTGCCCGGGCGCGCCGTCACCGCCGCACCAACGCCGACCGCCTCGAGACCGCGATATCCCTGCTGAAAGACCCCGTCTTCGACGCATTTCTCACGGGCACATCCGCGTTCAAGGAACTGCCCGACGTCGTCGAGCGGCTATCAGACGGCGCGCTGGCAGCGCTCTGCCATGTCATCGAATACCCCACAGCCATCGAATACCGCACAACAGAAACCACGAGGTAACCAGTGTTCAGCCTGACCGTCCGCCGCCACTTCATGATCGCCCACAGCCTGCCCCGGGAGGCGTTCGGGCCGGCGCAGGCCCTGCACGGGGCGACCTTCGTGGCAGAGGTGAGCTTCCGCCGTCGTGCGCTAAACGACGACGCGATCGTCCTGGACATCGGCGCCGCGGGCGGGATCATCGAAAAAGTGCTCGCCGATCTCAACTACCGGAACCTGGATGAACACCCTGACTTCGCGGGCAAACTGAGCACCACCGAAGCCCTGGCGCAGCACATCGCCGGGGCGGTGGCGGCGCAGTTGCGCGACGACGAGGACGGCCGCGAGCTGACCGGCCTGGACGTCACGCTGCGGGAAAATCCGGATGCCTGGGCCACCTACACCCTCGAATTCGAATAGCAGCATCATGCAGCCCCGCCCATCCGCCATCCGCCTGCTCGTTCCCGGCAACATCCGCCACAACTCCGGCGGCAACGTCTATAACGCGTCCCTCGTGCGCGGACTCGCCCAGCTGGGCGTCAGCACCACAGTGGAACGGGTGGACGGCGACTGGCCGGTAGGCAGCAGTGAAGACCGACGGCGGTTCGCCCGCCTCTTGGGGGAGGGTTCCACTGCCCCGGACCAGGGATCCGCGAGGGGCGGAACGGTCACGATAGTGGACGGACTCATCGCCTCCGGAGCCCCGGAGGCCATGGAAGCAGCAGCCGCGGGCGGGCAGCAGCCGTGGATCCTGCTGCACATGGTCCTGGCCGATCATCCGGAGCTGGAGATCCGCGCCCTCCGCGCGGCGGCCGGCGTGATCTGTACCAGCGGCTCCGTGGCCGCCGAGATCACCCGCCGCCACGGCACCGGAAACGTGCACGTGGCGCTCCCCGGAACGGAAATGGGGGAGCCCGCCAAGGGATCGCAGCCGCCGCATCTGGTCTCCGTGGCGGCCTTGCTGCCAAACAAGGACCAGCTGATCCTCCTGGGTGCCCTGGCACAGTTGCAGGACCTGCCGTGGACGGCGGCCCTGGTCGGTTCCGATGAGGCAGACCCTGACTACGCGGGTGAGGTCAGGGCGGCGCTGCAGGAGTCCGGCCTGGAGGGCCGGGTGCGCCTTCCCGGCGAGCTGAAGGGGCAGGCGCTGGAGAACGAATGGCGCGCGGCAGACCTGAGCCTGCTCGTCTCCAAAGTGGAGGCCTTCGGCATGGCGGTCACCGAGTCGTTGGCGCGTGGCGTCCCGGTGGTCGTCCGCGCCGGCACCGGCGCCGTGGAGGCCCTAAGCCTGGGTGCGCCGCGCGGGGCCACGCTGGACTCACTGCCAGGGGCCGTCGTCGTCCTTGACTCGGACCCGGCCCCGCTCGCGGCAGCGCTGCGGGGCTGGCTTACCTCGCCGGAGCGGCAGGCCGCGTGGCGCCATGCGGCGCTCGCGGGCAGGGAGCGGCTGCCGGGCTGGGATACGACCGCCCGGTGCGTGCTGGACGTCATCAGCGAAGCGACACCGCAGCCCGGGCATTCCTAGCCCCGGGATGCTGGTGGACAATGAGCCCATGACTACCCGCGTCTCGGTCCCTGACAGCGTCGGCGCCGACGGTCTCCGCGCTGAACGGCTCACACCCGCACTGCTTCGGGCATGGTCCTGGCACAGGCAGGGACTGGACGGCACACTCGCCGGTGCCACGCCAGAAGAGGTTTTCGCCCGCGCCGGCTGGGCACGGTCGCTGGGCGGGGCCAATCCCTACCTCACGCTCTTTGCGCGGGCCGGGATCCGCCGCGAACAAGTCGACCAGGACGTCCTGGACCTGAAAATCCAGGAGCTTCCCACGGCGCGGGGCTGCACCTACGTCCTGGGGCGGGCGGACTTCGCATGGGCCCTGAGCCTGGGCAAGAACTTCGAAGAGGCCTTCAGGGTCCTGGCCCGGCTGGGCGTGGACCGCGGCGAGATCACCCTGCTCGAAGAACAGGTCCTGCACGTGCTCTCTGAAGCCGAAGGTCCCCTGGACCCCAAACAGCTCAAGGAGGAACTGGGCGAATCCGTCCGAAGCCTCGGCGACGAGGGCAAGAAAAAGGGTGTGTCCACCACCCTGCCGACGGCACTGGGGCTGCTGCAGGCGGACGGCCGGATCCGCCGGATTCCCATCAACGGGCGGCTCGACCAGCAGCGCTACGCCTACACCCTCTGGGGGTTGCCGCGCACCACCCTCGGCCCCGAGGAGGCCCGCGCCGAGCTGATCCGCCGCTACCTGGGCTGGACCGGCGGCGCCACCCTCAGGCAGTCCCAGTGGTTCACCGGGTTCACCGTCACCCAGAGCAAAGCGGCGCTGGCCGCCGCCGGCGCGGTCGAGGTTCCCACCGCCGAGATTCCTACCGCCGGAGGCGGGGCTTTGTGGATGATGCCTGACGACGTCGACCGCCTCAGCGCGTTTACGGCACCAGGGAAGGAACAGATCCAGCTGCTGGCAGGAACTGACTCGCTGGTGCTGCAGCGGCGCAACTCTGCTGACCTGTTCGCCGAGGCGGACAAGGGAAGGAAGCTGCTGAATTCCACCCTGGCCCTGCAGGCGGACCTCCCGGACCACCCCATCCTGGACCGCGGACGCATCATCGGACTCTGGCAGTACGACCCCGGCAAGGCGCGGATCGCGCACTGGGTCTTCGATGGTGCCACCCCTGCCGTTACACGACGCATCGCCGAGGTGGAAGCCTGGATCCAGGAGGACCTCGGCGATTTCCGGTCCTACAGCCTGGATTCGCCGGTGTCCCGGCAGGAGCGGATCGACGCACTGAATGCTGCCGGGAGCCAGGGGTAGGGAGCCCTACAAGCGCGGGGCCCCCCGGTGCGCGGCGAAGAATTCCCGCAGCACGGCACCGCACTCCTCCTCCTGGACGCCCGCATAAACCTCCACCCAGTGGTTGAGGCGGCGCTCGCGGAGGATGTCGAAGACAGACCCGGCCGCTCCGGCCTTCTCATCCCAGGCGCCGAACACCACACGGTGGATTCTCGCCAGCACGATGGCCCCGGCGCACATCGCGCATGGTTCCAGTGTCACCACGAGGGTGCAGTCCTCGAGCCGCCAGCCGTCTCCACGGCCGCCCTGACGCACAGACTGTTCGCGGAGCCGGGCAGCCGCTTCCCGGATGGCGACGACTTCGGCGTGGGCGGTGGGGTCGCCCAGTGCCTCGCGTTCGTTCCGTCCGGATCCCAGCACAGTGCCGTCGGGCCCGATGACGACGGCGCCGATGGGCACGTCCTCGGTGGCCAGCGCCCGCCGGGCTTCTTCGAGGGCAAGGCCCATCCATTCGAGGTGTTGCGGATCTGCCGGTGCCATGGCTCAATGATAGTTTCGAAGGGTACTTAGCTTCGGACAGCGCGTGACCGGGAGAGATGATGAAATCCCTGAATGATCGGTTCGGCCGGTGGCTCGGCCCGTACGCGGCGCTGTGGATCACACTCATATTGGGCGGCTTCCTGGTCATCTCCCTGGCGCTGCTTGGGGCCGAGGTCTACCAGAGTGTTGTGGCCAAGGACGGCGTTGCCGGCCTGGACCAGCCGGCCCTTGAGATGGCCAAGCAGTACCGAAATCCTGGGCTGGATGCTGCCGTGACGGCGTTCACCAACATCGGCGGCGGCATCGGCATGCCCATTCTGGCGAGCATCCTCGTTGCCTGGCTGACCTATGTCAGCCGCAGCTGGCGGCCGCTCATCCTTGTGGGCGGGGCGGCGGCAGTATCAATCACCGCCACCACTGTGAGCAAGACGCTCATGGGCCGGGTCCGCCCGGAGCATATCGATGCCGTTCCGCCGTTCGAGTTTTCGCCCTCGTTCCCCAGCGGACACACCCTCAACACCACGGTGGTGATCGGGGTGGTTGTGTACCTGATGTGCCTGCAGACGTACAGGAACCTGGTCCGGGTGGCCGTCATCACGGTGGGTCTGTTGTTCATCATCGCCATGGGCCTGAGCCGGGTCTTCCTGGGGCACCACTGGTTGACCGATGTGATGGCGGCGTGGCTGCTCGGCTTCGCGTGGGTCGGCATGGTGATCCTGGCACACCGGCTGTTCCACGTCATCCGGCGCCGTGAGCATGCAGGTCCCGCCCCGACCTTCGAGCACCCGGCCCGCATGCCGGATAAGGAGTCCTCCGACCTAGGGGGATCCCAAGCGGAGAAAGGCTCCGGCGGCACTGCCGCAGGCGGCGGAAGCCGCGGCGGGAGGCCACCTTCCGGGTGATAGTTTTGACCCATGCGAACTCTCGTCGTGGACCACCCGCTGGTCGCCCACAAACTCACCGTCCTGCGGGATAAGAACACATCGTCCCCAGTTTTCCGCCAGCTGACCGAGGAGCTCGTCACCCTCCTCGCCTATGAGGCAACCCGAGACGTCCGCACCGAGCCTGTCACCATCGAGACCCCGATTGCCACCACCGTCGGCACCGCATTCACCAAGCCCACGCCGCTGGTTGTACCGATTCTCCGGGCGGGCCTGGGCATGCTCGAAGGGATGACCAAACTGGTCCCCACGGCCGAGGTCGGTTTCCTCGGCATGGCCCGCGACGAGGAAACCCTCGATATCATCACCTACGCCGAACGGCTGCCGGAAAACCTCACGGACCGGCAGATCTTCGTTCTGGACCCGATGCTCGCCACCGGGGGCACGCTGCGCGAGGCCATCAAGTTCCTCTTCAAGCGCGGAGCCTCCGACGTGACGTGCATCTGCCTGCTGGCCGCCCCTGAGGGCCTGGCCAAACTCGAGGAAGAGCTCTCCGACGCCAACGTCACCATCGTGCTGGCTTCGATTGATGAGAAACTCAACGAGAAGTCCTACATCGTGCCCGGGCTGGGCGACGCCGGTGACCGCCTGTACGGCATCGCCCACTGACTTCGGCTACCCTGCCCGCACCCTTCCGGATGGTTCTGCCTCCGGGATAGCCTGTGCACCATGGACTGGAAACTTGAACTCGTCTTTGTCCCGGTGTCCGATGTAGACCGCGCAAAGGACTTCTACGTCAACAAGGTCGGCTTCAACGCCGACTACGACGAGAGGCCAATGGACGGTCTCCGTTTCGTGCAGCTGACCCCTCCGGGCTCCGGCTGCTCGATTGCCATCGGCGAGGGCCTCAACGACGCTCCTCCCGGTACAGCACCCGGCCTCCAGCTTGTGGTCAGCGACATCCACAAAGCCCACGAGCAGTTGAAGGCCAACGGCGTGGACGTCAGTGACGTCGACGTCCAGGACTGGGGCCACTTTGTCTACTTTGCCGATCCCGACGGCAACAAGTGGGCGGTGCAGTACATGGCCCACCGGCCGAACGGCTAGACGTCCGCCCTGCCCTCCATGAGGCAGGATGGATCCATGAACCTTCCTGCCGAATCCGTCTCCACCGCCCTGGTTGCCCGTGCCGTTCTCTTTGACATGGACGGCACACTGGTTGATTCCACGGCGGTGGTGGAACAGGTGTGGGGTGAGTTCGCCGCGCGCTATGGTCTGGACATCACAGAGATCCTGAGGACGTCCCACGGCGTGCAGGCACGGGACACCGTACGGCGGTTTGCCCCCGCCGGTGCAGATGTTGCTGCACTCACCGCTGAACTCGGTGCGATGGAGCGCGTCCGGACCGAAGGCATTGTCGCCTTGCCGGGGGCTGCTGAACTCCTGCGCGCCTTGCCAGCCGATGCGGTGGCATTGGTGACGTCAGCCGACCGCGTGCTGGCGGACGTCCGCATGGGCGCAGCGGGTCTGGCCATGCCGGGCACGGCCGTCACGGCGGACCTTGTCACCCACGGCAAACCGCATCCCGAGGGGTACCTGCGCGCCGCGGAGCTGCTGGGCGTGGAGCCTGCGGATGCCGTGGTCTTCGAGGACGCGCCGGCCGGCATAGCTGCAGGCCTGGCGGCCGGAATCCGGACGGTGGCGGTGGGCCCGAACACCGGCGTCGTGCCCGACGGTGTGCCGCACATCCCGGACTACTCCGCTGTCACAGCCTCGGTGGGAGCCGACGAGGATGGACGCCGGGTCATTTCCTTCCTGCTCTGACGCATTTCTGCACCACTTTCCCGCCCGCAGCATGCTGCACCGACGCCGAGGGGCCCCGGATCACGTGGATCCCGGGCCCCTCGGACGCTCAAACCGGTGCAGAAATGCCTGGCACGTTCTCAGACTGGTGCCGGTTTAGTACCAGTTGTTGGCGTAGTGGAAGTTCAGCGCAGCGCACGGGGAGCCGTAGCGCTCCTTGATGTAGCCCAGGCCCCAGTTGATCTGGGTGCGGTAGTTGGTGCGGTAGTCGGCCCCGGAGCTAGCCATCTTCTCGGCGGGCAGGGACTGCACAATACCGTAGGCCCCGCTGCTGGGGTTCGTCGCAGTGGTGCGCCATTCGGACTCTTTGGTCCAAAGCTTCTTCAGGCACTGCATCTGGTCCGCTGCCCAGCCGTGCGAGGACAGCTTGCTGGCGGCATAGGCCTGCGCGCCGGCGGGGTCGTTCACTGCCGCAGGAGCCGCCGGCTTGGGCGCCGGGGCGACCTTGGCCGGGGCGGCCTTTACGGCCGGTGCGACGGCCTTGGGTTTGGCGGCAGCAGCCTTGGCGGGCGCCGGTTTGGCGGCGGCCTTGGGTGCGGCCTTCACAGCAGGTGCAGCCTTGGGCGCCGCCGGCTTGGCAACGGACTGGGGTGCCACTGGGGCAGCTGTGGGGCTGGGCAGGGCGGAGATCAGCGTCTTGTCGAAGTTGAGCGTCGGCGGGGCTTCAGTTGTTGCCGCTGCTGCCTCAGGCGCTGCCGCGGGGGTGGCCTGCTCGGCCGCTTGGCCGGCCGCACCGACGCCGATCAGGACGGCGCAGGCTGTGGTCACAACGGCTGCGCGGCGGCCGAACGACGGGATGTTGGCGGTGAGACGGCCCCAGGCTGATACGGGGCGGGCGGGCTCGGCGCGGTGGCGTGAAATCTGCTGCCGGGACTGTTTTGGATCGCGATCAGGGCGCGTTGGTACCTTGAATTCAGACATGGTGGATTGCCTCTCAACACCTGCGGAGTTAGCTGTCGGGTTCGGATGAGGTCATCCGGCCGCACGGAAACACACGTGTCGGCTTCACCCCAAGGGCTGATGCGGATTGCCCGGGACTCTGGTTCCCCCGCCTCTGCCTGGTCAAGCGGAATCCGGGAAGCGGCAGAGCTGGGCGTCCATCCGGATATGCGGCCCAGATGATGGCCGCACCTTATCGACCGTACAGGAGGCTCACGCTTAAGTCACATTTAGGTAACGGCCATCACGACATCGGCGCGTCACCTTGCGCGAAGTGCTGCGCGGGCAGGCTGACGGTGAACTCGGTCCGGCCTCCGGCTGTGAATCCCAGCCCAAGGGCGTCGTTGGTCCGCGTAGGCCGAGCGGCGCGGTACCCCCGGCCCGCTTGACCCGACCGGGGAAAGAATGCCCTACCCAAAATTTTCCGTTCGGCCCGCGTCATAGCTGGACAATTGGCGATTCGTTGCCGCCTAATTCCGGCAGAATTGAGCTGGTCGAATAATCGTCGGCAAACAGGGAGTTTCGTGCAGATAATTCGGAAAAATGGTCTTTCTGAACGTTCGTTCTGGAAAAACGTCGACAAAGTCTGAAGTCTTCAAAGTTGTGATTTGGCCCACAATCGTGCGTTTCGTCTCACGATGCGGACCGAGCGACCCATTGTTACTTGCAAGTTCTCATTGTTACGTTGCACACTTCCAATGTGAACAAGAACTCAACAGCACCTGCAGCCGCAGATTATTGGCCCAGCACACCCGCTGCTGTCGACATGCGCTGTTGTCGAATGCACGCCTAACTTTCCACCCCACAAAGTTTTTAGGCATTCGCCCCCAGAGCCCAGCGTCGGGCGCCCTCCCCAGAACTCATTGCGGGAACCAAGCATTCGAGCCGCGATGACGGCCATTCACATTGAGGTAAGCATTCATGTCAGTTGCATCTGGATACGTCCACATCTCCGTCCGTAACGCCAACAAGCCTGGCCAGGCGTCAGGCCACCGCCAAGGTTTTGGCGCCCGCCCGGCGTTCCCCGCCGGCCAGGGCTCCGCCGTTCCCGCGCCGGGCTACGCCCCCCAGGGGTACAACCCCAACTCCTACGGCCAGCTCCGCGCTGTCCAGACTGAAGAAGCCGCACCGATGACCGCCCCCACGCCCGTCGTGGCTCCGGCGCCGGGCGCCACCGTCCGGCCGGTGCAGAACGACAACGTGGCGCGCGGATTTGTTCTGTACATGGGGATCGACGAGGAAACCGCCGCAGCTGCCGGCACCTCCATTGCCAAGTTGGCGCAGGAAATCCGGGCTTACGCCCAGTCGCTGGTTTCCGGCGCTGAGAGCTACGCTGCCGTTGCAGTGGCGCCGGCCAGCGCGCCCGGTTCCGCGCTCGACGTCGTCCGTTCCACCTTTGGCGACCCGACGGTGAACTCCCGGCAGCGCACGGAAACCACCCGGCTGCAGCCGGCCCAGGATCCCCGCCCGTCCGGTGTCCTGATCGACCTCGCCCGCCGCGAAGTGCACCTTGACGGCGAATCCCTGAACCTGACGTTCAAGGAGTTCGAGCTCCTCAACTACCTCGTCGAGAACGGCACACGCACGGTGGGCCGCGACGAGCTTCTCGAAGGCCTGTGGCGCAACGCGGAAGAGGTGCCCAACGAGCGCACCATCGACGTCCACATCCGCCGCCTCCGCTCGAAGCTGGGCCGCCTCGCCAACACCGTCCGCACCGTCCGCGGCCAGGGCTACCGCTTCTACGAGCACCCCGAGGTTATCGTTTGGGCAGCTCCGGAATACTCGATCTAATTTCCCCTTCGCGGATCCTCGCAGCGCCCGTTCCTCGATCGAGGGGCGGGCGCTTTTGCATGTGCCGCCGGGGGCGGCTGCTTGGACCCTGTTGACTTTTCCTGGTCCGGCGTAGGCTCAGATCGTCCGTCCGGCCACCAGGAGGAAGACCATGTCTGTCGCACGCATCACCACCTTGAGCGCAAACTCCAAAACCTCTTTTGACGACGCCATCAAGGAAGGCATCGCCCGCGCCAACAAGACACTTCGCGGTGTCTCCGGCGCCTGGGTCAAGGAGCAGAAAGTCGAAATCACCGACGGCCAGGTGGTCGCCTGGCATGTGGTGCTGGAAGTGACGTTCGTCCTGGACGACTGAGCGGGCACTGCCCGGCCTGCCGCCGGCCCGGGTAGTAGGGTGAGTCCATGAGTGGGCACCACAAGAAGCGGCTGGTCATCATGCGCCATGCCAAAGCCGACTGGCCCGGCGGCGTAGCGGACCATGACCGGCCGTTGGAAGAGCGCGGCCATCGCGAGGCTCCGTTGGCGGGCAAGTGGCTGGTCAAGCACAACATCGTCCCGGACTTCATCCTGTGCTCAAGCGCCCTGCGGACCAGGCAAACCTGCACCTGGGTATGCAGCGAGCTGGGCGACAAGGCTCCGACGCCGAAACTGGAGGACGGGCTTTACGGCGCGTCCGCGCTCGGCATGCTGTCGGTGATAAACCACGTCCCGGACACTGTCACCACGCTGATGGTGATCTCCCATATGCCCGGGGTCCAGGACCTTGCCATGCACCTGGCCTCCCGCGATTCAAACCATGACGCGTACATGGACGCCGCCACCCGCTTTCCCACCAGCGGACTGACCGTCCTCGAAACCGAAAAGTCGTGGGCCGAGCTGGACGGGCAGGACGCCCGAATCACGCACTTTAAGGTTCCGCGCAAACATTAGCGGCCTGGGCGGGCCGGCCAAGTGCCAGCTCTGATCCTCTAAATTCCAGACCCCCGGTGCGTCGAACGCCGGCGGGGACGCGGGTACGCTTAACCCCAGCGTCGTCTAGTGGGGAAGGGCCCGCCATGCTTTATTCTGGTTGGATGCAGTGGCGGGCGCATGCCCGGCGGTGCGCGGCCGCCGTCGTAGTTCTTGCTCTGTTCCTGACCGGCGCGCCGGCTGCCCAGGCAGCACCGTCCGGCGAGCAGTTGTCGACGAGCGTCGTGACGACTCCGAGCCACCCCTGGGTCCTGGTGAACAAGTCCCGGCCGCTGAACCCGCTGCAGTACGTTCCGCCGGACCTGGTGTCGTGGAACGGCGCCGGTCACGTGCTGCGGCGCGGCGTCTCCACTGCCGCAAACCAGATGTTCACCGGAGCGCGCGCTGCGGGGCACTCACTTGAGGTCGTCAGCGGTTACAGGTCCTATGCCACCCAGCGTGACCTGTACAACTACTACGTCCAGACCTATGGCCAGGCGTACGCGGACCAGATCTCCGCCCGGCCCGGTCACAGCGAGCACCAGACCGGCCTCGCCATGGACGTGGGAAACGTCGGCGGCGGCTGCGGGCTGGCCGCCTGCTTCGGAGACACCCCGGGCGGACGCTGGGTGGCGGCCAACGCGTACCGCTACGGGTTTATTGTGCGGTACCCACAGGGCTACACCCACATCACCGGATACACATACGAGCCGTGGCACCTTCGCTACGTGGGGGTTGCGCTGGCCATCGACATGAAGAGCCGCGCCATTCCGACGATGGAGCAGTACTTCTCGCTCAGGCCCACCATCAGGAGCGCTGCCGATGTGCTCGCCGCCGACTCCGGCGGGGCCCTCTGGAACTATCCAGCCAATGGCCGCGGCGGTTTCGGCACACGCATCAAGATCGGCAGTTCCGGATGGACGGGCCTCAAATCAGGCTTCGTCGCGGACTGGAACTCTGACGGCATCAACGACATCGTGGCCCAGTGGAACACCGGCAGGCTCACGGTGTACCGCGGCAAAGGATCCGGAGGATTCCTCAGCCCCATCATCGTGGGAACCAGCGGCTGGCAGCCCATGAACATCACGGTGGGCAAGTGGCATAACGGCCACCGCTACCCAGGAGTGGTGGGAACAGGAGCCGACGGCACCATGCTCTACTACCCGAACCCAGGCGGCGGCGCACTGGGCGCCCCCCAGCGCATCGGGTTCGGCTTTCAAGGACTGAGGCTGACCATGGCGGACTTCGACAATGACCGCAGGCAGGACCTGCTGGTCACGAGGCCAACGGGTGAGCTCCTGCTGTACAGGTCGGACGGCGCGGCCAGGTTCGTCCAGGAGCCGCGCAGGAAGCTGGGGAGCGGCTGGAATGCCATTGCCCAGTCCCATGCCTCGTTCGGGTTCCTGGGATCGGGAACCCGGGGGCTTAGTGCCAAGGCCACCGACGGGCGCCTGTTCTACTACAGCCTCGGGACCAACCAGTTCACCGGCGGCCGGCAGGTGGGCAGCGGATGGGGCCCGTACAGCATATTCCGGTGACCGTATTCTCCTGACCCCGGGATTCCCTGCCTGCTGACAGCCGCATTCCGTGCGGTGTCGCCGGCGGTACGCGTGCGGCCGGGTCAGCGGCGGGGCCGCCCGGCGGCGGACCTGGCCGCCCCGGTCTTGCCGGTCTGCCGCTGCGCCGGTTGGGCTTGCGCAGCTTGGCGCTGGGCCGGTTGGCGTTGCGACGCCGGGCGGCCGGCTGAAGCGCGCGACGGCGCCGGGCGACGTCTCCGGACGGGAGCACCGGAGCGGCGCCACGAGTGGCCGCGTGACGGCCAGACCGCGGCGGCGAACAGCACCAGAAGCGTGAGCGTTCCGGATGCGACAGCCAAGTAAAAGTAGATGTCCGAATCCGTCGTGGCCACCCCCGCATCAAGGGCGGCCGGATCCTGATTGAACGCCAGCCCCCACATTCGCAGGAACGCGATGGTGCACCCGATGAACAGGCTCGTGCCCGCGGCACCCGCCAGCAGGGCGAGGTGGCGTCGCCGGGAAAAGGCCTCCGCCACCGAAGCCACGTAGCCCACTGCAACGAGTCCGAGGAATGTCAGCAGCACAGCTGCCTCAAGGGTGATGGCCGTCAGCACCAGCATGCCGAGGGCAGCGAGGAACGCCCCGGCGGCGACCTTCCCGCTGTTACCCATGTGGCTCATGGGACTAATCATCCCTGAGGATCCGGCTACGTCAGGACGTAGCCGCGCAGGATTGATAAAGACTTTGGTCAAGGGCCCGCCCGGGGTTGCACGCCTGACGGTCCACCCGTCAGTTCACACGGACGTCAGAGACCGTACTTTTCCAGGAGCCGCAGCCAGACTTCGCTGATCGTGGGGTAGGAGGGGACGGCGTGCCACAGCCGCTCGAGCGGGACTTCGCCGACTACCGCTATGGTCGCCGCGTGCAGCAACTCGGCGACGTCCGGTCCGGCAAACGTGGCGCCGAGCAGGACCCTCCGGTCCTCGTCGATCACGAGCTGCGCCCAGCCCTGGTAATTCTCAGCATGAAGGGATGAGCCGGCAACGGAGATGGGCAGCTCCACGGAAGAGACGTTGTAGCCGTCCTTCCTCGCCTGCTCCACTGAGCGGCCAACATTCGCGACTTCGGGGTCGGTGAACACCACACTGGGAATGGCATGCTCGTCGGCGGTCTGTGCGTAGCGGCTCCAGGCATCGGGCGTGCCCTGCAGTTCGCCCTTGGCCCGGGCTGCGATGGCGGCACCGGTGGCCCGGGCCTCATACTTGCCCTGATGCGTGAGGAGCGCCTTGCCGGCCGCGTCGCCGATGGCGTACAGCCAGGGTCCGTCGTCAGTTCCGGCAGCGGCCTTGACCAGTCCGGTCGAGTCGGTGCTGAGCGTCAGGGGCTTTCCGTCGAGGGCCGCAAGCCCCACGCTTTCCAGGCCAAGTCCGTCCAGGGCAGGATGCCGTCCGGTAGAGACGAGCAGCCGGTCCACGGAGCGGGAGTCGCCGTCGTCGAACGTCAGGGTGAGCGAGCCGTCGTCGTTCTGGCTGACGCTTCGCGTATTGGTGTTCAGGTGGAGTTCCACGCCGTCGGCACGCAGTCCTGCCTCCACCAGCCGGCTGGCCTCTTCAGGGAAAGTGCCCAGCAGGCCCCTGCGGGTCACGAGGATGACGGCCGATCCGAGTCGGGAAAAGGCCTGTGCCAGTTCCGTGCCGGTCACGCCTCCTCCCAGGACGGCAAGGCGCTCCGGCACCTCGTTAGCCGAGGTTGCCTCGCGCGTTCCCCAGTACTGGACCCCGGACAGCCCATCAATAGGCGGGATGTTCGGCGTCGAACCGTTGGCCAGTACGACGGCGTGACGCGCCGTGAGTTTGTAGGGGTTGCCGTCGCGGCCGGCCACGTCAACGGTCCGCGGGCCGGTGATCCGGCCGGTGCCGCGGAGCAGCTCGATGCCGGCCCCGTCCACCCATTCCACCTGGCTGTCATCCTGCCAGTGCGACGTGAAGGAGTCGCGGCGCTCGAGGACGGCTGCGGCATCCAGGGTGCGGGTGACTGCCTCGCTGGCGCCCGGGACTGTCTGTGCGCCATGCAGGGCAGTGCCGGGCCGAAGCAGGGCCTTGGACGGCATGCAGGCCCAGTAGGAGCATTCACCGCCCACCAGTTCGGCCTCCACGAGTACAGCGGTCAGGCCGCCCTGCACCACACGGTCGGCAACGTTCTCCCCGGCGGCGCCGGCGCCGATCACAACGACATCGACTTCGCGTTCAACAGCATCTGGCGTCATGGCAACAGCCTACGCCCGCCTCGGGCACGCACAGGCGGGGCCGGCATGTTGCCGGCTGCACCCGGGTCTGCGCGGCTTCTCCGGTGGTGCCGTCAGGTTTCGGGGAGTTCGCGGGCGCACTCTGCCAGTGTAATAATGCAAGGCACCCCCGGCCGGAGGACATGGGACATCCGATACCGTGGAAAACAGCCTCGCAAAGGAGTTCCAATGCCGCCGCCTGTCAACAGCGTTCCGCCCGCACGGTTCAGCGCCCAGGCCCGCCTCCGCGCCCTTCAGTCGGACATTATGGAACTCATCCTCGATCGCGACCTCGAACCCGGGGATGCCCTGCCTACCGAGAATGAGTTGTGCGTCGCCCTGGGCGTAGGGCGGAACACGCTCAGGGAATCGCTCAAGGTGCTGCAGGCCCTCGGAGTCATTGAGATCCGCCATGGGTTCGGCATGTTCGTGGCGCCCAGCAACTTCGAGGCGCTCGCGGACGGGCTCATGTTCCGGGCAAGGTTGTCGCTGCGGCACCACGGTCTCGAAGCGCTGCAGCTCGTGGACGTGCGCCAGGCCCTGGAATCGGGGCTCATCAGCAGCGCGATGGACGTCATGAGCGCAGCGGACCTTGCCTCCGTCGAGGCGTCCGTCGTCCGGATGGAAGAACTGGCGGCAGCCGGCGAGACCTTCGTGGAGGCTGACTCCGATTTTCACGGCAGGCTCTTTGCGCCGCTGAACAATGAGTTGCTGCTCAATCTGCTGGGCGTTTTCTGGAGGGTGTACCGCAAGATCCACACGGAGATCGGACCCGGCAGCGAAGACCGGGTTGCTTTGGCCGCCCTGCACCGCAGCATTTACACTGCCGTCGCTGCCGGAGACAAAGCCAAGGCTTCTGAACTGCTGACCCGCCACTTCGACGGCATCCGCCGGCGCATTAAGGAAGCAGTGGGCGAGTAGCCGCTCAATCTCGGTTTAAAGCAGAAGATCCGCACCGGTTTCCCGGTGCGGATCTTCATTCTGTGCGCCCAAAGGGATTCGAACCCCTGACCTTCTGTTCCGTAGACAGACGCTCTATCCAGCTGAGCTATGGGCGCATCTTCCGGTCCCTGGCGAACTTTCCGCTCGCCCCGAACCTCGAATAACTTTACGCGAGGACGGCCGTACTTCCAAATCGAGCGCCATGTAATATACGCTACTAGACCGGTCTATGTGACCTTCGTCACCAATTTAGGAAAATCTCAATCCCTGATTCTTGAGTTTCCGCGGTTTTTGTCGCCGAAGGTGGTGGATATCAGATGTCTGACCACGAAATGGGCCAGACCATTGGAAATAACATTTAGGACACACCACTGAACCCGAAGAAGGGAACCGAAATGGGCCATCTGGCGCGACTGCCGCTGCTTGAAGAAGCACCCACCACACATGCCGGTCTATTGGCATGGGTTGAAGAGGTCGCTGGGCTGACCCAGCCGGACCGGATTCACTGGGTGGACGGCTCTGAGGAAGAAAACACCCGGCTGACCGACGAACTCGTCGCTGCGGGCACCCTGAAGCGGCTGAACCAGGAGCTGTTCCCCAACTCCTTCGCTGCGTTCTCCGACCCTGCCGACGTGGCCCGGGTTGAAGAGCAGACCTTCATCTGCTCCGAAAAGGAGCACGACGCCGGCTTCACCAACAACTGGATGGCCCCTGCTGAAATGAAGGAGAAGCTGCGCGGCCTGTTCGCAGGCTCCATGCGCGGCCGCACCATGTACGTCATCCCGTTCGTCATGGGACACCTCGACGCCGAGGACCCCAAGTTCGGCGTGGAGATCACGGACAGCGCATACGTTGTCGCCTCGATGCGCATCATGGCCCGCATCGGCACAGACGTGCTGAACCGGATCACCGAGACCAACGCGTTCTTCGTTCCGGCCCTGCACTCCCTCGGTGCTCCGCTGGAGGCCGGCCAGGCCGACGTTCCCTGGCCCTGCAACCCCGACAAGTGGATCGTGCACTTCCCCGAGGAGCGCTCCATCTGGTCGTTCGGTTCGGGCTACGGCGGAAACGCCCTGCTGGGCAAGAAGTGCTACGCGCTGCGCATCGCCTCCGTCATGGCTCATGACGAGGGCTGGCTGGCCGAGCACATGCTGATCCTCAAGCTGACTTCGCCGGAGAAGAAGACGTACTACGTCTCTGCGGCCTTCCCGTCCGCCTGCGGCAAGACCAACCTGGCGCTGCTGGATCCGACCATCGATGGCTGGAAGGTGGAGACCCTCGGGGACGACATCACTTGGATGCGCTTCGGCAAGGAGGGCGAACTCCGCGCCGTCAACCCGGAGGCTGGCCTGTTCGGCGTCGCTCCCGGCACGGGCTGGGGCACCAACCCCAACGCCATGCGTGCCATCGCCAAGGGCAACAGCATTTTCACCAACGTCGCACTGACCGACGACGGCGGCGTGTGGTGGGAAGGCATGACCGAGGAAGTACCCGCCCACCTCACCGACTGGCAGGGCAACTCCTGGACGCCTGACTCCGACAAGCCGGCTGCACACCCCAACTCGCGTTTCTGCACGCCGATCGACCAGATCGACATGCTTGCCGAGGAATACCACAACCCCGACGGTGTGGAGCTCTCCGCCATCCTCTTTGGCGGACGCCGCAAGACCACCATCCCGCTGGTCACCGAGGCCCGCGACTGGTCCAACGGCATCTTCATGGGAGCCACGCTCTCCTCGGAGACCACGGCTGCAGCCGCCGGCGCCGTTGGCGTTGTGCGCCGCGACCCGATGGCCATGCTCCCGTTCATCGGCTACGACGCAGGGGATTACCTGAACCACTGGGTGAACCTCTCCGCCAAGGCCAACCCGGAGCGTCTGCCCAAGATCTTCCTGGTGAACTGGTTCCGCCGCACGGCCGAGGGCGGCTTCGCCTGGCCCGGCTTCGGCGACAACGCCCGTGTCCTCAAGTGGGCCATCGAACGCCTTGAGGGCAAGGCTGACGCGGTCGAGACCCCGATCGGTTTCGTGCCGACCGGCGACTCCATCGACCTCACCGGACTGGACATGACCCCGGAGCAAGTCGAGGAGGCCGTGCACGTGGACCCCGCCGAGTGGCAGACCGAGCTGGCATCCATCGAGGAATGGTTCGCCAACTTCGGCAGCTCGCTGCCGGTGGCCCTCCAGCAGGAGCTTGAGGGTCTGAAGGCCCGACTGGCCTAGTCCCCACTGCCTCCCCGATCTCGCAAGCTCGGTTGGGCCCCTCGGCAGCGTGGGCCCATAAGTACGACGGCGGCTCCGCACCTTTCGCACGAAAGGTGCGGAGCCGCCGTCGTACGCGTTTCTCCGGAAGAGGCAGGAAGCCTGCTACAGGCCGGGGCGCATGCCGATGGCCTCGAAGACCGGCCCCATTTGGTGAGAAGCCGGCAGGGAGGCGACCACGACGTCATCAAGCTCGCGGTAGAACGCCTCTCGGGCGCGGGCAAGGGCGCCCCGCAGGCGGCAGCCGTGAATCAGTGGGCATTGGCCTCCCGGTCCAATGCAGTCCGCAGGGTCCTCGCGGGTATCGAGCTGCCTGAGGACCTGCCCCACCGTGACATTGCGCCCCGCAGCGCTCAGCCGTGAGCCGCCGTTGCGCCCGCGCTCAACATCAATCAGTCCCAGCATGCGCAGCTTGGCCATGGCCTTGCTGACGTGGTTGTAGGGCGTGCCCACAGCGTCGGCCACGGCCTGGGTAGTGAGGAGGTCGGCCTCGGGAGCGGCTGCGAGCACCATGAGGGCGCGCAGGCTGACGTCCGCGAAGGCATTGATCTTCATGGCCTAAGCCTAATAATGCCGTCCAACTGACCTCCGCACATGCTTGGGCTAGTCCACCCAGATGACTGGTTCATTCGTGTCCGCGCTGAGTTCGCCGAATTCCCATTCCCGGGTGGACTCTTTCGCAGCGTAGGGCAGGACGGCGGCGAAGACGGCACCGTCGCGGTGTTCCGTTGCCACGTGGATGGCATCAGAACCTTCTTCTACCAGCGTGATGTCGCAGACGATCGCGGCAGCCCGGAAATCTTCGCGGTTCTGGCGCAGGAGTTCGGTGATGTCACGGATCATGCCGTCGGCATCGAACTCGTCACTGGAGCCGCTGGCGGAATCCGCCGGCGAGACCGCCACCAGACGGACTTCGCCGTCGTTCTCCACAACCAGCGCGAACGGCAGGAAACCGCCGTTGCGCTCCAGCTGCTCCTGAGCGGCCCCCATGCCGGTGCCCAGCAGGTTTTCCAGATCGGTGGCGGTAGCCTCCGGAACTGATGTCCGCCAGGATTGCCCCGGCTGCGGTGCTGTTTCTGCCACTGCTGGTCCTAGCTGCGAACCAGGGCGAGCACGCGGTCGCGGACGCGCTCCATGGTGGCGTGGTCGGTGGCTTCTGCGTTGAGGCGCAGGTACGGCTCGGTGTTGGACGGGCGAAGGTTGAACCAGTAGCTGCCGTCCACTGCCGTGAACGTGCTGCCGTCCATCGTGTCCACGGTGACGTCCTCGCCGGCGAAATCAGCGCGGACGCGCTCCACGGCGCCGGCCTTGTCTTCGATCACAGAGTTGATCTCGCCGGAGGAAACGTATGGCTCATACTCGCGGCCGAGCTCGGAAAGCGGGCCGTCCTGCTCGCCGAGGGCGGCCAGCACGTGCATCGCGGCGAGCATGCCGGTGTCTGCGTTCCAGAAGTCGCGGAAGTAGAAGTGGGCAGAGTGCTCGCCTCCGAACACCGCGCCTTCCGTGGCCATGACGGCTTTGATGAAGGAGTGGCCCACGCGGGTGCGGACGGCACGGCCGCCGTCCTGCGCCACGAGTTCCGGCACCGCACGGGAGGTCAGCAGGTTGTGGATGATGGTGGGCGTTTCCTCACCCTGGGCCTTGGCGCGCGCGATCTCACGGCGGGCCACCATTCCGGTAATGGCCGACGGCGAGACGGGCTGGCCCTTTTCGTCGATGACGAAGCAGCGGTCGGCATCGCCGTCGAACGCCAGTCCGATATCCGCGCCGTGCTCGACGACGGCGGCCTGAAGGTCGCGCAGGTTTTCCGGCTCCAGGGGATTGGCCGGGTGGTTCGGGAAGGAGCCGTCCAGCTCGAAGTACAGCGGGATGATCTCAAAGGGCAGCTTCGGCAGCAGTGCGTCGCCGAGGACTGCGGGGGTGGTGAGCCCGGCCATGCCGTTGCCGGCATCCACCACGACCTTCAGCGGGCGGGACCCGGAGAGGTCCACGAGCGTGCGCAGGTATTCGGCATAGCCCTTGAGGACGTCCTGGACGCCGATCTGCCCGCGGTTCGAGGCGGCGGGGATGGAGCCTGCGTTGAGGTACTGCTCCGCCAGGGCCTGGATCTCCTTAAGACCTGATTCCGAGGAAATGGGCACGGCGCCTGCCTTGGCCATCTTGATGCCGTTGTATTCGGCCGGATTGTGGCTTGCAGTGAACGTCGCACCGGCTGCGTTGAGGGCGCCGCACGCGTAGTAGAGCTCATCCGTGGAGATGAGGTCCAGCAGCTGGACGTTCGCCCCGCGGGTGGCGGCGCCGCTGGCAAAGGCCTTGCTGAACTCGGGGGAGGAGGGGCGCATGTCACCGCCGACCAGGACCGTCTGGCCTTCCAGTTCCAGCACGTCAACGAAGGCGGCCCCCACGGCTTCGACGATTTCAGCGGTGATGGAGTCGCCCACGATGCCGCGGACGTCATACGCCTTGAACGAGGCTGAAAGGTCATAAGTATTGGTCTGGTTGCTAGTCACGGGATTTATCTTACGTTGCAGCGCCCAGTGGGCCAGAGAGGAGGAGTCACGGAAATGCGCAGCGGCCGGCGGCTGACGTCCCGGCCGGGTCGGCGCGTGGGTTGTCCACATGGCCGGAAGCGCGCTTTGGGGTGTCTGAGGGGACTGGGATACTGAATCAATGGCCAATAACCAGCACGCCGCAGTTCTTCCGTCCGAATCCAGCACACCGTCCAGCACACCCTCCAGGACCGGAACACCGGTTCCGGGATCCCGGGGCCAGGCGCTGGAGGTGCTGCGGGACCTCGTAGGGAACCCCGGCGCCGACTTCCATGACGGACAGTTTGAGGCGATCGAGGCCCTGGTCGACGGCGGCCGGCGGGCACTGGTGGTGCAGCGGACGGGCTGGGGGAAATCGGCCGTGTACTTCGTGGCGTCGCTGTTGCTCCGGCGGCGCGGGGCTGGCCCCACGCTCATTGTTTCGCCGCTGCTGGCGCTGATGCGGGACCAGGTTGCTGCCGCAGCCCGGGCCGGGGTCAGGGCCGTCGCCATCAACTCGGCCAACCAGCTTGAGTGGGACACTGTGCGCGAGCAGCTCGCGGCGGACCAGGTGGACGTCCTGCTCGTTTCGCCCGAGCGGCTCACCAACCCTTCCTTCCGGGAACATCAGTTGCCCGAGTTGGTCCGGCGCACCGGCCTGCTGGTCATCGACGAAGCCCACTGTATTTCGGACTGGGGACACGACTTCCGCCCCGACTACCGGCGCATCGCGGACCTCATCACCCAGCTTCCGGACACGGTTCCCGTGCTGGCCACCACAGCCACGGCCAACTCCCGCGTGGTCCACGACATTGAAGAGCAGCTGGGCGACGGCGTGCTCACCATCCGGGGCTCCCTGGGCAGGGAGTCCCTGCGGCTCGGAGTGCTCACCCTGCCGGATTCCCGCGAACGGCTCGGCTGGCTGCTGACCCATCTGGCGGATCTGCCGGGAAGCGGCATTATCTACACTCTGACCGTCTCGGCGGCCGAGGATACCGCCCGGCTGCTGGCCGAGGCCGGCCACCAGGTGCTGGCCTACACCGGCCGCACCGACCCCGCTGACCGCGAACGTGCAGAACAGCTCCTGAAGGACAACGAGGTCAAGGCACTCGTGGCCACGTCAGCGCTGGGCATGGGCTTCGACAAACCCGATCTCGGCTTCGTGGTCCACCTCGGCGCGCCGTCATCCCCGGTGGCGTACTACCAGCAGGTGGGCCGTGCCGGCCGCGGCGCCGCCAATGCGGATGTGCTTCTCCTGCCCGGGTCCGAGGACAGGGACATCTGGCGGTATTTCGCCACGGCCTCCATGCCTTCAGAGGAGAAAGCCACTGCGGTGCTGACGGCGCTGGCCGAAGCCGGGACGGCAGTGTCCACGGTGGCGCTGGAAGCGCGCGTGGACCTGCGGCGGACACCGCTTGAACTGCTGCTGAAGGTGCTGGCGGTCGACGGCGCCGTCGAACGCGTGGGCGGTGGGTGGCGTTCCACCGGACAGCCCTGGATCTATGACGCGGAACGCTACAGCCGGATCGCGGAAGCCCGGGTGGACGAGCAGGATTCCATGGTTATCTACCAGGACACCGCCGGATGCCGCATGGAGTACATCACGTCGGTGCTGGACGACGAAACTGCCGCGGCGTGCGGCCGGTGCGACAACTGCGCCGGCCGCTGGTTCCCTGCCGATATCGCGTCGTCGGCGACCGAGGCCGCCGGGCAGACCCTCAGCCGTGCCGGCATTGTGCTGGAGCCCCGGCTGCAGTGGCCCAGCGGCATGGACCGGCTGGGTGTGCCCGTCAAGGGAAAGATCAAGCCCGACGAAAGCCTGTCAGAAGGCCGTGTGCTGGCCAGGCTGACGGACCTGGGCTGGGGCGGGGCGCTCCGGGAGCTCTTCGCAGCGGGCGCCCCGGACCGCACCGTGGACCCGGGCATGCTGCAGGCCTGCGTCCAGGTGCTGCGCGAATGGTCCGCCGGTGACTCACGCGGTCAGGGCTGGAGCGGGGCTGGGCGGCCGGCGGCCATCGTCAGCCTGCCGTCGCGCGGAAAGCCGGCGCTCGTGGAATCTCTGGCGCGGGGCATCTCGGAGATCGGCCGCATTCCGTACCTGGGCCAGCTGGACATGGAGCACGGCGGACCGACGGGAGGCCGCGGCGGCAACAGCGCCTACCGGCTGGCAGGGGTATGGGACCGGCTTGTTGTAGGCCCCGGCCTGGAGCCTGCCCTGGCAGGGATCGCAGGCCAGAGCGTGATGCTCATCGACGACCTCGTGGACAGCCGCTGGACCGTCACCGTGGCTGGCCGCGCCCTCAGGCGGGCCGGCGCCGGGGCCGTTCTGCCGCTGGTGCTCGCCCAGGCCGGCTGACCTCTGCCCCGGCATGGCGGGGCAGCATGAGGCTGTCTGCCGTGCTGAGGAGCATCAGCAGGGCGATGGAAAGGAACGCGCCGCGGTACGGGGCAACCCCGGTATCCGGCGAGGCACCCAGCACCCCGCCTAGGCCGCTGGCAAGTAATGGAGCCGAGCCGAACACTCGAAGGAGGAGGGCGCCCACCGCGATGCCTGCCCCGGTGGAGAGCTGAACGAGTGTAGCCGAGACCGCGTTGGCCGAGGTCAGCTGCGCGGGCCCGATGTCCGCGTACTGGACCGAGGCGTAGGCGGAAAACCCGATCGAGCGGAACGCGCCGCTGCACACGAGGAGCGCGAAGATCAGCGGCTCCGGCGTGCGCTCAGTGAGCAGGGCACAGAGCGCGAAGGTTACCGCCGATGCCAGCGAGGCAAAGACGAGCACGGGCTTGAACCCGAAACGCCGGATCAGCGGCGTGGTGGCCGGTTTGATGCCGATGTTTCCGATGAAAACTGCCGCCACCATGATGCCTGCGTGCAGGGGACTCCAGCCGAAGCCTTCCTGGAACATCAGCGGCAAGAGGAAGGGCACGGCGCTGATGGTCAGCCGGTAGATGAAGCCGCCGCTGTTCGTTGCCCGGAACGTCCTGGTGGAAAATACTGTGAGGTCGAACAGCGGATTCGCGGCCCGGAGCATCCACAGCACCGCGGACGCCAGGGCTGCCGTCCCGAACACCACACTCAGCAGGGTCCACGGCCCTTCCAGATGGCTGCTGGCCAGCTCCAGGCCCACCACGAGGGCACCCACGCCGAACGTGGTGAGGGCCAGCCCCAGCCAGTCGAGCCTGCGCTTCCGGTCACCGGCGGCCCTGGGCACGAGGCGGAGGGCGGCCAGGAAGGCTGCAACGCCCAGCGGCAGGTTGACGAGGAATATCCAGTGCCAGGACAGGTACGTGGTCAGCGCCCCGCCCACGAGCGGTGCCAGGACCGGGGCCAGGAGGCCGGGCCACACAAGGTAGGCGGTGGCCCGCAGCAGCTCGGACTTGGGCGTCCCGCGGAGCACCACGAGCGTTCCAACAGGGACCATCATTGCCCCGCCGGCCCCTTGCAGGATGCGGCTCAGTGTCAGCATGGTCAGGTCCTGGCTCAGGGCGCAGAGCAGGGATGCAACGGTGAAGAGGGCAATGGCCGCGCAAAAGATGCTGCGAGCTCCGAACCGTTCGGCGAGCCAGCCGCTAAGCGGTATGCCCATCGCCACGGTCATCAAGTAGGCCGTCATGGTGATGTTTACGCTGGCAGCCGCCACACCGAAGTCGTCGGCGATGCTGGGGATGGCGGTGACCAGCACCGTGCCATCGAGGAACTCCATGAAGAACGTCGCCGCCACGAGCAGGGCCAGCCGCGGGGTCCACGCGTGCGGAGCGGCTGGCGGGGACCCCGCGGGTATGCTCCCGGATGCGTTGACTGGGGGTTTACCACGGCCGTTGACGCCGCCGCTCATGAACCGCGGGCCATTTCCAGGACAGCCATGGCGGCGTTATGTCCTCCGATGGCGCTGACAGCCCCGCCCCGGCGGGCACCGGAGCCGCACAGCAGGATGCGCTCATCGCGGGTGGCCACGCCCCAGCGGCGGGCAGGGGTGTCCAGCGGGCTGCCGTCCTCGACGAACGGCCAGTCGAGGCCGCCGTGGAAAATGTTGCCCCGCGGCATCCCGAGCGCCTGCTGGATGTCCCGTGTTGTTTTGGTTTCGATGCACGGGCTGCCGTCCGGTGCAGTCATGATGAGGGGCTCGATGGGCTCGGCAAGTACGGAATTCAGGGACCTGAGCGCGGCGGCCTGCAGCTCCGCCCGCCGGGCGTCGTTGTTCTCCCCGGTGATGAGGCGGTCCGGGACGTGCAGCCCGAACACCGTGAGAGTGTGAGCGCCGGCGTCCTGAAGCTCCTGGGACAGAATGCTGGGATCCGTCAGCGAGTGGCAGTAAATTTCGCAGGGCAACGGCTCGGGAACGGATCCTGACTCCGCCGTCAGATACGCCCGCTCGAGCTGCTCCCATGACTCGTTGATGTGGAAGGTCCCGCCGAACGCGGCCTCGGGGCCAACAGCGTTGTCAAGGAGGCGCGGGAGCCGGGCGAGCAGCAGGTTCACTTTGACCTGGGCGCCTTCCCGTATGTGATTCGGATGTGGGGGCCTTCCGTCCCGTGCGCCCCCGGATCCGTTCCGGGGCGTCCGCAGCCGGTCCAGGACGGCAGGGGCTACGTTGGCGAGCACCCAGCCGGCGGTGGCCTCGTGGGGCAGGCCCGCGCGCCGGTAGCCCACGCGTCCGCCGGCATCGATCGCCGTCACGTCAGCGCCGGTGAGCACGGTGGCACCTGCTTCACGGGCAGCCCGCTCCAGCTCCGCGGAAACCGACCCCATGCCCCCGATCGGCACGTTCCAGTCGCCGGTGCCGCCGCCGATCAGGTGGTACAGGAAGCAGATATTCTGCTGGAGGTCCGTGTCCCATGCCCGGGCGAACGTGCCGATCAGGGCATCGGTCAGGACGGTGCCGCGCACAAGGTCATGCTGCAGGGCACCGGCGATGGCTTTGCCGATGGGCCGCTCCATCACGGCGTCCCAGGCCTCCGCGGCGCCGGCAGCCGCGGCCAGCGCCCGTGCCTCCGAGCGCGTTAACAGCGGGGCCATCATGGTCGGCCAGAGCGCCGTGGTGAGCTTGCGGCAACTGGCGTAGAAGCTGTCGAATGCCTCCGCTTCGCCCTCCGGAGCGCCGATGGCGGCGAACGATGCCGCTGTGGATGCGGCATCGCCATTGTCGATCAGGAGGCCCCGCCCCGGACGCGACGGGTCCGGCGTGTAGGACGAAATCCGCCGACGGGCCAGCCGGATCCTCAGCCCGAGGTCATCGATGAGCTGCTGCGGCAGGAGACTGACCAGATACGAGTAGCGCGAAAGGCGGGCCGGCACGCCGTCGAACGCCTGGGCCGAGACGGCGGCCCCGCCGGACTGCCCGAGTTTTTCCAGCACCAGCACGCGCTGACCGGCTTTCGCCAGGTACGCGGCGGCCGCCAGTCCGTTGTGTCCGCCGCCCACCACGATGGAGTCGAATTCCTCGTTGCCGGTCATGCGAACATCCTGCCACCCAGGACATGACGACGGCGCCACGCGTCCGCTGCCCGGACGGAGCCCGCCGTCGATAGTCCCGGCGTCGAAAGTCTCAGCGTCGAAACCCCGCCCGGGGCCGGGAGGACACAAAGTGTCCGGGTACGCAAAAGGCCCCGGTCCGGGGACCGGGGCCAAACGCGGAGACGGGGGGATTTGAACCCCCGGTGGAGTTGTGCCCCACACTTCATTAGCAGTGAAGCCCATTCGGCCGCTCTGGCACGTCTCCATTCGCTAATACTAGCCAACCAAGGATACGCAGAACCGGCCATCCAGTGCAAAACGGCGCACCACGCGGCCTTGTGGGCTCGGGTGTGCGCCGCTGGCGGTCAGGCGGTCCCGCCGGCCAGCGACTTCCAGAGAAAGTGCTGGCTCCGGGTCTGCAGCGCCGCGGCCTGCCTGTTGTCAGAAGCGCCGGCGTGCCCGCCCTCGAGTGCCTCGTGAAACCAGACGTTGGGGATGCCCATGGCCTGCATGCGGGCGGCCATCTTGCGGGCCTGCACCGGGCCCACCCGGTCATCGGAGGTGGCCGTCCAGATGAAGGTTTCCGGGTAGTCCACGCCGTCCTTCAGCAGATGGTAGGGCGAGAAGGTCCGGATGAAGTCCCAGTGCTCCGGGAGTTCGGGGTCACCGTACTCGGCGATCCACGAATGCCCCGCGGACAGCTTGGTGTACCGCCTCATGTCCAGAAGGGGAACGCCGCAGGACACCGCGCCGAACAGGTCCGGGTACCTGGTCAGCATGTTTCCCACGAGAAGGCCGCCGTTTGAGCCGCCCACGCAGCCCAGGCGTTCCCGGCTGGTGACGCCCCGCGAGATCAGGTGTTTCGCCACCGCGGCGAAGTCCTCGAAGGCTCGGTGCCGGTTTTCCTGCAGCGCCGCCCGGTGCCAGGAAGGCCCGTATTCGCCGCCGCCGCGAATGTTGGCCACGACATAGACGCCGCCGCGGCTGTGGGGTGCCACGCCGTCGGATGGGGCGGTCCGGCGCTCCAGCCAAGCCCGTCCCACGGCGCCGCTGTAGGCCGGGGTGCGGGATACCTCAAAACCTCCGTAGCCGGACAGCTGGGTGGGGTTCTGACCGTCCAGCACCAGGTTGCGCGCCGCAATCTGGAAGTACGGCACCCGCGTACCGTCGTCGGAAACGGCGAAATGCTGCTGGACCTCGTACGCCGCGTCGTTGAAGAACGACGGCGAGGCCTTGACCACCGTGTGGCTGCTCACCACGCTCGCGTCCCCGGCAGGGTTTCCGCGCCTAAGGGTTCCGCGGGTCAGAGTGGTGGGAGTAGTGAAGCCGGTGGCCACCAGCCAGAAATCATCCCCTGCCCCTCGCGGGCCGGGGGAGCGGTGGTCACCCTCGGAGCCGCCCTCGGCGTCGTCTTCGTCGTCCACGGCGAAGGCATTGACGTCGTGGAGCGGAGGGCAGGCGTCCAGCACCGAGGACGACCACCCAGCAGACGGGTCGAGCACGCGGATTTCCGAGGAGACGTCACGCAGCAGGTTGAGCAGCAGGAAGTTCCGTGTCCAGCTCCAGGACTGCAGGGACGTGTGGGCATCCGGGGTGAAGAGGACGGTGAGCGAGCGCTCGCCGGCAATATAGCGGTCAAGGTCCGCCGCGAGCAGCGACCCGGCCGGATAGCTGGCTCCGCCCACCGTCCACTCGCGCCGCGGCCGGAAGAACAGCCAGTCCCGGTGGGCGCTGAGATTGACGTCCGTGGGCACATCGATGGCCGTCCAGGACCCGTCCTGCAGCAGTGACGTCGTCCTGTTGAAGAAATCGACCCAGTCCACCGCGAAGGTGCGCTCGAAACCGGGAGTGGAGTCGTGGGTCACGATCGCCATCATGTGGTCCTCGGGGATATCGAAGATGCGGGCGGCGTCGGCCAGGGACTGGCCGCGGTGCAGCCTCACGGCGGTGCGCGCATAGGATGACGCGGTCCGCGGCAGGCCATCGGCGGTGCTGGCGACCAGCAGGGTGTCCGCATCCAGCCACGAGACGTTCCCCTTCGCCGTCGGCAGGTCAAACCCGCCGGCCGCGGGGTCAACGAAGCTGCGGGTCTCGACGTCGAACTCGCGGTAGCGGTCGGCGTCACCGCCGTCGGGGGACAGGGCCAGCAGCGCCAGCCGGTAAGGCTGTCCGGGCTCCGGCCGGAGGAAGTTCGCCCCGTGGAAAACCCATTCCTCCCCTTCCTCGGCCGCGAGCGCATCCACATCCAGCAGCACATCCCATTCCGGGGCGTCGGTGCAGTAGCTCTCCCACGTGGTCCGGCGCCACAGGCCCTTCGGGTTCTCCCGGTCCTTCCAGAAGTTGTAGTACCAGTCGCCGCGCTTGGTCACCATGGCGATCTTGTCCGTGGAGTCCAGCACTTCGAGGATCCCGCCCTCAAGGCGCGCGTACTCCGCGTCCTCCAGCAGGTCCTCTGTTCGGGCGTTCTGCTCGCGGACCCATGCCAGCTGTTCCTCGCCGTAAATGTCCTCCAGCCAAATGTTTTCGTCGGTGGGCTCGGGCGCGGTTCCCTCGGGAACGCCGCCGGAAGCGAAGGCAGAATCAGCTGCGGTGGTGGTCATCGCCCCATCCAAACAACATCCCGGCTCAGCTAGCAAGTCACATGCCGATACTCTGGATGCCGTGGTCACATCGCAAAGTATCCGGACGGCACTGATAGGCGCCGGCCCGAGGGGTACCAGCGTGCTGGAGCGGCTGCTGGCCAACTGGGCCGCCGGCGGGGCCGCCCAGGCCGGATCCCGCCTGCACATCGATGTGATCGATCCCCACCCGGCCGGTCCAGGGCATGTGTGGCAGCCGGGGCAGTCGCGCCTGTACCTGATGAATACGCAGTCGTTCTACCCCACCCTCATCCCGGAGGACCCGCAGCTGGCCGCGCCCGTGGCCGGCACGACCTTCGACCGCTGGCGGCAGCGTCAGCAGCAGGACCCCCTGCCCGCCCTGACGGAGGACGATCGTGCCGAACTCGCCGTCCTCGGATCCCGCGACTTCCCCAGTCGCGCGCTGTACGGCCGGTACCTCCGCTGCACGCTCGAGGAACTGCTCGCGGTAATGCCCGACGGCGTCACGGTGGATTTCCACGAAACGGCGGCAACCGCCGTGCGGCGCGTCGGTGACGGAACGTTCGACGTCGAACTGGCCGGCCACGGCACGCTCACCGCAGACTCGGTGGTTTTCGCCCTGGGCCACCTGGACTCCCGTCTCAGCCCGGAGCAGCGGCAGCTGCAGGCAGCCGCCGCCCAGCTGGGGCTGCGGTACTTTCCGCCCGCAATCCCCGCAGACGTCGACTGGTCCGCAGTCCCGGCCCGGGAACCCGTGCTGGTCCGCGGCATGGGACTGAACTTTTTCGATGTGATGGGCCAGCTCACCGAGGGGAGGGGCGGCAAATTCGTTGACGCCGGCGACACCCTCGAGTACCTGCCGTCGGGCCAGGAACCGCTGATCATCGCGGCATCCCGGCGTGGTACCCCGTACCGGGCCAAAGCCAGGCTGGAGGGCTACTACCCCGCGTCGGTGACCTTGCGGTACTGCACTGGGCCAGCGCTGCAGCGCTTCGAGTCGACAGGCATCACCCCGGCTTTCGACCATGACCTCTGGCCCCTCCTGCACCGCGATGCCCTGTGGGCCTACTACTCCACGCTGATGCGTTCGGACCCCGGCGCGGTGCCTGATCCCGCAGCGTTCCTTGACGAACTGGACGAGGCGCTGCACCCGCATGCGCACACCACGGCGAAGTGGGAGGAGACGGTCAGGGCCGTCGTGGAGAGCCATGTCCGGCCTGAACACAGGCTGGACCTGCTGAGCCTCGCCGCGCCGCTGGCGGAACGGACGTTCGAATCGCGTGCCGATCTGGATGCCGCCGTCGTCGACTACCTGCTGGACGACGCCCGCCGCTCGGCCCTTGGTGAGAGCGACCCCGTGAAAATGACCATCGGCGCGCTGCATCACGGCAGGGCGGTGCTGAAGTCTGTGGTGGCCGACGGCGGCATCACCGACGAGTCCTGGATCGCCGGGCTGCGTGGCTGGTTCGAGTCCTTCGTGGAGGGCCTCGCGAGCGGTCCGCCGGCGCTCCGGGCCGAGCAGCTGGCCGCGCTGGCACGGGCGGGGGTGGTCAGCTTCGTCGGGCCGGACCCCAAATTCGGCCTCGACCGGAAGGCCGGGCTCTTCACGGCCGCCTCACCGTGGGTGGCCGGCGGTGCCGCGGCGGCGCGCACGATGGTGGAGGCCCTGGCGCCGGCCAACCGCGTGACCGTTAACGAGTCGCCACTGCTGCAGCAGCTCCTCGCTGACGGCCTGGTGCGGCCGCGGACCATGATGACGGTGGAAGGGACTCCCGTGCAGGCCACGGGACTGGATGTCAGGCCGCACCCGTACCGCCCGGTGGCCGCCAACGGGAAAGTCTCCGGGCGGCTCTTCGTGCTGGGTCTGCAGCTTTCATCAAACCAATGGGGGACGGCCATCGCCGCAGAGGCCGTGCCGCAGGCCGGACCGGTCTACCCCAGCGGCCAGCGCACCCTGCGCGACGCCGACGAGATAGCCCGCGCCATCCTCGCCCTCTGAGGTTCCCAGCCCCTGAGGCTGAGGGACCCGGTGGAATCGAAAGGAACTCAGCCCTGCCCTGACTGGCCGGTGTCCGCCACGATTTTGAACATGGCACCGGTGGGGTCGGTCAGCGTGGCCAGCCGTCCAAAGGGAGTGTCATCGGGTCCGTCAACGACTGTTCCGCCCATGCTGACGGCTTTTTCGATGGACGCGTCGGCATCCCCCACGGCGAAGTAGACCTGCCAGCTGGACGGGACCTCGGCCGGGAGGTAGCCGGAGGCGTCCATGATGCCGGCCTTGGCGTCCGCGCCGGCCCCCAGCGTGGTGTACCGGAACTCCGGGGTATCGCTCATGACATCCGTGTCCCAGCCAAAGACCTCCCGGTAGAACTTCACCGCGGCGTCGTAGTCCTTGGTGTGCAGCTCGTGCCAGGCGGGCGCGCCCTCCTCGGCCACCAGCTCATATCCCTGCATTTCCCTCGGCTGCCACACTCCGACGGCGGCGCCGGAGACGTCGCCGAAGAATGCCATGTGGCCCTGCTCCGGGACGTCCATGGGCTCCACGTAGATTTCCCCGCCGTTTGCTGTGACAGCCGCGGCCGTGGCCACGGCATCGTCCGTGCGCAGGTACGTGGACCACATATCGGGCATGGCACCCTGGTCCGCAGGCTTCTGCATGATGCCCGCGACCATCTTGCCGTTCTTGTTTGCGGTGATGTAACCGCCGTATTTTTCCTCGTCACCGGTCTGGAATTCCCAGCCGAACAGATCGCCGTAGAACTGCTTTGCGGTGTCGGGGTTGGAAGTCATCAGGTCAATCCAGCAGGGCGCACCGGGCGTGATCTCAGGCGTGGGCATAGTCGGCTCCTGTTTGTGTGCCGCGGAAATGCATGTCCGCGGAGCAAGGGATGTTGAGACAGGACCGACACTATGTCGGGGCTATGACAGTTTCAATGGTTTCCGCCGTCAGGGGCGGTCGGAAAACGACGTTCCGGGCTCGTTGTCGTCGTCGGCCTCGACCCACTCGATGAAGTCCTTGAGGGACATGCACCAGTAGTAGTCCGAGTACCTCAGGCTCTGCTTCTCGGCCTTGCTCACGACGACTACCTTCCCCCAAAAACGGCGGCGGGTGTGGAACGGTGCCCTTATCTCGGAACCGGGGGCAGGAGCACCGTTGGTTCCTTCAAGTGAACGCCCTCAGGGGCGGTCCGCGCATGAGTGGTGCGTACTCGATTTTTCCGGGCACCGGTACTCGCCGGTACTTGTTTTCCGGTTCCGGGTACACGCTCTACCTGCACACGCAAAAGGCCGGTGGGACCAACCCTGCGGTCGGCCCCACCGGCCCTCATGGTGCGCACAGTGCGCCGCGCGGAAGGTAAGAGATTCGAACTCTTGGTACGGGGTTACCGCACACTGGTTTTCAAGACCAGCTCCTTCGGCCGCTCGGACAACCTTCCCTGACTAGTAGTGTTTCATAGGCAGTTGGCTGCAACAAAAACCGAAATGTGGCGGTTGCTGCCGCTGCGCACTATTTTTGGGGCAGGAATCAGCTAGAAATCGGGAGTTCTCCATGAAAGCCGTCTACATCTCCGAGCCGGGCGGGCCGGAAATGCTGGAAATCCGGGAGGTCCCGGCTCCCGTTCCCGGGCACGGCGAGGTCCTGATCGACGTGGTGGCGGCAGGCCTGAACCGCGCGGACGTGCATCAGCGGAAGGGCTTCTATCCGCCGCCGCCGGGCGCCTCGGAAGTTCCGGGGCTGGAAGTTTCCGGCCGCATCGCCGGTTTCGGTCCGGGTGTCACCAAACCCTTCTCCATCGGAGACAAGGTCGTGGCGTTGTTGGCCGGGGGCGGATATGCGCAGCAGGTCGCGGTCCGCTCGGAGCAGGTAGTCAGAATTCCCGACGGCGTTGACCTGGTCACCGCTGCGGCCCTCCCGGAGGTGGCCGCGACCGTCTACTCCAACCTCATCATGACCGCCCAGCTGCAGGCAGGTGAAACGGTCCTGGTCCACGGTGCCACCGGCGGGATCGGCACCATGGCCATCCAGTTTGCCAAGGCGATCGGGGCAACCGTAGCCACCACGGCCGGCACCGACGAGAAAGTCGGCACGGCCAAGGCTTTCCTGGGGGCCGACATCGCCATCAACTATGCGGAGGAGAATTTCGCCGAGAGCCTCCGTGCCCAGAACGGCGGCAAGGGCGCGGACGTGATCCTGGATGTCGTGGGTGCCAAGTATCTGCAGCAGAACGTCGACGCCCTGGCTGACTACGGCCGGCTCATCGTCATCGGACTCCAAGGCGGCACGAAGGGCGAACTGGACCTCGGACAGCTGCTGCGGAAACGCGCGGCCGTCGTCGCCACGGCGCTCCGGCCCCGGCCCGTGGAAGAGAAGGGCGCCATCATGACGGCCGTCCGGGACGCCGTGTGGCCTCTGATCGCCGACGGGCGGGTTCATCCCCTCGTGGACAAGACATTTCCTTTGGACCAGGTCAGGGCTGCCCACGAATACTTCGACGCGGGGGAACACGTAGGCAAGATCCTGCTGGTGGTTTAGTGTCCGTCCGGCACAGTCTCCTGGCCCTGCTGCACGACCGGCCGCGGTACGGCTACCAGCTCAGGAGCGAGTTCCACGACCGCACAGGCTCCGCCTGGCCGCTGAACATCGGACAGGTCTACACCACGCTTGACCGGCTGGAGCGTGACGGTCTGGTCCGGAAGGAAGGCGGCGACGGCGGCAACCAGGTGGTCTACGGCATCACCGATGATGGGGCCGGCCAGGTGCGGGCCTGGTTCTCCTCGCCCGTGGAGCGCAGCACGCCGCCCCGCAACGAACTGGCCATCAAGCTCTCCCTTGCCCTGACGCTGCCCGGAGTGGACGTGACCGCCATGATCCGGGTCCAGCGCGCAGCCTCACTGGCCGTGCTGCAGGAATACACCAAGTCCAGGCGGGACATGGCCGCCAGCCCGCGCAGCGCCGACCTCGCTGGGTTGCTGGTGCTGGATTCCCTGATCTTCCAGGCAGAGGCGGAGGTCCGCTGGCTGGACCTCTGCGAGGCGCGCATGGCGCAGTTGGCGCCAGCCTCGGTGACCGCTGAGCGCTGACCCATGACCGCTTGCCGCTTTGTCCGGCGGCACCCGGCGAGCGAGCGTATCGATTCGGGGCACCCGTTGGTAATGTGCGCTTGAGAGGGTTGTCACATTTTTTGATCTCAAGGAGGAGACATGAGCAGCATGCCTGGCGGCAGGGCTCGGACCGCGGACGATGATCTGGAACTGACACCGGACCCGTCACTCCCGCCGACCGCCGTGGATGACGCGGTCCGCGAAGCGGAAGAGAAGAAGTGGACTCCCACGAAGATTGCCGTCTGGGTGGCGATCGCGCTGCTGGGCGGCGTGGCCTGGTTCATGCTGGCGATCATTCGCGGAGAAACGGTCAACGCGATCTGGTTCGTGTTCGCCTCCGTCTGCACGTACCTGATCGGCTACCGCTTTTACTCGAAGGTGATCGAACGCTACATCACCCGGCCGAACGACCGCCGCGCCACTCCGGCCGAATACAAGGCGGACGGCAAGGACTATGTCCGTACGGACCGCAACGTCCTGTTCGGCCACCACTTCGCCGCCATCGCGGGCGCCGGTCCGCTCGTTGGACCCGTCATCGCCGCCCAGATGGGCTACCTCCCAGGCACCATCTGGATCATCATCGGCGTCGTGCTGGCCGGAGCCGTCCAGGACTACCTCGTCCTGTTCTTCTCGATGAGGCGCGGCGGCCGCTCCCTTGGCCAGATGGCCCGCGAGGAACTGGGCGTGATCGGCGGAACAGCCGCCCTCGTCGCGACGCTGCTGATCATGGTGATCATCGTCGCCATCCTCGCGCTTGTCGTCGTGAATGCGCTCGGCGAGAGCCCGTGGGGAGTCTTCTCGGTGGGAATGACCATCCCCATTGCCCTCTTCATGGGCGTCTACCTGCGCTTCATCAGGCCCGGCAAAGTCATGGAAGTTTCGCTGATCGGCTTCGTCCTGCTCATGGCAGCCATCATCGGGGGCGGCATGGTTGCCGAGACTGAGTGGGGCGCCGCGTTCTTCCACCTGGACAAGGTCACCATCGCGTGGGGCCTCATCGTTTACGGCTTTATCGCCGCGATCCTGCCCGTGTGGCTGCTCCTCGCTCCCCGCGACTACCTCTCCACGTTCATGAAGATCGGTGTCATCGTCATGCTGGCGCTGGCCATCATCGTGGTCCGCCCCGAAATCACGGTGCCGGCCTTCAGCGAGTTCGCCAGCCGCGAGAACGGTCCGGTGTTCCCCGGGGCGCTGTTCCCGTTCCTCTTCGTCACGATTGCCTGCGGCGCGCTGTCCGGCTTCCACGCACTGATCTCCTCCGGCACCACGCCGAAACTGATCGAAAAGGAACGCCAGACCCGCCTCATCGGCTACGGCGGCATGCTGATGGAATCCTTCGTGGCCATCATGGCCCTCGTGGCAGCGATCTCCATCGACCGCGGACTGTACTTCGCCATGAACTCGCCCGCCGCCCTGACCGGTGGAACCGTGGAAACCGCGGCCACCTGGGCGAACAGCCTCGGGCTCTCGGGCGTGAACCTGACACCGGACCTCCTGTCGCAGACGGCGGCCAACGTCGGTGAGGAAAGCATTGTCTCCCGCACCGGCGGCGCACCCACACTGGCCGTGGGGCTGGCCCACATCATGCAGCAGTTCATCGGCGGCACCGCCATGATGGCGTTTTGGTACCACTTCGCCATCATGTTCGAGGCTCTGTTCATCCTGACCGCAGTGGACGCCGGAACCCGCGTTGCCCGCTTCATGCTGCAGGACTCCATCGGCAACTTCGTCCCTAAGTTCAAGGAGCACTCGTGGCGGCCGGGAGCCTGGCTCTGCACGGCGATCATGGTCGGTGCATGGGGCGCGGTGCTGCTGATGGGCGTCACCGACCCGCTGGGCGGCATCAACACCCTGTTCCCGCTGTTCGGCATCGCGAACCAGCTGCTTGCCGCCATCGCCCTTTCGGTATGCATGGCCATCGCGGCCAAACGCGGCTCCTTCAAGTACCTGTGGATTGTTGCCCTGCCGCTGGCCTTCGCGGCCGTGGTCACCATCACCGCCAGCTTCCACAAGATCTTCTCCCCAGTGCCGGCCGTCGGCTACTTCGCCAACAACGCGGCCTTCTCCCGGGCACTGGCGGACGGCAAGACGGAATTCGGCACCGCGAAGACCGTTGCCGCCATGGAAGCCGTGGTCCGCAACACCATGATCCAAGGGTGGCTGTCGGTGATCTTCGTACTGCTGAGCATCATCGTCATCATCACGGCCATCATCGCCACCGTGAAGGCCTTCCGCCATGAGGCCGCCGGCCTGGATCACGCGGACCATGAAGACCCGGCGGTGGCGTCAAGGGGCTACGCGCCCGCAGGGCTGATTCCGACTCCCGCCGAGCGTGAACTGATGGCCGAGTGGAACAAACTTCCGGCGGATCTGCGGCTTGAGAAGTCTGCCCACCACTGATGCGGAGCCGGTCATGAACGCGATAGCAGAAGGGCTCCGGGGCTTCGCCCGGTACCTCGGCGGAGTGATGGGGGCCGACGCCTACCAGAAATACCTGGAGCACCACTTCGCCTCCGGGCACCTGGCCCAGCCGATGACGGAGCGTGAATTCTGGCGGGACAGGACGGACCGCCAGGACAGCAACCCGCAAGGACGGTGCTGCTGACCATGGCTGATCCCTCCGCCGCGCTGTCGATCCGCAGGATCGGGCCGGAGGATGGTGCATCGCTCAATGCCCTGGCGGAGACGGACAACCTGTTCGATGAAGATCCCGCCGTGGCGCCGTCGGGCGCGTTAACGCCCGACGGCGCGTGGGACTTCCTGGCGGATCCCACCGTCCTGTTCTGGCTGGCTCAGGCGGAAAACCGGACGGTGGGCTTCCTGCATTGCTGCGTGCAACGCCGTCGTACTGCCGGCCCATGGGCCGAACTGCTCCTCATGGAGATGGGCACCCACGCCGACTACCGCAGGCAGGGCATCGGGCGCGCCCTGATCGGCGCCATGGAGGACTGGATGCGTGCCAACGGGGTGCGCGACGTTTGGGTTCCCGCCAACACCTCTGCCGTCGGCTTCTACCGGAAATGCGGTTTCGCTACGGACGAAGGCGAAATCCTGGTCAAGGAGCTTCATTGACTGGACTCCGCGTTCCGGGCTCATGAGAGTATGAACGCATGACCGATCCGAACGACACTCAAACCAGCCCTGCGGATGCCTCCGGCGACGGCCTCCAGGCAGCGCGGCCAGGTGACGATGTCCCCGTGGAGGGCACCCCCGTGGAGGTTGAGGCAATCCCTGCCAATGGCGACAGTCCCGCGGATCCGGCCAAGCCGAGGGGAAGCAGCCTCCAGGACCTCGTGGACGAGCCGGCCAAGGTGATGCGCATCGGCACCATGATCCGCCAGCTGCTCGAGGAGGTGAAGTCTGCACCGCTTGACGACGCCGCGCGGGGCAGGCTTGCCGAGATCCACGAGCGCTCCATCAAAGAGCTTGAGGACGGCCTGGCCCCCGAGCTCGTGGACGAACTGGAACGGATCAGCCTGCCTTTCCCGGACGACGGGACGCCATCCGATGCCGAACTCCGCATTGCCCAGGCCCAGCTCGTCGGCTGGCTGGAAGGACTGTTCCACGGCATCCAGACAGCGATAGCAGCCCAGCACGCGGCACGGGAACACGCCATGGCGCAGATGCAGCTGAAGCAGCTTCCTCCCGGGACGGTCATCGCGCCCGGGGTAGTCATCGGCGAGAACGGCGAACCGCAGCGGGCCAAGGCCCCGCAGCAGCCAGGCCCGGATCCGCTAAAGCCGGGCCGGCAGGAAGAACCTGACCACGGCCCGGGCCAGTACCTGTAGGTCCGGCTTGGGGTTCTTCACTGCTGCCCGGCAAGGGCGGAAAGACGACGCCGAACTCGGTAAGGGGCTATGGCGCCGTGCCAACGACCGCTTCCACAGGGGTCTGGACCGCTACCACCAGGTCCTTGAGGGCGTGGAGGATGAGCAGCTGTATGCCGAGCTGGTCGACATAGCCAACCAGCTGGCGGAATTGTCCGGCCGTGTCCGGAGAGTCTGCGTCGAGGCCCAGCTGCGTTCCCCAAGCGACGGGCTGGACATCCCGCACTCACTGTCCGGTGTCCACCGCGCGCTGTCGAAGGCGGGAAATTCCCTGGCCGCAACGGCAGAGGCGGCAGCGATGCTGCGGCTTGCGGTCGGCCCGGTTCCCGTGGGGGCAGCCTCCGTGTGGAGGCGGGCAGAGACCGTCTTCGAACAGGTGGCGGATGCTGAGCGGCTGCTTGCCGAATCCTGAGTCCCTCAAAAAAATTCCCGCCACCGGGCATTAAGCGCCTAGCTTAGCTGCCGGGCATTGGCTGCATCCCGGCGGGAGTGTTGGCAGGATGGATGAATGACTCCTTCACCGACACTGACATTCAATGACGGAAACACGATTCCCCAGCTCGGCTACGGGGTGTGGCAGGTGGAAGACGACGTTGCCGAAAAGGTCGTCTTCCAGGCATTCCAGGCGGGGTTCCGCCACATCGACACCGCCAGGATTTACGGCAATGAGTCCGGGGTGGGCCGTGCCATCGCCGGTTCCGGGCTGTCGCCGGAGGAACTCTTCATCACCACCAAGCTGTGGAACTCCGACCAGGGCTACGAATCAACGCTTGCGGCGTTCGAGGAATCCATGGAGCGCCTGGGACTCGAGACGCTGGACCTGTACCTGATCCACTGGCTCCAGCCGAAACAGGACAAGTACGTGGACACCTGGAAGGCCCTGATTGAGCTGCAGCAGCGCGGCCGGGTGAAGTCCATTGGCGTTTCCAACTTCACGGTCGAGGGACTGCAGCGCATCATCGACGAAACCGGAGTGGTGCCCGCCATCAACCAGGTGGAACTGCACCCCTTCTTCAACCAGGCCGAGCTCCGCGAGTTCAATGCCTCGCAGGGCATTCTGACCCAAGCCTGGTCGCCGCTGGGTCAGGGCGGCGAGCTGCTGGAGGATGCCACCATCACCGCCATCGCGGAGAAGCACGGCGCCACGCCCGCCCAGGTGGTTATCGCCTGGCACCTGGCCATCGGCAACGTGGTGATCCCCAAGTCCGTCACCGAGTCGCGGATCCGCGAGAACTATGCGGCTCTGAACATCACCCTGGACGCCGGGGACGTAGAAGCCATCAACGGCCTGGACCGCACGGCCGCCGGAACGGGACGCATCGGACCTGATCCGGCCGTCTCTGACTTCGCCTGATCTCAGTCACGACTCCCGCCGCGCGGGCCCTGCACCGCTGAAACTGCCCTTGCGGCAGCACCATTCAACGGGGCGGGGCCCGCGTGAGCCACGGCGTGCGCGGCCCGGGCGCACGTCCCGTCAGGCGGCCGCTTGCTGCTGACGGATGGTCACGGCGTCAATTGTGGCCCAGTCGTCCTCACAGGACAGGCAACGGCTCATGAACCGCTCGGCGGCGGCAGAGGTATCAAAAACCTCAGTCCGAATCCGGCCGCTGTCGGCTTCGAAGAATGTGACGTGGAATTCCTGATTCATTTCCATGACTCCATGGTGCAACCGGGGTCTGACATTTTTTGTTCTTCAGTCCGGTGTGTTGCGCAGCCGAAGCACCCGCTGCTTCGCAAGCTCCGCCGTCCGCTGGCTCCGTTCAGCGGCCCGGGCGGCTTGCTTTGCCTCTGCTGCTGCCGCCTCGCGGTCCTTTCGGACGGCCTCCAGCGAGGTCTCCAATCCCTTTAGCCGTTGCCTGGCCTCCCGGACCTCCGCCGTCAGCCGGGTGAACTCCGCGGACGCCTCCTGGAAGGTTTCCTCCCGGCTTTCAGCCTCCGTCGCGGCTGCCGTCGCCGCCGTCTCGGCCTCCGCGAGGGCGGCAAGGGCTTTATCCAGGATGGAGGGCGACGGCGGACGGGGCGTCCGTCCCACCGCCTGGAGGCGCGGCTTCTGCGGCTCGTCCGCAGGCTGTCGCCTTGGTTTCGTCGGCTGCCTCGGCCGCCCGCCGGCCGCGCGCGGAGTTTCCGGTTCCGGTCCTGCTGGCATCGGCTGCGGCGGGGCGGGCGGCTCGGGCAATTGCCCGAGCCCGGAAGGAACGGCGACCGCGCCTTCGAGATCAACCCGGTCCACGCCGTCGGCCGTAAGAACCCGGAGAAGCATGCCGCTCTGGACGGCAGCGGCCGCAGCAGCGTCGGCTGTGGCCGCCCGCAGCGTCTCTTCCACTTCAGAGGCCACCGCGCCGCTGATGGCCCGGCCCTGCTGCTCTGCAGCGAGCCGGGCGGCGCTGACGGCTTCGGCGAGGAGCTTGCGCCGCTCCCGGGACAGCTCCCGCAGGGCCGCGGCATCGAGCGCGGCCTGCGCGCCCTGCATCGTCTCCCCAAGGTTCCGCAGCTGCCGCACGGCCTCCGGCATGTGGTGCGCCAGCATGTTAACCGCCCAAGCCGCGGCTGAGGGTTTGGGTAGGGCTTTGATGGCCTGGGAGAGGGGCCGGTTGGATTCGGCCGCGGCGGCTTTCGCAGCGGCGGTGCGGGCTGTCACGAATTCGTCGAAGGGCAGGGCGTACAGGCGCCCGGCGACGTCGGCAAGCTCCTGCTCTTCCATGAAGGCCATCTTAGGACGGCGGCGATCGCCGCATCGCACCACGCGGTGAACGGATTTCGTGTAAGGATTCCGCGCCCCAAAGGGCCGACGACGGCTGGGGGGACACCGCCCTGGTCTCAGACAGGCGGCACCGCCGCCGGCCCAGCCCCGGTGATCCACTTCCTATTATCCTCCCTGTTGAGGCGGTGAAACAGCTTGGCGGCCAACATCATTCATGGCCGCGGGTCCCTAGCCGCGGGTGGTTGGCGATCAGGTCGCTGGTACCGCCGGACGTGCTTCTATAGGGCGGCCAGCAGTTTCCGCATTTCCTGGATTTCGGCTTCCTGTGCGCTCACAATGTCCTTGCTGAGTTTGACCGCATCCATGTTCTTACCGGCAGTGTTCTCGGTCTTGGCCATAACGATCGCGCCTTCATGGTGGGCGATCATCTGCTGCAGGAAGAGCCGGGCAGCCTCCCTTCCCTGGGCGGCGTCGAGCTTCTTGAGGTCCTCATCGCCCACCATGCCGCCCATACTGTGGCTGCTGTGACCGGAGGGCATCTGTGTGGGTTCGTTCCAGCTCTGGAGCCAACCGGTCATCAGATCAATTTCCGGGTCCTGGGCCGCCCGGATCTTGGTGGCCAGGGCCGCCACCTCGGCAGGAATGTCCTGCTTCCTCAGCATCATGTCGCTCATGTCCACGGCTTGGGCATGGTGCGGGATCATCATCTGGGCGAACGCGACGTCCGCAGCGTTGTGATCGGTGGCGGAGTCCGGGGCGCCGGTGGAAGGTGCGCTGGAGGAAGTGCCGCCGTGGTCCATGCCGGGCATGGACGTGCCCGAGGATCCGGTGCCGGATCCGTTGGCGCAGCCGGCCAGGGCAAGGGCTGCGGCGATGGCTGTGACGGAAAGGGGGAGAAGCTTCTTATTCATGGCAAATCAGGTCCTTCAAATCATCATGGGCGCATGGTGCGCCGGGAGGTGCGCATCAGGGGCTGTGGGCTGATGGCCCGGACGGGCCGCAGCAAGGGATTGCGCGGGAACGGTCATTTCCGGCGCAAACATCCTGCTTTACGTCCTGCTGATGGACAGCTCACCCGGCGACGGACTGCCGGGTAGATAGGGATAGGACCCGGGGAGGGCCGCGTGCACGCCTGCGTTGGAGACGGCGCCGAAAACGGCCGTGCCCGGCACCGGGACGGTCAGCGACCCGGTCTTCCCTGACGGGGTACAGGACACCGTCATCGAGTGCATGCCCGCGCAGTTGCCGGAGCAGGCGCACTCCTCGGCGGATACGCCGTCAGCATTGTGCCCGCCCGAAGAATGGTGGCCAGAAGACGTGCCGGGGGTGCCATGCGCCGCATGAGCACCAACCGCTGTGGATCCTGCATGGTCCGTCGCAGCGTGCGCAGCTGTGAGGGCGGCAGGGGAATGCATGCCGTGGCTCCCCGTGATCACGTGCATGCCCAGGATTCCGGCGAGGACGGCAAGGATTCCGACCAGCAGCCCCGTGCGGCAGAAGAACGCAAACGCGGCGTGCCAGCGGGATGCGGCCATGATGCTCCTCCTTCCGTTCGGGCTGGTGCTTAGGCTACCGGCCTTGACCGAGTGGCCGGTGCTTTAGCGCCGGTGGGTCAACGAACTGCGGCGGGGTTGAGTTTCACCCGCCGCAGCAGCTGGGCATTGAGCGCAACCACGATGGTGGAGGCGGACATCAGCACCGCGCCCGCGGCAGGGGAGAGGACGACGCCGGCAAAGGCCAGCAGTCCGGCGGCCAGCGGGACGGAAATGATGTTGTAGCCGGTGGCCCAGACCAGGTTTTGCCACATCTTCCGGTAGCTGGCGCGGGACAGATCGACCATCGACAGGACCGCCCGGGGGTCGTTGCCTGCCAGCACCACCCCGGCTGATTCCATCGCCACATCAGTACCGGCACCAATGGCGATGCCGACCTCCGCCCTGGCCAGTGCCGGGGAGTCGTTCACGCCGTCACCAACCATGGCTACCCTCATCCCGCGTGCCTGCAGCTCCGCGACCTTCTTGTCCTTGTCGGCGGGCAGGACCTCGGCGAAGACCTCGTCGATGTTTAGCTCGGCGGCGACGGCGGCGGCGACCTGGTGGGCGTCGCCCGTGATCATGGCGACCTTGATGCCCCGTCTTTGTAGGGCCGCGACAGCCTGGCGTGATTCTTCCCGGACCGCGTCTTCCAAGCTCACAGCGCCCAGAATCCGGTTTCCGTCCACGATGTGCAGCACGGCTGCACCTCGGTCCATCCACGTTCGGGTGGCCGCTGACAGGGCTTCGGGTTCCGTGCTGCGCAGTTCCTTCAGCAGCGACGGGCCGCCGACTTGGACTGTCCGGCCCCCGACGGTGGCGCGGACGCCCCGGCCTGTCATGGACGTGAAGCCTGTCGCCCGCGGGAGGTCCAGGCCCTGCTGGCGGGCCGCCCGCACGATGGCGCGCGCCACAGGGTGTTCGCTGTCGGACTCGACGGCAGCGGCCAGGGCCAGCAGTTCCCCACGGCTGATGCTGTCCGCAGCGGCAACGTCTTTGAGCTCCGGTGCGCCCTTGGTCAGGGTGCCGGTTTTGTCGAAGAGGACGACGTCGACGGTGCGCATGCGCTCCAGGGCCATCCGGTTCTTGATCAGTACGCCTGCGCGGGCCGCCTGCTCGGTGGAGATGGCGATAACCAAGGGGATGGCCAGGCCCAGGGCGTGGGGGCATGCGATGACCAGTACGGTCACGGTCCGCGTGACGGCATCCGGAACACTGCCCAGCAGCGTCCAGCCGATGAAGGTGATGGCACCGGCAGCCGTTGCGAAGTAGAAGAGGAAGGCCGCGGCCCGGTCGGCCAGCGCCTGGGCTTTGGAGGATGAGGCCTGCGCCTCGGCAACCAGGCGCTGGATGCCGGCCAGCGCGGTGTCATCTCCCACGGCGGTAACGCGGACCCTGACCGTGTTGTCAGTGGCGATCGTTCCGGCGACCACGGAATCACCGGCGGACCGGAGCACGGTCTTGGATTCGCCGGTGATCATTGACTCGTCGAATTCGGCCTGGCCGTCGATGATGGTGCCGTCTGCGGGCATGCGGGCGCCGGAACGAACCAGCACCGTATCCCCGGGCTGAAGGTCTGTGACGCTGACCGTTTCCGGGCCCGTGGAGGTAATGCGTTCGGCCTCATCGGGCAGCAGGGCGGCCAGTGCGTCGAGGGCGCCCCGGGCGGAGCCGAGGGCGCGCATTTCGATCCAGTGGCCCAGCAGCATGATGGCCACCAGCAGGGCCAGCTCCCACCAGAAGTCCAGATCGAAGCCGCCGATCCCGAGGCTTGTCACCCAGGAAGCAACGAAGGCAACCGTAATGGCCATGCCGATCAGCAGCATCATGCCTGGCTTCCGGGTCCTCATCTCGTTCAGGCCGCCTTTGAGGAATGGCTGGCCTCCGTAGAGGAAAATCACCGTCCCCAGGACGGGAGGGATCCAGGTCGAGCCCGGGAATTCGGGCGGCATGTAGCCGAGCAGATGTCCGAACATCGGGCTGAAGTACACCACCGGCACAGACAGGACGAGTGTCAGCCAGAACCTGTCCTTGAACATGGCCGTGCTGTGCCCTGCGTGCTGGCCGTGGCTGTGCACCACATGGTCATCCTGAGGGCCGTGGCCTGCGTGGCTGTGGCGTCCGGGCGCGGTTGCCAGCGCCGCCGGCGGGGACGCCGCGCCGCTGCCGGCGTCGTATGCAGTGGGGTCGTGGTGGTTATGGTGCTGAGTGTGGTCTTCCATGGTTCCTCCCTCTGAGGATGCGGGCTGTCCTGCAGACAGGATCTCCCAGGACAGCGGACCGGATTAGCGGGGGACCAGGCTGTACCCGGTGGAGGCGACGGCGTCACGGACCGCCTCGCGGGGAGCAGATCCGGAGATGACCAGGCGGGAGCGGCCGCCGGGGACGAGGTCTACAGATGCGGCTTCCACGCCCTTCACCGAGGCGATGGCCCGCTGAACTGTCACGACGCAGTGACTGCACGTCAGCCCTTCAAGGGCGTATTCGGTACCTCGGGTGGCAGCCAGGGATTCTGTCGGCTCATGTGAGCAGCAGCTGCAGCCCGAGCCGGCGGACACCAGTTGGAGTTCTTTACGGGATTCATTTCCGCGCATGTCAGTTCCATATCCTTGAGAAGAAGTTATGGTCGCTGGGGTTGAACGGCTGTGACGGCGATGCGATGCACCGGCCTGGACATACCACTTCACTGACAACACCTCTAATATACCCCCAGGGGGTATCAGTGGCAAGTGTCTGGCGCCCTGAACCTGTTCCGCACCGCCCAGTTGCTCGCCCTGGGTTTCACCTCAAAACCGGCGGTTCTCAACAGCGTGGCCCTGGCCATCGGCGTGAACGCCGGCCTGTGCCGCGCCGCGGCGCTGGCTGTAGCGCTTTCCTCCGCGAACCAGCCCCAACGAAAGCTGTGAACTCCATCGCACCGCCGCCCGCCGACAACGACGGTGCCAAGCTGGCAGGCGGCTAGGCTCGACCTGTGATGAGTTCGCAGAACGACGACGAACGCTACGTCGTCCGCCGGTGGTGGAGGGGGAGATCACTGCCTTGGGCGGCCCTGGTTGTTGTCTCCATAGTCCTGACAGGCATCGCCCTGGAGCGGACTGCATTCTTTTTATACGAACCTGTCCCGGCGTTTATTGAGCGGCTGCGCGTGGGCAGGCTGTTCATGCTGGCGGGGTCTGCCGCGTCCATTGCAGCAGCGGTCTGGTCACAGATCCGGAGCTACCCGCTTTGGGTAACGATCTGCGTGGCCGCGCCCGCAGTGCTGACCGGCATGGCAACGATGATCACGACGCCCCCGTCTCTGACTCCACAGCTCGCCGGTCTCGTCGCCCTGCCGGCGGCCCTGGCAGGGCTGGTCGGAGGGCTGCTTTTTCGGCGCCAAGGGAAGATCCAGCCTGGTCATGCGTCAGGCACATGCCAGTGAACACACCTACTGATTTCATCGGCGGCAGCCTGATCAGTCGTCCGCGCCCGGGACCGGCCAGTGTGCGGCGATGGCTCAAATGATCAGACAGAATCACGAATTGCCGGTGAACTGCGGCTGAATACCAGCCTCGAATGCGACTACGCATGTTTCCTGGTGTGGGGGCGGGGAGTGCTTTGTCCGAATCCCCGCACGTGGACTGATGCGTCCACCCGTTCCCGAAAGAAAACTAGACCATGATTGAGGCTCTCGGCCTGACCAAGAGGCGCTGGCCGCAGTTCAGAGGGCGCGAATGGCGTCTGGGTGACGCTCTCTCCGTGCCAGCCCTCGGACTACAGCCAGTCCACCGTGTCGACGCACCGCAAGCTGCGCCAAGACCGTTGCGACTTCCTCGTAGGCCTTCTGCGGCAGATCCGGCCCGCTTTTGTCTCCCACGCTGACGGCAAGGTCATCGAGGTGAACGACCAATTCCACCAGGCGCGTCCTCAGATACTCCTCCACCGTCACGACGACGCCGTTAAGGACTTCGATACGCTGGTCCATCACCGCTTCATTGAGACGCGTGGACAACCGTTGACGCGCTTCCCCGACTTGCCGGGCCAGGGACTCCGGTCCGACTGAAGCAGCCTCCCGGGAGCGGGCGCGCACAGCTCGGTGGAAGTCGCTGTCGACAGGGTCGTGTACACCCAGCACAGCAACCATGTATCCAGCGGCGTCGGTGACCTTAGTGTTGTCGGCGGCGGGTGCGTTGAGGTACTTCTCAACTGTCAGCACGCCACGCGCCAGGTGCCCAGTCAGGCCGGCGACGGTGTACCCCTCAAGGGCACTGGAGTCCTCCCAGTGCCTGGCTACAGCCTCAGTGCAGAGTGCCACCTCAACGCGTTCAGCCGCAGCCAAGAATGTACTGAGGACGCTGGGCGATGAACTAGTCACACCAACTCCGATTCCGCTGTCCCATGACTCCTACTCCGGAGGGTCGATGCCGCTGCCATTGCTCGCGGACCTCCCCAGAGGAACTTATCAGCCAGGCTTTGCTGCGCCTATTAATCGTCAAATGACGATTAATCTGTTAGAGTTGCAACATGATCACGACATTCGCGAAGTTTCCGCAGGGCTGGACATCCTTCTCCCGGGCCACAGAGATGCGTTTCCCTGCCGGGGAATGCCACATCCAGACCGACAGGGTCATGGACGGCGAAACCCCGCTCTACCTGTACCTGACCGGCACGGACGCGAACGATTACGTCACCGCCGGCATGTGGATCGACTATGCACACCAGGCCGGCCACAAGGTCACCGCCCTCATCCCGTACCTCCCCGGCGCCCGGCAGGACCGCGGCAACCCGTTCGGAGCCAAGGTGTACGCCAACCTGATCAACGCCATGGAAGCCGACGAGGTCGTCTGCTTCGACCCGCACTCCGAGACGATGCCCGCCCTGGTGAACAACCTGCGCGTGGTCCACTCCGACGCCGTGATCAAGAAGGTCCTCCGCAAGCACCTGGCCGGATACGCCGGCATCATCTGCCCCGACGCCGGGGCCAGGGAGCGGACCGAAAATACTGCGGCAACCCTCGGGCTGCCCGTCTACTACGCCACCAAGCACCGCGACTTCACCACCGGCCGGCTCTCCCGCTTCGAGTGCGAAGAACTTCCCGCCGACGGCAGGTTCCTGGTCGTTGATGACATTTGCGACGGCGGAGGCACCTTCCGCGGCCTCGCCGAGGCGACCGGCCTGCCCAAGGAACGCCTCGACCTTTGGGTCAGCCACGGGGTGTTCTCCGGCAACGCCGCCGCCCTGAACGAGCACTTCGGCAACATCTTTACCACCGACTCCCACCCCGGCGCCGTCAACCCCTCAGTCGGGGCCAACGTCTCACCTCTGATTCACCACCTCCTCGAAGGGACCAAGTAACCATGAGCACCGCCCTCAGCACCCGAATCACCGCCCCGTCCGTCACCGCCGCCCTGTTTGAGACGGATGCTTACAAGCTGGGCCACCGCGCGCTCTATCCCGAGGGGACCACCGGTATCCTCAGCAACTACACGAGCCGCGGTTCCCGTATCGAAGGCGTCACCAGGGCCGTCCACTTCGGCCTCCAGGCCTTCCTGCAGTCCTACTGCGTCGAAGCGTTCGCACCCTTCTTCGCAGCAGACGAGGACGAGGCCGTCGCCGAATACGAAGCCGTCCTCGAATCGATCCTCGGTCCGAACGACATCGAGACGGACCACGTCCGCGCCCTGCACCGCCGCGGCTACCTGCCCCTGATCTTCCGTGCCGTCCCCGAGGGCACCAAGGTGCCGCTGCGCGTTCCCTCCTTCACCATCGAGAACACCGAGCCGGAATTCTTCTGGCTCGTCAACTACATCGAGACGGTCCTTTCCGCCGCTGTCTGGCATCCCTCCACCACAGCGACCATCGCCGACCACTACCGCGGGATCCTGGACGAGGCCGCGGAAGTCACGGGCGTGGACCGGGCGAGCGTGAACTGGCAGCTGCACGACTTCTCCTACCGGGGCATGACCGGCACGGCGGCCGCAGCCGCCAGCGGTGCCGGACACCTGCTGTCCTTTACGGGCAGCGATTCCCTTGCCACCCTCGACTGGGTCAACCGCTACTACCCGTCTGAAGCCGGGAAGGACAACGGACTGGTTCTCGGATCGGTCCCGGCCACTGAACACTCCGTGATGTGCGCAGGCATCAGCGAATCCAGTGAACTTGAAACCTTTAAACGGATCCTGGACAAGCACAAGTCCGGCATCGTGTCCGTGGTTTCCGACACCGATGACTTCTTCAAGGTCCTCACCCAGATCCTGCCGGCGCTGAAAGACCGAATCCTGGAGCGTGACGGCAAGCTTGTCATCCGCCCCGACTCCGGTGAGCCCGCAGACATCATCTGCGGCACGATGTCCCGCCCCGGGGCCGTCGTCGCCGACCAGGTCCGCACCATGGACGAGTCCCCGGAGTTCTACGGCGCGGTCCAGCTGCTCTGGAACGTCTTCAGCGGCACCACCAACGCCAAGGGCTACAAGGTCCTCGACAGGCACATCGGCCTCATCTACGGCGACTCCATCACCATCGACCGTGCCAAGGACATCTGGACCCGTCTGGAAGCCATGGGCTTCGCCTCTGAAAACATCGTCTTCGGGGTCGGATCCTTCTCCTACCAGTACGTCACCCGCGACAGCCTCGCCTCGGCCATCAAGGCCACCTGGGCCAAGATCAACGACGTCGAGCACAACCTGCTCAAGGACCCGGCCACCGACAACGGAACCAAGAAGTCCGCCACCGGGCGCCTGGCCGTGTTCCGCAATGACGACGGCGAGCTGTACCTCGTGGAGAAGGCCACCCCGGAGCAGGAAGCGGCGTCGCTGCTCCAGCCGGTCTGGGCCAACGGCCAGTTCATCCGCCGCCAGTCCTTCGCCGACGTCCGCGCAGTCCTCGGCAACATCGCGTCCTAGGCATCCCATGGCTCCGACAAAAGGACCCGAAATGGAACCGCATACGGTCGCCGCACGCCTGGCCAACGCCGAGCGGGAGCTGGATGCATTCGAACGCCAGCCCCCGCTCGGTGCCCGCGCCTACCTGCACGGCCGAAACTCGCGCCGCGCAATCATCCTCGAACTTAGAGAAGAATTGACGCATGACCAAGAGTGACCTTCCACAGCAGCCGCTCGTCTCCATCGACACGGTGCCCCTGATTCTGCGCGAAGGCCAGTGGCGCGTTGTGCTCGGGATCCGCGAGTTCGAGCCGTACGCCGGCCAGGCTGCCCTGCCAGGCGTGCTCCTGCGTCCGATGGAGAGGCTGGGGGAGGCAGCGCTCCGCGCGCTCGAAACGAAGGTCAACATTCCGGAAGAGCATGTCCTGTTCCTGATGAACACGGGTGCTTTCGACAACCCCGACCGCGACCCCCGCGGACCCACGCTCTCAATCGCCCATCTTGCCGTGATCGACCCGGAGGACAAGCCCGAGGGCGTCGTCTACCAGCGGCTGGCCGTTACCGCCGATCTGCCCTTCGACCACACCGCCATCATTATGGCCGCCGCCAAGGCAGCGCTGGACGCGCTCTGGGTGAACGAAATGCTCACCCGCGCCCTGCTGGGGGAGAAGTTCAGCACTGCCGACGTCGCCCGACTCATGCGCGACTTCTCGGCGGCCGCCTCGGAGAACGAACCCGACACCTCCAACCTGGGCCGGGAACTGGCCCGCAACCCACGGCTGGTCAAGGCAGCCACACCTGCCGCGCCGGTCGGAAAAGGACGTCCCGCAGCGGCGTGGGCATGGGCAGAATCTTTGCCCAGGCCGACCCGCAAGGCGGCCCCCTAAGTGCTGCCGCAGCCGGTGGGAAAAGGGGCTCGGCTCGGAGGCCGAACTCAGCCCCGTGCGGGTGCTGGCCGGCGATCCTCCAATAAGGGATCCCGGTAGGCGTACAGGAGCAGGTTTTGGTGCTCAGCGGCCAGGCTCGATGGAGAGCCGATGCTTGGCAGGGATGTTTAGGGCAGACTGGTGACGTGAGCGGAATCCCGTGGGTGCTGCATGTCGATCTCGACCAGTTCATTGCAGCGGTCGAAGTGCTCCGGCGGCCGGAGCTTGCGGGCAAGCCGATCATTGTCGGCGGTCGGGGCGACCCCACGGAACGGGCTGTGGTGTCCACCGCATCCTACGAGGCCAGGGTGTTCGGCGTGGGTTCGGGAATGCCCTTGCGCATTGCGGCCCGGAAAGTGCCCGACGCGGTGATTTTGCCCGTCGACCAGGAGGCTTACCTCGCGGCGTCTGAAACGGTGATGGCCACCCTGCGCGCGCAGCCCGGCGCCACAGTACAGGTGCTGGGCTGGGATGAAGCCTTTCTAGGCACTGAGACAGAGAACCCGGAAGCCTACGCCCGGCAGGTGCAGGCCGCTGTCCTCGAGCGAACGCAGCTGCATTGCAGCGTGGGCATCGGCGACACCTTGGTCCGAGCCAAGGTCGCCACCGGTTTCGGCAAGCCGGCGGGCGTCTTCCGTCTCACCGCCGGGAACTGGCTCGACGTCATGGGCAGCCGGCCCACCAAGGATCTGTGGGGCGTCGGAACCAAAGTGTCGGGCCGGCTGGCCAAACTCGGCATCAACACAGTCGCCGAGCTCGCAGCGTCAGACCCCCAAGACCTGGTTCCGGAGTTCGGCCCCAAGATGGGTCCCTGGTACGCGGAGCTTGGACGCGGGGACGGCGCCAGCGTTGTGGATGACACACCCTGGGTTGCGCGCGGGCACAGTCGGGAGACCACCTTCCAGCAGGACCTGACCGAGCCCGCCCAGGTGGACGACGCCGTGAGGGAGCTGACAGCGCGTGTTCTTGAGGATGTGGTGGGCGAAGGGCGGCCCGTGATTGGGCTGACTCTTAAAGTTCGGTACGCGCCGTTCTTCACCAAGACCCACGCGAAGAAGATTCCCGAGACATTCGACCGCAACGAGATCCTCGCGCGGGCTTTGGACCTCGCCGCCGGAATCGAAGCGGGCCGTCCGATCCGACTCCTGGGCCTGCGGGCTGAAATGGCAATGCCCGATGATGCCCGAAAGGGACATACGCCGACGCGTGGCGGCTGGTGAGGGTCTCGCTCCCTGCCTTACGAGCGCGGATGTGTCGCCCGGGACGGGAAGATCATTGGTCGTGGGCACTGCCAGTGTCCGCCGCTATTCGGCGATGACGCCACCCGGTCTCTGCAGCAACGTTCTCTGCCCACTAACCGGTTTTAACCAGCAAAAAACCCCGCATCATCGTCGAGATCAACGACAATACGGGGTTCTTCCCGAGCTTCCTATCAGAATCGAACTGATGACCTTTTCATTACGAGTGAAACGCTCTACCGACTGAGCTAAGGAAGCACCGCACCAATCAACCGGGAAAACCCGGCCGGTTCATGCAAGAGTCAACTGTAATAGAGTCCCTGCGTCCGGGTCAAAATGAGGCCCGAACGGCGCGCGAATGCAGGTCATGGGCAGCGACCGGGAGGCCGTCAGCAGACGGTGTTGTCCGCCGGCTCCTTGCCGTCCACGAGGTATGAATCCACGGCATCCCTGATGCAGCGGTTGGCCCGGCCGTAGGCGGTGTGGCCCTGGCCCTTCCAGGTCAGCAGGGAAGAGTTGCCCAATTGCTTGCTCAGGGCGCCCGCCCACTCCACGGGCGTCGCCGGATCTCCCGTGGTACCGACCACCACGATCGGAGATGAGCCCGTGTATTCTGCGGGGGCGGGAGCGGTCCGGACGTTCTTGTACGGCCAGTTGGCGCAGTTCGTGCCGCCGTAGGCGAAGAAGTACCCGAGCGTCGGTGACGCCTCACGGAGCCGCTGCTCCTCGGCCCGCATGGCCGCAGGATCGCTGGTCATGGGGTAGTCAAGGCAGTTGATTGCAGAGAATGCGAAAGTCGTGTTCGAGGTGTATTTTCCGTTCGAACTGCGGTTGGCTCCCAGATCCGCCAGGCGGAGCATGAGGCTGACGTCGCCCTGCATGGCTGCCTCAAGAGCCTGGGTCAGGGCGGGCCAGTTTTCATTGGCATACAGGGGCACGATGAGGCCGCTGACAAACGTGTTCCCGCCCACAACCCGGCCATCCTGCGCCGCACGCGGTGCGGCGGTGACCGACTGGATGACGTCGCTGATCTGCTGCACGCCGTCGTCAACGGTCCCGCTCAGCGGGCATCTTTCCTGCTGCATGCAGTGCTCGACGTAGGCGCGGAGCGCCTTACCGAAGGCCTTGGCCTGGCCCAGGGTGAGCTCCTCAGCGCCGAGGGAAGGGTCGATCGCTCCGTCGAGCAGCATCCGCCCAACGTTGTCCGGGAACAATGAGGCGTAGGTGGAACCGAGGAAGGTTCCATAGGAGAACCCCGCATAGTTGAGCTTTGCGTCGTTGACGACGGCCCGGAGGACATCGAGGTCTTTGGCTGCGCTGACGGTGTCGATATGACCCAGCACCGGGCCCGTCTTCTGGGCGCACTTCTGCGCAATCGCCTTGTTGTCGGCCAGCAGTGTGGCGAGACCGGCGTCCGTCTCGGGAGCGTAGATCTTCTCCCGCGCCTCGTCCCTTTCCTTGTCGGTCAGGCACGTCACGGGCGCCGACCGTTTGACCCCGCGGGGATCGAAACCGATGAGGTCGTAGTTGGCCCGCACCTTGTCAGAGAAGTTGCTGAAGCCGGCGTCCTTCACGAAGTCATAGCCGGAGGCTCCCGGTCCGCCAGGGTTGACCAGCAGGCTGCCCTGCTTCTTGCCGCCCGTGCTCGGCATCTTCAGAGCGGCGATTTCAATGGTTGCGCCGTCCGGCTTGGCATAATCCAGCGGCACCTTGACCTTGGCGCACTGCATCTTGTCCTCGCAGGGCTCCCACACCACTTTCTGGGAGTAGAAATCCTCCAGCCCCTCCGGAGCCGCAGCAGCGATGGAGGGATCGGCCTGACCTGTGGCATTTCCCTGGTTGCCGTCCCTGGAAAGCCCGAGGAAGCTGCACGACGTCAGCAACAGGACCGCAGCCATCGCTCCGGCAGCCCGCACCACGGCCGCGAGCGAGCGCGGCCGCGGGGTCAGGGGAGGGGTGGACATCATGCGGTTCTCCTTGGGGCAGAGCGTTTGGCGGCGTCAGGCAAGACAGGACTGGACGTTGGCCTAGATCAGGCCGGCGGCCATTGCCTCGATGGTCAAAAGCGGTGCGACATTGGTGGTAGTGATGCGTTTCCTCGCCTTATTGATGGCGTCCATCCGGGCGAGGGTGACCTCCGGTCCCGAGCGCCCGGCGAAATCCTCCAGTTCACTCCTCAACTCAACGTTGACGAGCTCTACGGAATTCCCCATCTGGATGATCAGCACATCCCGGTAAAAGGAGAGGAGGTCGGTCAGTGTCCGGTCCAGGGAGTCCGTGATGGACCGCTTGGCGCGCCGTTTCTGATCATCCTCAAGCTGTTTTACCTGGCTGCGCATGGCGGGCGGGAGAGTGCCGGTCTCGGGGGCGCCCAGCGTGGCCAACAGTGCGGCCTTCTCGGCGGCGTCCCGCTCCTCATTGGAGCTGTTGGCCTCCTCGGTGGCGATCTTGACCAGCTTATCAGCCATCATTATGGCGGCCGTAATGCCCCGGAGGCCCAGCGGGAAACGGACAGTCTCCAGGCGGCGCTCCCTGGCTTCGGCGTCGCGCGCCAGCCGGCGTGCAATCCCCACATGGCTTTGCGCTGCGCGTGCCGCGCGTTCCGCCACGCCGGGATCGACGCCGTCGCGCTTCACCAGCAGCGCCGCGACGTCGGCGGCCGGGGGAAGCCGCAGGGCTACGGCCCGGCACCGCGACCGGATGGTGACCAGGACGTCCGCCGGGGACGGTGCGCACAGCATCCACACGGTCCGCGGCGTTGGTTCCTCGATGGCCTTCAGCAGAACGTTCGTGGTGCGTTCCGCCATGCGGTCCGCGTCCTCCACCACGATGATCCGCCACCGCCCCGACGAGGGCCGGTTGCCTGCCGTGGAGACCAGTTCCCGGGCCTCCTCGATGGTGATGGTCACCTTTTCGGTCCGGACAAAAACGACGTCGGCATGGGTTTCGCCGAGGATGGTCCTGCAGGCGTGGCACTCGCCGCAGCCGCGCCGGGAGACGTCGTCCTGATCGCAGTTGAGGGCCGCGGCAAAGGCTTTGGCCGCATTCGACCTGCCGGAGCCCGGCGGGCCGGTGAACAGCCAGGCATGGGTGAGCCCGTCACCCGTTGCCGCCTGCTGCAGCTGTGCGACGACGGCAGACTGGCCTTGGAGATCGTCCCATACCGTCATCGGGTGCTCCTGCCGGAGGCTGCCAACAGCCGCTCCACGCGTTCCAGGATGCGGGCGGCAATCTCATCGACGGACAGCTGCGCACCAAGCACCAGGTAGCTGTCCGGACGGGCCGCGGCAAGATCCAGAAAGGCCTGCCGGATCCGGGCATGAAATTCGTCCGCTTCCGATTCCAGCCGGTCCTCTGCGGCGTCACCGGCCGTGCGGCGGCTGCGGCCGTCCGCGGGGTGCACATCCAGCAGCACGGTGAGATCAGGAATCAGTCCGGAGGTGGCCCACTCATTGACGCTCCGGACGGCATCCGTGCCGAGATTACGCCCCGCCCCCTGGTAGGCAACGGAAGAATCGATGTACCGGTCGGTCAGCACCACATCGCCGCGCTCCAGCGCGGGCCGGATGACCTGGCTGGCGTGGGCAGCCCGGGATGCCGCGAAAATCAGCGCTTCTGTATGGGCATCGATGTGGCCGTGGCCGTGGTCCAGCACGAGGGACCGCAGTTTTTCGCCGATCGGCGTTCCGCCGGGTTCCCTGGTCCGCAGCACCGTCAGGCCGCGGGATTCGAGAGCCCCGGCCAGCAGCGCAGCCTGCGTGGACTTGCCTGCGCCGTCACCGCCTTCGAAAGCGATGAAAAGTCCGGGACTCTGATTATTCACTCATCCAGCCTACCTACAATCACCGACAGGAAGCCGCCCGCGCCCGGAACCGCTTTTCCCCGCGGCAGGAGCCCAAAGTACCCTTTGTTCATGAGCCTTTCCCAGCACCATGCCGCATCCCTTTCGGCTGAGACGGTGGTTGTGGCCGCCGGCCGCCCCCCGCGCGAACGGGACGAGCCGGTCAATCCGCCGATCGTGATGTCCTCCACCTACTTCGGCACCGGCGCTCTGGACGACGGCGACCGCGGCTACGGCCGCTACTCCAACCCCACCTGGGACCCGTTCGAGGAAGCGCTGGGGCAGCTTGAAGGTGCCGCGCTGCCGGGCCTCCTCTACGCCTCCGGCCTGGCCGCCGTCAGCTCGGCCCTCTCGCTCCTTCCTGCCGGGGGAGCGTTGGTGATGCCGACCCACAGCTACTCCGGCTCGCTGGTGATGGCCTCAGAACTGGCGGAAAAGGGCTTCCTCGAGCTCCGCTTGGTGGACATTGCCGATACCGACGCCGTCATCGCCCAGCTGGCCCCCGCGGACGGCGACCCGGCGGCCATGCTGTGGCTGGAAAGTCCGACGAATCCCATGCTCGGCATCGCGGACATCCGGGCGCTGACCCAGGCGGCGCACGACGCCGGAGCGATCGTTGTCACGGACAACACCTTCTCCACGCCTCTGGTGCAGCAGCCGCTGACCCTCGGGTCCGACGTCGTCCTTCACTCGGTGACCAAATATCTGGCCGGGCATTCCGACGTCGTTCTGGGCGCCCTGGTGACCTCCAACCAGGAACTGCGGGATACGCTGCTCCACCACCGCACCATCCACGGCGCCATCGCCGGCCCGTTCGAAGCCTGGCTTGCCCTCCGCGGGCTCCGGACTCTCGCCCTGCGGATCGAACGCTCGCAGGCGTCCGCGGCAGTCCTGGCTGAACGGCTGGCCTCGCACCCGCAGGTCGAAAGTATCCGGTATCCAGGCCTCGCCACGGACCCGGGCCATGACCGCGCCAAGTCCCAGATGTCCGGCTTCGGCTCCATACTGTGCATCCAGGTTGCGCCGGCAGGGGACCTGACCGGCCCCGACGCCGCTGACAAGCTGGTCCGGGCCCTGCAGCTGTGGCTGCCCGCCACTTCGCTCGGCGGTGTGGAATCGCTCATTGAACGACGACGCCGGCACGTGGCCGAGCCGGTCAGCGTCCCCGAGAATCTGGTCAGGTTGAGTGTCGGAATCGAAAACGTTGAAGACCTTTGGTCCGATTTGCAGCAGGCTTTAGCGGCCTTGGCCAGTTAGGCTGGACAGGTGGACGGAACAGTACTGATTGACTATGTCGAATCTGGGGTTGGATTCATCCTCCTATTCGTGGCCCTCGCGCTGGAGGTGTGGGCCTTCTTTGACTGTGTCCGTCACAGGGCCAACGCCTTTCAGGCCGTGGGCAAACGGACCAAGACGTTCTGGCTGGCGCTCACCGGCGGCGCACTGGCCGTTGGAGCACTGGCGCTGGCCACGTACCGCGGAGGCAGCCTGCTCGGGTCTTTGGGCCTCTTCGGACTGGCGGCTGTCGTGGCAGCATCCATCTATCTGGCGGACGTCCGCCCTGCGGTCAAGGACGCCGGCCGCGGCGGCAGCCGCAACAGGGATCCGTACGGCCCCTGGTAGTCCCCACCGGCACCCTCGGCTCGCAAGCTCGCCCAGGGAACCCTGCCGGCGTGGCCCCATCACCGGCACCCTCGGCTCGCAAGCTCGCCCAGGGAACCCTGCCGGCGTGGCCCCATCACCGGCACTAAGCCTCCGGTGCCACGGCTTCCCAGCCGACGGTGAGTTCCCCCAGCCGCCACCGCGACGGTCCGTCGTGGACCGGCCACCCGCCGTCGAGCAGCGTGCTGCACATGGCCGTCCAGCGTTGCCTGTTTCCAAAAGATGCCAGCGGCGCCGACTCCAGCCACGCCTTGTCCATGGCCTGCAACAGCCCGTGGACCCGTTCGCCGGGAACGTTCCGGTGGATGAGCGCCTTGGGCAGGCGTTCGGCCACATCGGACGGCAGTTGAAAACTGCCAAAGCGCACGGACATGCTCAGGGTCAGCGGACGAGCGGCATCCAGCGCTATCCATGTGACGCGCCGGCCGATTTCGTCGCAGGTCCCGTCGATGAAGAGCCCGTCCGGGGCGAGCCTGTCCTGCACGAGCCGCCAAATGCCCGGGACGTCCGCTTCCTCGTACTGGCGGAGCACGTTGAAGGCCCGCACCAGGATTGGCCGGCCAGGCACGGGGAGCTCAAAGCCGCCCACCAGGAAGCTGAGGCCTGGTCGTTCAAGGGCCTTGGCGGCCAGCACCCTGTCCGGCTCGATCTCGATGCCGCATACGCGCACATCGGGCCGGACAGCGGCGAGCCGCTCGAAAAGTTCGACGGCGGTGGCCGGGGATGCGCCATAGCCCAGGTCGACCACGAGCGGGTCGGCTGCGGACCGGAGCCGCCAGGCCTGCGGGCCGGCCAGCCAGCGGTCCAGCCGGCGCATGCGGTTCGGGTTGGTAGTGCCGCGGGTCACGTTGCCGACCGGCCGTCCGCGGTTGGCCCGGCTGACTCCTGTTATGGGGTGAGTCACCCGCTCTGCTTTCTGCACCACCGCCCCAGACTACCGCGCGATTTATGTAACGCTCGGCAGCAGCAGCATCTGCTCAGCTAGGATGAAAATCATGACTTATAAGCTGATTCTGCTGCGCCACGGCCACAGCGAATGGAACGCCAAGAACCTGTTCACCGGCTGGGTGGACGTTGACCTGAACGATCAGGGCCGCGAGGAAGCAGCACGCGGGGGTGAGCTCCTGGTTGAGCACGATGTGCTCCCGGACATCCTCTACACGTCGCTGCTGAAGCGGGCCATCAACACCGCCAACATTGCCCTGGACAAGGCCGACCGCGGCTGGATCCCGGTCAAGCGCGACTGGCGCCTCAACGAGCGCCACTACGGCGCCCTGCAGGGCAAGGACAAGGCCCAGACCCTCGCCGAATACGGCGAGGAGCAGTTCATGGAATGGCGCCGTTCCTACGACACCCCGCCGCCGCCCCTGGACGACAACTCGGAGTTCTCCCAGGCACACGACCCCCGCTACGCTGACCTGGGCGATGACCTGCCCCGCACCGAGTGCCTCAAGGACGTCCTGGTCCGGCTGCTTCCGTACTGGGAATCAGACATCAAGGAAGACCTGAAGTCCGGCAAGACGGTCCTCGTCACGGCCCACGGCAACTCCCTGCGTGCGCTGGTGAAGCACCTCGACGAGATCAGCGATGAGGCCATCGCCGGCCTGAACATCCCCACCGGCATCCCGCTGGTGTATGACCTGGACGAGAACTTCCAGCCGGTCAAGCGCGGTGGAACCTACCTCGACCCCGAAGCTGCGGCCGAGGCCATCCTGGCCGTCGCCAACCAGGGCAAAAAGTAGAGCTCCGTCCAGAATCCCGCTGGCTGCTCGGTCGTTCCTCCCTGAGACGCAGCCCAGCCGGGATCCTGACTTCGCGTTAAACAGACGACGGCGGCTGGTCACCTCAGGTGACCAGCCGCCGTCGTTCGCTGTTTGGGCGGAAACGTCAGCCGTGCTCGACGCTGCTGTTCGGGTGCCAGGCGCCCGTCACGAGGTAGCTGACTTTCTGGGCAACGGACACGCCGTGGTCGGCAAAACGCTCGAAGTAGCGGCTGGCCAGGGCGACGTCCACGGTGGTGGCGGGGGATTCCTGCCAGTCACTGCGGGCGATGGCCTTGAAGACGCTGAGGTGCAGGTCGTTCACCTCCGAATTCGCCTTAAGGATGTCGCGGGCAACTTCGAGGTCCCTGGTCTCCAGCAACTGGGTGAGCTTGTTGGCGATCAGGATGTCGTGTTCGGCAAAGCTCTTGAACGTGTCCGTCAGGGACGCCGGGATAACGTTGGCGGGGAAGCGGAGGCGGGCGAGCTGGGCGATGTGGCGTGCGAGGTCACCCATGCGTTCCAACGACGCGCTCATCCGCAGGGAGCCCACGATCATGCGCAGGTCACTTGCCACTGGGCCCTGGAGAGCGAGGATGTCGATTGCGCGCTCATCAAGGCTGTTCTGGAGGAAGTCGATACGGGCATCCGCCGCGATGACATCCTGCGCCAGGTCAACGTCGGCGACTTCAAACGACGTGGTTGCCTTGACGATCGCTTCGCTGACCAACTTTGAAATTTCGATGAGGTCCTCACCCACGTGGGCGAGCTCTTCCTGAAAAACCTTACGCACGTAGGCGTCCTTTCCTTGGAACTCCGCCACGCCGCGACGGCAGCCAGAGTCTCGTGTCACCGATCCGTTAGTCCAACTTGCCACTTTTCCAGTGCCGGGTGAACTGTTACTCATCTCTAGATGAACGTTAGCTGAATCCATCGCGTTATGGACCCGCGGCAGCTTTTCAGGCGTTTCGAAAGCATAAGCTTGAGCCGTGGATCCTATGCTCATCGGTGTCATCGCCGGCCTGCTCGGCCTGTCGTTCGGTGTCTTCGGCGTGCTCGCGTTCAGGGTCAGCGAACAGCAGCGCAGGATCGTCGACGTCGAATTCGATGAGCCCGCCCTGCCGCCGGGAGCCGCGGAAGTGCTGGCCGTCATCGGCAAGGCATTCGTGGTGGTGGACGCCATTGACGGCGTGGTCCGGGCAAGTCCTGCCGCCTATGCATACGGCCTGGTGCGCGGCCACACGGTAGTGCACCGGGAACTCCTGGAGATGACGGCAAATGTCCGCCGCGACGGCGTGATCCTGGAAAAGAAGCTCGAACTCCAGCGCGGCCCGGTGGGGCAGGGCACCATGATCGTGCAGGTGAGGGCGGCCATGCTTGGCGAGGAATACATCCTCCTCCTGGCCGATGACCGGACCGAGATCACGCGTACCGAGGAGATCCGCAACGACTTCGTGGCCAACGTATCCCATGAGCTGAAAACACCGGTGGGTGCCATCTCGCTGCTGGCGGAGGCGCTGGAGTCTTCAGCAGACGATGAAAAGGCCGTACGCCGTTTCGCCGCGCGCATGCACAAGGAGTCCGCCCGTCTCGCGGCGTTGGTCCAGGACATCATCGAACTGTCACGCCTGCAGGGCGCAAATGTGGCACAAGAGGGCCATCCCGTGGACATCAATGATGTGATCTCGGAGGCAGTGGACCGCTCGCAGTTGCCGGCCGAGAGCAAGAACATCCAGATCGTCATCGGCGGCCGGATCGACGCGAAGGTCTACGGCGACCAGGACCTCCTGGTGACGGCACTGCGCAACCTGATCGACAACGCCATCCGCTATTCGCCCGAGAACACCCGCGTGGGGATCGGAGTGCGAGCCAAGGAGGGCCTGATCGCCATCTCCGTGACGGATCAGGGCGAGGGCCTCTCCGCCGAGGACCAAGAGCGGGTATTCGAGCGCTTTTATCGTGTGGATTCCGCACGCTCCCGGCATACCGGCGGCACCGGGCTGGGACTAAGCATCGTCAAGCATGTCATCTCCAACCACGGCGGGGAGGTCACCGTCTGGTCCCAGCCCGGGCAGGGATCGACGTTTACGCTGCGCCTGCCGGAGATGGAAGGCCAAGCGCAGAATGCCAAGGAACCAAAGGACGCCGCCGGCGCCCATGAACGAGGAGTTACCGCTTGAGCAGGATTCTTATTGTTGAGGACGAGGAATCGTTCAGCGATCCCCTGTCCTATCTGCTGGGCAAGGAAGGGTTCGAGGTTGAGGTCGTCGACAACGGCGTGGATGCGCTCATGGAGTTCGACCGCAACGGGGCTGACCTGGTGCTGCTGGACCTGCAGCTGCCTGGGTTGTCGGGGACGGAAGTATGCCGGCAGTTGCGCCAGCGTTCGAGTGTCCCGGTGATCATGCTTACCGCCAAGGATTCAGAAATCGACAAGGTCGTGGGGCTCGAACTGGGCGCCGATGACTACGTCACCAAGCCGTACTCGTCGCGCGAGCTGGTGGCGCGTGTCCGGGCAGTGCTCCGGCGGCAGGGCGAACCGGAAGAACTCGTCTCCTCCACGGTTCAGGCCGGACCGGTGCGGATGGACATCGAGCGCCACGTGGTCAGCGTGGGAGGCGAGCAGGTGCCGCTCCCCTTGAAGGAGTTTGAACTTCTCGAGATGCTGCTCAGGAACTCCGGCCGGGTGCTGACCCGCGGACAGCTGATCGACAGGGTCTGGGGGTCAGACTATGTGGGCGACACGAAAACGCTTGACGTCCACGTGAAACGGCTCCGGAGCAAAATCGAACCCGATCCCTCCCTCCCGCGGTACCTGGTGACCGTCCGCGGCCTTGGCTACAAGTTCGAACCGTAACCAACGCGGGCTTACAGGCCTCAGTACACGAAAGAAGGAGGGGATCCCGCCGGGATCCCCTCCTTCTTCATGCCGGCGTGCCTGCACCGCCGGCCTTGGTGTCAGTGGCCGCCCGTGGCCGGTGCTGCACCGTCAGTGTGGGCGCCATCAGTGTGTGCGGCATCAGTGTGGGTGCCGGTTTCGCTGGGAGTAGGTGTGGGGGTGCTGCCCGCGGGCAGGTAGGCCTGGTACTCCTTGAGCGTGCCATCCACCACGGGCACCTTGACGGTCTTGTTCACGTTGGTTCCGTCCTCGGTGACCTTGATGTCCACGAGGGAGCCCGGCTTGCCGCCGGCCGTGCTCAGGATGGCCGGATCGGTGGAGTCGTTGAGCAGTGTGTAGGAGTTCTTCTTGACGGAGATCTCAGTTTGGGCGCCTTCTGCGCCGCTCAGCGTAACCTTGACGTCCTCGGACGAGGAGTTGTAGACGGCGCCGATTACCCGGCCCGGCTGGTTCTCGCCCGCGGCGACAATGAGCATGTTCCGCAGTTCCAGCGGTCCAACGTCAGAGCGCGTTCCGTCCGAAGCGGCATACTGCTCGGAGGTCTGCTGCGCGTTGATGTAGCCGCAGCCCGTCAGGGCGAGCAGTCCCACGCTCAGGGCGGCAGCCGCCATTGCCAACTTGCCGCGCTGGCCCCGGTTCATCGCAGTGAAACGCACGTCACGCACTCCTAGAAAGTCTTGAAACAGTTTTCAGTCATAGCCTATCGGCAAACGGGTCCAAACAAGGATTTGCCCAGTACACAATAGCGCCGGTTTCGGGGCCCCTGGCGCTGCATCAGGGCTTCCCGGCTACCCGTGCGTAACGCTTGTCCGCGCGTGGGCGATGCACTATTATCCGCGTTCGTCAAGGGGTCTGAGGGGTCGATTCGGCCCATTTTCCGCGGATTCTCGCGGTTCCCGGCCCGTATCCATGCCAGTCGTATGCCCTAATCGTGATAAACTGGTCTGCGGGAAAGGGGAAAGTCCACATGGTTTTTGAGGTCGGCGAGACAGTAGTTTACCCTCACCACGGTGCAGCAAAAATTGAAGAAATCAAGATGCGCACTGTCAAGGGCGAAGAGAAGATGTATCTCAAGCTCAAGGTGGCTCAGGGTGATCTGACCATTGAAGTTCCAGCAGAGAACGTTGACCTCGTGGGGGTTCGCGACGTAGTGGGCAAGGAAGGTTTGGAGCACGTATTCGATGTGCTTCGAGCCGAGTTCACTGAAGAGCCCACCAACTGGTCGCGTCGTTACAAGGCAAATCTGGAGAAGCTTGCTTCCGGTGACGTCATCAAGGTTGCAGAGGTCGTCCGCGACCTCTGGCGCCGCGATCACGATCGGGGCCTTTCCGCAGGTGAGAAGCGAATGCTGGCCAAGGCACGTCAGATTCTGATTTCAGAATTGGCTTTGGCTGAGAAGACCGACGAAGAGAAAGCTGCAAGCGTTCTCGACGAGGTCTTGGCTTCCTGAGAATTGAACCCCGGCGGCAGAGTGCCGCCGGGGTTTCTTTTGCCCAAAAATCCCGGCCGGGTAGCCGTACGAACCGTCCTGGGCGCCTAAAACGGCGTGTGCCGCTACTCAGTTGGGCGGGGCCGGGCGGCCGGGACGTAGGCTAGTCCGCATGAACGATGCACCCAGACGACCTGTCACCGCCGTGATCCTCGTCGCCGCAGGTTCCGGGCAGCGCCTCGGCTACGGCATGCCCAAAGCGGCCGTGCCGCTCGGCGGCGAACCCATTCTCATGCACGCGCTCCGCGGCATCGTCGCCGCCGGTGTGGCCAGCCAGGTCTGTGTTGCGCTGCCCGCGGGTGATTCCGGGCTGCGGCAGTTGGTCGAGGACTTCCGGCTGGAGCTGGCAGATGGCGGTCCGCTCCTGACAATGGTCGACGGCGGTGCCACCCGGGCGGATTCCGTCCGGTCGGCGCTGGCCGGCCTGGAGGACGGTACGGAGGCTGTGCTCGTCCATGACGCTGCACGCGCACTGACTCCCGAGTCTGTCTTCCACCGCGTGGCCCAGGCGCTGGCCAAAGGAGCCTCCGCGGTCATCCCGGTCATCCCGGTTGTGGACACCGTCAAAACGGTTTCCGCCACAGACGGCGGGGACTCGGATATCGCCCCGGAAATCGTCACCGGAACCGTGTCCCGGCAGGAGCTCCGCGCGGTCCAGACGCCGCAGGGGTTCAGCGTGGACACCTTGAAGGCCGCCCACGAGGCCGCCCTGGCCCTGGATGAGAACCGGGCCGCGGCCGTCACCGACGACGCCATGCTGGTCGAGCTCCTCGGGGTCCCGGTGCATGCCGTGCGCGGAGCCAGCCAGTCCCTGAAAATCACCACGCCGCTGGACCTCATCATTGCCGAAGGCCTCCTCGAAGGGCCATTGGGCGCCCGTTGGGTGGAGGGCTGACCGCGTGGGTTCAGAGCAAGAGAAGGAAGCCGTCAGGATGGTCCTGCCCCGCACCGGAATCGGCGTTGATGTGCATGCGTTCGCTCCGGAGAGCGACCCGCGCCCGCTGTGGCTCGGGGGGCTCTTCTGGGAAAACGAGCGGGGGCTCGCGGGCCATTCCGACGGCGATGCCGTGGCCCACGCTGCCGCGGATGCTCTTTTCTCCGCATCCGGAATCGGTGACCTCGGCACCCACTTCGGCACCGACCGTCCCGAGCTGGCAGGCGCTTCCGGAGTTACGCTGCTGGCCGAGGCGGCCCGCATCGTCCGGGCGGCCGGTTTTGAGATTGGCAACGTGGCCGTGCAGCTCGTGGCGAACCGCCCCAAATTCGGACCCCGCCGAGAAGAATCGCAGCGCGTCCTGACAGAGGCTGCCGGGGCTCCCGTCAGCGTGTCGGCCACCACGAGCGACGGACTCGGTTTCACCGGCCGCGGCGAGGGCATCTCCGCCGTGGCCACCGCCCTTGTCTATCCGGCCTGACCGTCACCCACCCAGCCGCATCGCCTACGCTGGAAGAAGGACCGGCGGCGCGCCCGCCGGTACGATCTGTACCGCCACACCAGGAGACCTCCCGTGAAAAAGCTGCTTCCCGCCGTCGTGATTTCCTGCCTGCTGCTTGCAGGCTGCGGCGGCACGCCCAGGATGAGCGTCGGCGAGAGCTGCACGTTCCTCCAGGGCGATACGTTCAAGCCGACCGGAAACCAGCAGCAGCAGGCGGAGCAGATCGCCAACCATTACCAGGAGGTCGCCGACAAGGTGGCCCCGGAGGTCGCCGACCCGATCCAGAAGATGGCCGACGTCATGAAGCAGGTGGCCGGCACCTCCCTGGGCAACAAAAACCAGGAACAGGTCGCCGAGCTCACCAAACAGAACAACCGCATCGGCGAGATCTGCAAGTAGCCTGCCTCCGCCAGGAAGGAAAGCAGCAGGGAAGTCAGAAGGAAAGCAGCAGGGAAGTCAGCAATGAAGGCAGCCGGCAAGCGAGCAGGAACCGGCGCATCGGCTAATCTGGAGCGGTGACCCTGCGCTTTTACGACACTGCATCCGCCGAAGTCCGCGACTTCGTCCCCCTGGTACCGGGCAAGGTAAGCCTGTATTACTGCGGCGCCACGGTGCAGGGCATGCCGCACGTCGGTCACATCCGCTCCGCCATCGCCTTCGACCAGCTCACGCGCTGGCTCGAGTACCGCGGCTTCCGCGTCACCGTCGTTCGCAACGTCACCGACATCGACGACAAGATCCTCGCCAAGTCCGAGGCGTCCTTTCACCCGCATTACGAGCAGGAACCGGACACCGTGCCGCAAGAGGAATGGTGGGCCCTGGCCTACCGCTACGAGCAGGAGTTCCTCAAGGCCTACGACGTCCTCGGCGTCTCCCGCCCCACCTACGAACCCCGGGCCACCGGCCACATTCCCGAGATGCACGCGCTCATCCAGCAGCTGATCGACCGGGGCCACGCCTACCCGGCGCCGGATGGCTCGGGCGACGTCTACTTCGACGTGCGTTCGTGGAACAAGTACGGCTCGCTCACACGCCAGAAGATCGACGACATGCAGGGCGCACCCGACGTCGAACCTGAGTTCATCAGCAGGAAGAAGGACCCCCGGGACTTCGCGTTGTGGAAGGGGCACAAGGAGGGAGAGCCGACGACGGCGAGCTGGGTCTCGCCGTGGGGCGCCGGCCGTCCGGGCTGGCACCTCGAATGCTCCGCCATGGTCACCAAATATCTCGGCACCGAATTCGACATCCACGGCGGCGGGCTGGATCTGCGCTTCCCGCACCATGAAAACGAGATGGCCCAGTCGCAGGCTGCCGGCCACGGTTTCGCGAATTTCTGGATGCACAACGGCATGGTCACGTACCAGGGCGAGAAGATGTCCAAGTCCGTCGGCAACACGGTGAGCCCGGCGGAAATGCTGGAGCTGGCCCCGCCGCGTGTTGTCCGTTACTACCTCGGGCAGGCGCAGTATCGCTCCGTTCTGGACTACCAGCCGACGTCACTGCAGGAGGCCACAGCCGCCGTCGAGCGCATCGATGGCTTTGTCGCCCGCGCCGTCCGGGCCCTGTCAACGGACGGCGCCCTGTTCTTTGGCAGCCACGGTAACGTGCCGGACGCGTTCGCCGCCGCGATGGACGACGACCTCAACGTTCCCCAGGCGCTCGCGGTGCTGCATGACACCGTCCGCGCAGGAAACTCGGCCCTCACGGCAGGGGACCTCGATACCGCACGGCAGGCCCTGGCCGGGGTGACCGACATGCTCCGCGTCCTGGGAATCAGCGCCGCCGCGCAGCCGGCCCTCGACGACCAGGCGACGGCAGCGCTCGGCGTGCTCGTGGAGGCGCAGCTGGCGGCACGGGCAGAGGCCCGCGCCGCCAAGGACTGGGCTGCCTCGGACGCGATCCGGAACACGCTCGCCGCTGCCGGCATCGTGGTCGAAGACAGCGCAGACGGGGCCACCTGGAGCCTCCAGCGCGGCTGAAGCCTGCGCCGGCCACCTCGCCCGGTCAACGATTTAACTTGAGTCAGTAGACTGGAGTGCAGACGTACTCAACACAACCAAGGGTGGAACTCATGGCCAACAACGGTCGCCCGGGCGCAGTCCGAAAGCTCAAGAAGGGCCCCACCACCGGAACCGGTGGCCACGGCCGCAAGGCACTCGAAGGCAAGGGGCCCACCCCCAAGGCCGAGGACCGCCCCTACCACAAGGCATACAAGAACAAGCAGCTCGCCGAACGCTCGGAGGCCAAGCGGGCCGGCGGCAGCCGCGGCGCCGGGGCACGCTCTGGCCCCAAGGGCCGCGCCACCGAGGAAGTGGTGACCGGCCGCAACTCGGTGGTCGAGGCACTCCGGGCAGGCATTCCGGCCAAGGCGCTGCACGTCGCTATCCGCATCGAGATGGACGACCGTGTCAAGGAGTCCCTCAAGCTCGCCGCCGAACGCGGCATCCCGCTGCTGGAAACCGGCAAGCCCGAACTCGACCGCATGACGGACGACGCCGTGCACCAGGGCCTCGTGCTGCAGATCCCGCCGTACGACTACCAGGACGCCTACGATCTCGCTGAGCAGACCGTGGACCGCTGGAAGAAGGGGCACGTCACGAACGCACCCCTCTTCGTCGCCCTCGACGGCATCACGGATCCCCGCAACCTGGGCGCCATCATCCGCTCGGTGTCCGCATTCAGCGGCCACGGCGTGATCGTCCCCGAGCGGCGCTCCGTCGGAGTTACGGCCGCAGCCTGGAAGACCAGCGCCGGCGCGGCTGTCCGCGTGCCCGTCGCCCGCGCCTCCAACCTGAACAATGCCCTGAAGCAGTTCAAGTCCATGGGCATCTTCGTCCTGGGGCTCGACGGCGACGGCGACGTTTCGCTGCCGGACCTCACCCTCGCCACGGAGCCGGTCTGCATCGTGGTGGGTTCCGAGGGGAAGGGGCTCAGCCGCCTGGTCCGCGAGAACTGCGACCAGATTGTCTCGATCCCCATCGACTCTGCCATGGAGTCGCTCAACGCCTCCATGGCCGTAGGCATCTCCCTCTACGAAGTGTCCCGCCAGCGCGCCGCCAAGTAGGTTATATGCCGTTTGGATGGCGGCGCAGCCGCCATCCTCCGTGCTGCTCCTTCGTTGCTTGGTGTGCGCTTCCGCTAGAAAGCGCGGCGGTTGGCCAGGACGGGCAGCCTGGTTTGGGCTTCCTTGACGACGGCGGGATCAAGGTCGGCGAACAGCAGGCCGGCGGCGCCGTCGAGCTCTCCCAGTACTTCACCGAACGGTGAGATGACGGCGGAGTGCCCAACTCCTGTGGGTGCTGTGCCGCGCGGCTCGACGCCTTGGGTGGCGGGGTCACCCTGGCCGCAGGCAAGGACATAGGTGGTCGTGTCGACAGCGCGGGCGCGGGCCAACAGCTTCCATTGGTCGACTTTGCCCGGGCCGGCGCCCCACGACGCGCAAATGATGTTTGCAATGGCTCCGCGGTCGGCATTTGCGGTGAACAGGGCCGGGAACCGGATGTCGTAGCAGGTGGCCAGGCCGAAGGTGAGGCCGCCGGCGTCGAACGTCACAGGCCCCGTTCCGGCATCCACAGTGTCCGACTCAAGAAAGCCGAACGCGTCAAAGAGATGCACCTTGTCGTAGCTCGCTTCCACGCCGGGGCCGGTGACGAGCAGCGTGTTCCGGACCTTGCCGCCTCCTGCCCCGGACGCGGCACCGGGGGTGAACATGCCGGCCACGATAACGATGTCCAGCTCAGCGGCTATGGAACGGACCCGGTCCGCCCAGGGGCCATCAAGCTGTTCGGCGATGCCGATCAGGGGATTTCCAAACGCGCGCATCGTGGCCTCGGGGAAAACGACCAGCCCGGCGCCCCCTTCCTTGGCCAGGCGGGCGTATTCCTCAACCAGGACGAGGTTGCGCTCCACGTCGCGACCGGTGATGATCTGGGCCAGTGCAATCTTCACGAATACTTCCACCTCGGTGCGGATTTACGGTCAGCAGGCGCCGCCCTCTGTCAGCGAAACGTCACATGCCGGAATAAATCGGCATTCTGAACGTGACAGTTAAGCTTTAATCGATGGTAATGCCCTTAGTAGATACAGCCTCCAGCGTAGACGCCTCCCAGGCGTTACCCCTCGGTGTAAGTTCCCTCCGCCCGGGGCCCTCCCTGGACGGCTCCTCAAGCGGGCGCGCCAATGTGGCGGTCTACGCTCCCGGCGTGCTTACGCTGGAGATCGCCTACCAGGCACCGGGCGGCAGTTGGCGGGTCCAGACCCTGCCGAACGTCACCGAGGGCGTCCATCACGGCATCGTGGAGGGCCTCCCGGTCGGCTCGCGCTACGGCTTCCGCGAGGCCCCCGCCGCGCAGGCCCTGCCACTCTCGGTTCCCACCGTGAATTTTGACGACGGCGAGCGGCAGCCGCTGCTGCTCGATCCCTACGGGCGGGGCGTGGACCAGCGGGCTGACCTGCTCACCAGCGTGAGGATGTCCAGCGACTTCGACTGGGGCTCCGACCGCCCGCTGCATACACCGTGGCGGGACACCATCATCTACGAGGCACATGTCCGCGGGCAGAGCATGCTGCACCCGGACATCCCGGAGAGGCTGCGAGGCACGTACGCCGGCATGGCCCACCCTGCGATGATCGAGCACCTCACTGGTCTTGGCATTACGGCGGTGCAGCTGCTGCCGGTTCATTTCCACCTTGACGAGCCGCACCTTCAGAACCTGGGCCTGACCAACTACTGGGGCTACAACACCGCGGCCTTCTTTGCCCCGCACCCTGCCTATGCAACGCGGTCTGCCCAGGAAGCCGGGCCGCAGGCGGTGCAGGACGAGTTCAAGGGCATGGTTAAACTTCTGCACGCCGCCGGCATCGAGGTCATCCTGGACGTGGTCTACAACCACACCGCCGAGGGCGGACCGGACGGACACACGCTCTGTTTCCGCGGGCTGGGAGAGGAGAAGTACTACCGCACGGACGGCCACGGCAAATACATCGACACGACGGGCTGCGGGAACAGTCTCAACTTTGGTCAACCGCGTGTTGTACAGCTCGTGCTGGATTCGCTTCGGTACTGGGTGGACGAATTCCACATCGACGGCTTCCGATTCGACCTTGCCGTGACGCTCTGCCGGAACGAGGCCAATGAGTTTGATCCGAAGCACCCGTTCCTGGTCGCCGTTGCGGCCGACCCGGTACTGTCCCGGGTCAAGCTCATCGCCGAACCCTGGGACGTGGGTTACGGCGGCTGGCAGACGGGCCGCTTCCCGATTGGCTGGGTTGACTGGAACGACCACTACCGCGATGCCATGCGTTCGTTCTGGCTGGCAGACCGCGCGGCCATAGATTCGGGAGGCCAGGGCGGCTCCGTGGCCCGGCTGGCAGATGCGCTGGCCGGTTCCGCCAGTCTCTTTGAACCGTCAGGCCGCTCCAGGCTCGCCTCCTTGAACTTCATCACGGCCCATGACGGGTTCACCATGGCCGACCTTGTCTCCTACGACCGCAAGCACAACGAGGCGAACGGTGAGCAGAACCGGGACGGGCACGGCGACAACCGCAGCTACAACCACGGTTTTGAAGGCCCGACCGAGGACGAAGGCATCCTTGCCCGGCGGGCCCAGACTCAGCGGAACCTGATGGCCTCGCTGATGATCTCCCTCGGGGTCCCTATGATCACGGCCGGAGATGAACTTGGCCGCACGCAGCAGGGCAACAACAATGCCTACTGCCAGGACAATCCCCTCGCCTGGCTCGACTGGACCAGCACACCGGAATCGCACGCCATGCTCAGGAGCACCAAGCGCGTCATCCGGCTCCGCAAGGAATTCCTTGCCGGGCAGCCAAATGACTACGCGGTGCGGGACGCGCAGTCGTACCTGTTTTGGTATGACCAGCATGGCGAGCCGATGACCATGGAACGGTGGAATGATCCCCGGAACCGCGTGGTGCAGCTGCTGCTGGGCTCGGACGACGGGCAGGCAGCCGGACTCATCGTGGTCAACGGCGGGCGCGATGACGTCCCGGTCACCCTTCCGAAGGCGATCAAGGACGACGGCACAGCCAAGCGGATATTCGAACTGCGTCTCACCACGTCCGACCTCCATGACCAGCGCCAGGGCGTTCAGGTCGGGTCCGGTGACGCGGACCTCGTGCAGGCCAACACCATCAACATCTACCGCACCTAACATCAGGATCGGCATCAGGGACGGGAAAGCGTGAATATGCGCAGGCTGTTGGCGGCCGTCGTGCTGATCGTGCTGCTGGGCGTGGCCCTCGTGGTGTCCAACGGACTCCAGCCGCAGGCGGGGGGTCCCCTGGCTGAGTCAGGTCCCGCGGTTCCGTCCCCCCGCGCACTCGGGGCAACCGCAGGGGCCGGAGGGGTTCCCAACCCATCCGCCCTGCCAACCATCCCGGAGTCCCAGCTCCCGGCCGAAGGCCGCACAACCCTCGCGCTCATCCGGCGGGGCGGGCCGTTCCCTTACGAGCGCGACGGCGCGACGTTCGGCAACTTTGAGCGCATCCTGCCCCGGAAATCCCGTGACTACTACCGGGAGTACACTGTCCCCACGCCCGGGGAGCCTGATCGCGGCGCCCGTAGGATCGTGGCGGGCAAGGCGGGCGAAAAATACTACACGGCAGACCACTACGAGTCATTCAAGTTCATAGCAGAGGGCAAATAGCGCAATGAAGATCTATTCAGCAGACACCTGGACCGTCGAGGAACTGACTGACCAGGTCGCTGACGCCGGGCGCCGCAGCCTGGTGATCCCCGCCGCCGATTCCAAGAAGGAAGTGCTGGCCACTTTCGGCGAAGCCCTGGAATTCCCGGAACACTACGGCGTCAACCTGGACGCTCTGAACGACTCACTGCACGACTTCGCGGACTCCATCTCCGACAACGGAGCGGAACCGCTCACCGTCATCTGGCAGGTGCCGGCAGCCTTCCGCAGCGACAGGTCCTTCGGCGTCATCTGCGAAATCCTGCAGGACGCCGAAAGCTACGCCGGGAAGGACCTGGCAGTCATCGCTGTACTCCTCTAGGCGCGAGCCTAAACGCGACAGGGCCCGCGCCTGTGCGCGGGCCCTGTCTAAGCGTGGCCCGAAGGGGCCTGACCGGCAAGCCTAGGCGTTGACGATCAGGCCCAGCTCGGCCCTGGATGCGAGGGCGTCGTGCTTGGGCAGCACCCGCACCGTGTAGCCGAACGATCCTGAGCGGTCGATTACGATGGAGCCTGTGAACAGGTACCGGCCATTGCCGAGTTCATCCTTCGGATCAAGCTCCACGAGTGTCACATTGGCAAGTTCGTCGCTTTCCTCGGCCTGCCCGTAGGCGACCTCCACCGCCACGTCCTGCGGCGTCAGGGTGTGCAGTCCCACGTAGGCATTGACCTCGAGAGTGTCGCCGATCTGAGGATCCTCGGACACGCCCAGGGAATCCACATGCTCCACGTGGAGTTGGGGCCAGGCAGAGCGGACCTTGGAGGTCCAGGCTGCGAGTTCCTTGGCCTGGCTGAAGGATCCTGCCACCGCATGCCGTCCGGAGACCGCCGCCGGCCGGTACAGGACGTTGACGTAGTCCTGGAGCATGCGTTCGGCGGAGACAGCCGGGCCCAGGTGGGCGAGCGTGTGCTTGATCATGGACACCCAGTGGGTGGGGATCTTCTCGTGCCCGGTGGCGGACGGACCGGCAGCCCCGGCCGCCTCGGAAACCGTGTTGCCGTAGAAGCGCGGCGCCACCTGCGTTTCAAGCAGCTCATAGAGGGCGGCCGCCTCGATGTCGTCGCGTTCGTCCGCTGAAGCGCCGTTGTTGGCAGTGGGGATCGCCCAGCCGTTTTCGCCGTCGTACATCTCATCCCACCAGCCGTCCAGCACTGAAAGGTTGAGGGAGCCGTTGATGGCCGCCTTCATGCCGGACGTGCCGCAGGCTTCCAAGGGGCGCAGCGGGTTGTTGAGCCAGACGTCGCATCCCGGGAACAGCGTGCGGGCCATGGCGATGTCGTAGTTGGGCAGGAACACGATGCGGTGGCGGACCTTGGGGTCATCCGTAAAGCGCACCAGGTCCTGGATCATCTTCTTGCCCGCATCGTCGGCGGGGTGGGACTTGCCGGCAATGACCAGCTGGATCGGGTGCTGTTTGTGCAGCAACAAAGCCTTGAGCCGTTCCGGTTCGCGCAGCATCAGGGTCAGCCGCTTGTACGTGGGCACGCGCCGGGCGAAGCCGATGGTCAGGACGTCCGGGTCAAGTACGGAATCCGTCCACGCGAGCTCGGCGTCTGCGGCGCCGCGCTTTTTCCAGGCCGCGCGAAGGCGGCGCCGGACATCCTCCACGAGAGAGGCGCGCATTTCGCGCCGCAAGGCCCAGACCTCGGCGTCGCTGACGTTGTAGGCGAGGTCCCAGCGCCCCATCGCTTCCGCTTCCGCGCCGAACCGTTCCCGGGCAAGCTTGGAAATCCGCGAATCGACCCAGGTGGGTACGTGCACACCGTTGGTCACGGAGGTGATGGGCACCTCCGAGTGATCGAATCCCGGCCAGAGCGCGGAGAACATGCCGCGGGACACTTCGCCGTGCAGCTTGGCCACGCCGTTAGCGCGCTGCGCCAGGCGCAGACCCATGACCGCCATGTTGAAGACGAACGGGTTTCCGTCCGCGAAGTTCTCGCGGCCCAGGTCGAGGATGCGGGAGGTAGGCACGTCAGGCGCAAGCCCGGCCTCGAAGAAGTGCTGGATCTGGGCGGTTTCGAAGCGGTCGATGCCAGCCGGTACCGGTGTATGCGTGGTGAAAACAGTGGACGCACGGCCCGCGGCCAACGCTTCGTCGAAGGTGAGTGCGTGTTCCCCGGCCATCAGTTCCTGGATCCGCTCGATCCCGAGGAAGCCGGCATGGCCCTCATTGGTGTGGAACACCTCCGGGGCGGGGGTGCCGGTCAGCCGCTGGTAGACCCGCAGCGCCTTGACCCCGCCCATGCCCAGCAGAAGCTCCTGCTGCAGGCGGTGGTCGCCACCGCCGCCGTAGAGGCGGTCTGTGATGCCGCGGGCGGCGTCGTCATTGCCCGGAACGTTGGAATCCAGCAGCAGCAGGGGAACGCGCCCGACGTCGGCACGCCAGATGTGCGCCGCCAGGCGCCGCCCGCTGGGCAGCGGCAGCGAGATTTCGATGGGCTTTCCGCTGCCGTCAGCCGACGGTTCCCGCAGCAGCGTCAGTGGCAGCCCATCCGGGTCAATGACCGGATACGTCTCCTGCTGCCAGGCGTCGCGGGAGAGGGACTGCTTGAAGTAGCCCGCCTGGTACAACAGGCCCACACCGATCAGCGGAACCCCGAGGTCCGACGCTGCCTTCAGGTGGTCACCGGCAAGGATGCCGAGGCCGCCGGAGTACTGCGGCAAAACTTCGGTGATGCCGAATTCGGGGGAGAAGTATGCAATGGAAGCGGGAGCGTCCTCGCCCAGGCTCTGATACCACCGCGGCTGCTCAAGGTAGCGGTCCAGGTCCTCGGCGGCTGCCTGCACGCGGGCCACGACGTCCTTGTCCGCAGCCAGACGGTGCATCTCTTCACGGCCCACCAGCCCGAGGAAACTGACCGGATCGTTGCCGCATTCAGCCCACACCCGGGGGTTGAGTCCTTCGAAGAGTTCCCTCGTGGGCCGGTGCCAGGACCAGCGCAGGTTAGTGGCCAAACGGGCCAGCGGCCGGATCGGCTCGGGAAGAACGGTTCGGACGGTAAATCTGCGGATAGCCTTCACCTGCGCCACACTAATCGAGAAGATGAACAGCAGGAACCGGTTTCGATTACTTTCCGGTAAATGACGAATCAGTTCATTTATTAACTTCGCAGGCTTAGCAATGGCTTACATTTCTCGCTAATGTCGAGCCTGTGACGACAAACACGCGAACCAGTGCCCCAGCCAAGCAAACGCCGAAAGTTTCGATCATGGACGGCCTTCGATTTGGCCGTTTCCCGATCACGAATGTTCAGCCGGTTGTCGAAGGGGGGAAGTTCCCCGCCAAGGCGCTGCCGGGCGAAGGCATCGTGGTCAGCGCAAAGTGCTTCCGCGAAGGCCACGACCAGCTGGGCGTCAGCGCCGTGCTGCTGGACCCGAAGGGCAAGGAGCGCCAGCGTGTGCGCCTCCAGCCGCCCGCTGGGGACCGAGGCAAGGGCACAGACCTTTGGGAAGGCATACTCACGCCTGAATCCACGGGCAACTGGTCCTTCGTCATCGAGGCCTGGCACGACCGTTACGGCACGTGGCACCACAACGCCGAGGTGAAGGTGGAAGCCGGCATCGACGTCGAACTGATGCTTGACGAGGGGGCCGCCCTGCTGTCGGAGGCCGCCGAGGAATCCTTCCGCGACGCCGCCGACAGGCGGACGCTGCGCTCCGCCGTCGTGGTTCTGTCCGATACCTCCAAAACCGCTGAAGAGCGGCTGGCTGCCGGCTTCGGTGCGGACGTCGCCGAGATCGTAGGCCGCGAGCCGATCCGGGAGCTGGTCACCGTTTCTGAACCGTTCCCCCTCTTGGTGGAGCGGGACCGGGCCGGCCGCGGTTCCTGGTACGAGTTCTTTCCGCGCTCCGAAGGCGCAATCCGCAACCACGAGACAGGCGCCTGGACGTCAGGCAACTTCCAGACGGCGGCCAAGCGGCTCGAAGCCGTCGCCGAGATGGGCTTCGATGTCATCTACATGCCGCCGATCCACCCGATTGGCGTCCAGCACCGGAAAGGCCCCAACAACACCCTGATCGCGGGTCCGAACGACCCCGGATCGCCCTGGGCCATTGGGGCGAAGGAGGGCGGCCACGACGCCATCCACCCCGACTTGGGCACCTTTGAGGACTTCGACGCTTTCGTGGCACGCGCCACCGAGCTGGGCCTTGAGGTGGCGCTGGACCTCGCGCTGCAGGCCGCGCCGGACCACCCGTGGGTCACATCCCACCCGGAATGGTTCACCACCAGGGTGGACGGCAGCATCGCCTACGCCGAGAACCCTCCGAAAAAGTACCAGGACATCTATCCGCTCAACTTCGACAACGATCCCGAGGGCCTGTCCAAGGAAATCCTCCGCATCGTGCAGCTTTGGGTCAGCCACGGGGTGAAGATCTTCCGGGTGGACAACCCCCACACCAAGCCGGTGTGGTTCTGGGAATGGCTGATCGCCAAGGTCAACAAGAAGAACCCGGACGTCGTGTTCCTGGCTGAGGCATTCACCCGTCCTGCCATGATGCATGCGCTGGGCCGGGCAGGCTTCCAGCAGTCATACACGTACTTCACGTGGCGGAACACGAAGAAGGAACTGGAGGAGTACTTCCACGAGGTCAGCCATGTCTCGCCGGCGTTCTTCCGGCCGAACTTCTTCGTCAACACCCCGGACATCCTCACCGAGTACCTGCAGTACGGCGGGCCTGCGGCCTTCAAGATCCGTGCTGCACTGGCTGCTACGGCCAGCCCGCTGTGGGGCGTCTACGCCGGCTTTGAGCTCTACGAGCATGTGGCCCGGCCCGGCGCGGAGGAGTACATCGACAACGAGAAGTTCGAGTACAAGGCCAGGGACTGGGATGCTGCCGCCGCGTCCGGCCGGACCCTCGCCCCGTACCTGACCAGGCTCAACGAGATCCGCAAGGCACACCCCGCGCTGGGGGATCTGCAGAACCTGACGCTGCACCACAGCACGGATGATGCCACCATCGTGTACTCCAAGCACAAGGCCCTCCCGGATGGCACCAAGGACACCATCATCGTGGTGGTCAACGTGGACCCGCACAGCACCCGGGAAAGCACGGTGTCGCTGGATCTGGCTGCGCTGCAGCTCGATTCGGACGACCTCACGCCGAATGGCGGCTTCAGGGTGGATGACCTGATTTCCGGCGAGTCTTGGGAATGGGGGGAATACAACTACGTCAGACTGGATGCCCATGTTGAACCTGCACACATCCTGCACATCCGGAGGTAGCCTCAGTGAGTTTCAGCACGCAGAACCCGTCACATCACTTCACTCCGAAGAGCACGTTCGAGCTTAATGCGCCGGGATTGCAGCATGATCCACTGTGGTACAGGAAAGCGGTGTTCTATGAAGTGCTTGTGCGGGGTTTTGCGGATGCAAACGGTGACGGGTCAGGGGATTTCCACGGCCTGATCGAGAAGCTCGACTACCTGCAGTGGCTGGGGGTGGACTGCCTCTGGCTCCCGCCGTTCTTCCAGTCACCGCTCCGTGACGGCGGCTATGACATCTCCGACTACAACTCCGTGCTCGACGAGTTTGGAACCATCAGCGACTTCAAACGGCTCGTGGCGGAGGCGCACGCCCGCGGCGTCCGGGTCATCATCGACCTGCCGCTGAACCACACCTCGGACCAGCACCCCTGGTTCCAGGAGTCACGGAAGGATCCGGACGGTCCCTTCGGTGACTTCTACGTGTGGAGCGACACGGATGAGAAGTACCAGGACGCCCGCATCATCTTCGTGGACACGGAAGAGTCCAACTGGACCTTCGATCCAATCAGGCGGCAGTTCTTCTGGCACCGGTTCTTCAGCCACCAGCCGGACCTTAATTTCGAGAACCCGAAGGTCATCGACGCGCTGTTCGACGTCGTGCGGTTCTGGCTGGATCAGGGGATCGACGGATTCCGCGCCGATGCCATCCCGTATCTCTACGAGGAGGAGGGCACCAACTGCGAAAACCTGCCCGCCACCCACGAGTTCCTCCGCAAGCTGCGGAAGATGGTGGACGAGAGCTACCCGGGGCGGGTCATCATCGCGGAGGCCAACCAGCCCCCCAATGAGGTGGTGGAGTACTTCGGAACGGAGGAAGAGCCGGAATGCCACATGGCGTTCCACTTCCCGATCATGCCCCGGCTGTACTACGCCCTGCGTGACCAGAAGGCTGCCCCCATCATCGAAACGATGCACGACACCCCGGAGATCCCCGAGGGCGCCCAGTGGGGCACCTTCCTCCGGAACCACGACGAGCTCACGCTGGAAATGGTCACCGCCGATGAGCGCGCCGCCATGCTCGGCTGGTACGCGCCGGATCCGCGCATGCGGGCCAACATCGGCATCAGGCGCCGGCTGGCGCCGCTGCTGGACAACTCCAGGGCGGAGATCGAACTGATCAATGCCCTGCTCCTGTCGCTGCCGGGCAGCCCCTTTCTCTACTACGGGGACGAGATCGGCATGGGCGACAACATCTGGCTGGAGGACCGCGATGCCGTCCGCACGCCTATGCAGTGGAACCCGGACCGCAATGCCGGCTTCTCCAACGCCGATCCCGGCAAGCTCTACCTCCCGGTGATCCAGTCGCTGGTCTACAACTACAGCATGGCCAATGTTGAGGCGGAGGCCGCGCATTCCGGCTCGCTGCTGCGCTGGACCAGGCAGATCCTGAGCGTCCGGCGGAATCACGCCGCGTTTGGGCTCGGCAACTTCAGGCACGTGGAAGCAGACCACGAAGTGGTGCTGGCCTATCTGCGTGAACTTCCCGAAGGCAACGCGGCCGGTGAACCGGCAGAGACCATCCTGTGCGCCTTCAACCTTTCACAGCACCCCGTTGCTGCCACCCTCAAACTGCCGCAGTTCGCCGGACGCGGCCTCCGCGACGTATTCGGTGGCCAGACGTTCCCGGGAGTCGGCGAGGACGGGAACCTGACCCTAACCCTCGGCAGCCATGATTTCTTCTGGCTCCGGCTGCGTTCCGTATCCTCCAACCCGGCATCTCCCTACACCCAGGCGATGCCCATCCTGTCTATTGAGGGGTGACATGACACAATCCACACTGATCCCAACGCTCGAAGAGTTACTCCGCCAGTGGCTGCCAAGCCAACGCTGGTTCCCGGTGAAGTCGGCCGCATTTACGCTGGCCCCGGTGGGCGGCCTCATCCTCAAGGACTCCTCCGGGGAGGTGGGACTTGAAGTGGTCCTGGCCTCCGTGGTGTCCGAAACGGTCGACGGCGGCCGCCGCACCGACGTGGTCCAGGTGCCGCTCAGCTACCGCCGTGAACCGCTGGCCGGCGCCGAGCGGGCCCTGATCGGCGAAATCGACAATACGGAACTGGGACACCGGTGGATCTACGACGGCGTCCACGACCCCGTCTTCATCTCCGAATGGCTTGACCTCATGCGCACCGAGGGAGTGGCCGGGACGGCCAGCGGGCACCTGCCGGAGGGCGGCCAACCGATTCCGACCGCCGCCGGTACCGTCCGCGTCCTCTCAGGCGAACAGTCCAACACCTCGGTGATCGTGGACGACGGTGTCTCCGCGGCAATCGTAAAGTTCTTCCGTGTGCTTTCGGCAGGCCGCAATCCGGAAGTAGAGGTCGGTGCTGCCCTTTCCGCAGCGCGGACCTCCGAAGTGCCGGCCACGCTTGGCTGGGTCACCGGCCAATGGCGGCCCCAACACACGACGACGGCGGACGCACCCGCCGGGGAGGACGCTGCCGCGGAAACCACGGCGCACGGCGAACTCGCCGTTGCCCACGAGTTCCTGGCCGGCGGGCGGGACGCCTGGCGCCTCGCGGTCGATGCCGCCGCGGCAGGAAACGACTTCACGCAGGAAGCCCACGCCCTGGGCCACGCCACCGCGACCGTGCACCGGCGGCTGGCTGAAACACTGGGTGTTTCCGCGGAGGCCGTCCCGGGCGGCGTCATTGCCCCCGGAGTAGCCCAGCGGGTGCGGCAGGCCTGGACGGAGGCCGGTGCCGCCGTCGGGCCGTATGAGAACGAACTGGATGCTCTCCTCCAGCAACTGGAGGGTGTCCCGGCCGGTGCGCTGCAGCGCATCCATGGCGACCTTCACCTTGGCCAGATCCTCCAGGTGCCCGGCCGGAACGGCGGGGCGGACCGGTGGGCGATCCTCGATTTCGAGGGTGAGCCGCTGCGGCCTATTTCCGAACGGAACTTTCCGGACGTCCCGCTCAGAGACGTCGTGGGCATGCTCCGCTCGTTCGACTACGCCGCCGGCGCCGCGGAGCGCGAGGGCAGCGGGGCGAACGTGCCCGAATCGTGGGTGGACGACTGCGCCGAGGCGTTCCTTGCCGGCTACTCAGAGGTAACTCCCGGCACGATAGACCGAAAGTCTCCGCTCTTTGTGGCATTGTGGCTGGACAAGGCGTTGTACGAAGTCGTGTATGAATTGCGTAACAGGCCAGATTGGCTAGCCATTCCTGTGACTGCGTCCAGGCGGCTACTCAGCAGTAAAGGCCCCGGCGATCCCGCCGGAGCCGCAGCGGAAGGTAAGAAGATGACAGGCTCTGCACCTACAGATCGGCCCCACGCACCTCTCCAAGTGGATGCGAACACGCTCTCACGTGTGGCGGCCGGTGAGCACCACGCCCCGCACTCCGTGCTTGGTGCGCATCTGGATAACTACGGCCACGTAACCATCCGCACCGTCAAGCACCTGGCCGAGGCGGTCACCGTGGTGACGGCGGCCGGGTCGGTGCCGATGACGCATGAGGCAGAGGGCATATGGGTTGCCGTGCTGGAGCCCCTGCAGGCAGGCCACGTGCCGGACTACCGTTTGGAAGTGACCTACGAGGGTGCGGAACCGGTGACGGTGGATGAGCCGTACCGCTACCTCCCCACTGTGGGTGAGGTGGACCTGCACCTGATCGGGGAGGGCCGCCACGAGAAGCTGTGGACCGTCCTCGGTGCGCACGTCCAGCACTACAAGTCCTCCCTGGGGGACGTCGACGGTGTGTCCTTCGCCGTGTGGGCTCCGAACGCCGAGGCGGTCCGCGTCAAGGGCGACTTCAATGCCTGGGATGGGCGGGAAAACTCCCTGCGCTCCCTGGGGTCTTCCGGCGTCTGGGAACTGTTTGTGCCCGGCGTTGCAGCCGGCGCATGCTACAAATTCGAGATTAAGACCAAGGGCGGTTACTGGGTCGAGAAGGCTGACCCCCTGGCGTTCGGCACCGAAGTGCCGCCGCTGACTGCATCCAGGGTTGTCGAATCCCACTACCGGTTCGAGGACGACGAGTGGATGAAGGCCCGCGCCGCACGGGATCCACACAACTCCCCGATGAGTGTCTACGAGGTCCACCTGGGATCCTGGCGCCTGGGGCTGAGCTACCGGGAACTTGCCAAGGAACTCGTCGAATACGTGAAATGGCTGGGCTTCAGCCACGTCGAGTTCATGCCGGTGGCCGAACACCCCTTCGGCGGCTCCTGGGGCTACCAGGTCACGTCCTACTTTGCACCGACCTCACGCTTCGGGCACCCCGACGAATTCCGCTACCTGGTGGACGCGCTCCACCAGGCCGGCATCGGCGTCCTCCTGGACTGGGTACCGGCCCACTTCCCGAAAGACAACTGGGCGCTTGCCGAGTTCGATGGACAGCCGCTGTACGAGCACGCCGACCCGAACCTGGGGGAGCACCCGGACTGGGGTACCCTGATCTTCGACTTCGGCCGTACCGAGGTGCGCAACTTCCTGGTGGCCAACGCGCTGTACTGGCTGGACGAATTCCACATCGACGGCCTTCGCGTGGACGCTGTCGCCTCCATGCTGTATCTGGACTATTCGCGCGAACACGGCCAGTGGCAGCCGAACCGTTTCGGCGGTCGCGAAAACCTGGAGGCCATCTCCTTCCTCCAGGAAGCCAACGCCACGGTGTACAAGACCCACCCCGGTGCGGTCATGATCGCCGAGGAATCCACAGCCTTCCCGGGAGTCACCGGTCCCACCAGCCATAACGGCCTCGGCTTCGGGCTCAAGTGGAACATGGGCTGGATGCACGACTCGCTCAAGTACATTTCAGAGGATCCCGTCAACCGGAAGTGGCACCACGGGACTGTCACCTTCTCGATGGTCTATGCGTTCACCGAGAACTTCCTCCTGCCCATCAGCCATGACGAGGTTGTCCACGGCAAGGGGTCGATGCTTCGCAAGATGCCGGGGGACCGCTGGCAGCAGCTGGCAAACCTGCGTGCCTTCCTCGGTTATCAGTGGGCGCACCCGGGCAAGCAGCTCATCTTCATGGGCACGGAATTCGGCCAGGAAGCAGAATGGTCCGAGCAGCACGGCCTTGACTGGTGGCTGGCGGACATCCCGGCGCACCGCGGCGTGCAGCTGCTGACGAAGGACCTGAACGAGCTGTACAAGTCCACGCCGGCACTGTATTCACGCGACAACGAGCCCGGTGGGTTCCAGTGGATCAACGGAGCCGATGCGGACCGCAACGTCCTGACGTTCGTCCGTTGGGACACCGAGGGCAATCCCGTGGTCGTTGCGGTGAACTTCTCTGGAGGCCCGCACAAGGACTATGCACTTGGAGTACCGTCCGTCGGCGCCTGGACTGAAGTGCTCAACACCGATGCAACCTCCTACGGTGGTTCCGGCGTCCTCAACGACGGGACCCTGACCGCGGAGGACGCAGCCATCGATGGCCAGCCCGCCACGCTGACGGTGACGCTTCCCCCGCTGGGTGTCGTTTACTTCAAGCCCGCCGGGCCGATGGCCAAGACGGTGCCGAGCCGTGCAGCCAAGGCAGAGTTGCCGGAGACGACTGTGAGCTGATTCCCGCTCTCATCACACCGCCGGAAGAGGCCCGGAATCCCCGTGATTCCGGGCCTCTTCCGTGCCTGCTGCAGTGTGCCCTGCAGCAGGCACGCTGATGGCCTACTGGAGGCGGGTTGGCTACAGGGAAAAGTAGTGGTAGAGTTTATTTCCGCGCCGCTCCCCGGAGTCGGTCGGTACAGCGACTAAGATGCCTCAGGCATCAAGGGATCGCAGGAGCCGATTTGACTAGGGTGAAGTGAGCGGGTAAGTTTGGAAAGTTGCTCCGGAGCGATCCGCGACTGTGGTTTGGTTGTGGTGGTGCCGGGTGTGTCTGTTGTTTGAGAACTCAATAGTGTGCCAAGTTTGTTGATACCGATTTTTTATGAATTGGTTGATTTGCCGGGCCTGTCCGCCCCTGTGG